>CAMFHA010000020.1 GCA_945952115.1 uncultured Legionella sp. | reverse complement strand
AAAACCATAATAATACCAAATCTTATGGACATTTCAAATTTTAAATAACTATACATTTATCCGATCGCATTTTACAGAATTTATTATTGCAGCAGTTAAAACCTACGTTTTCTCATGTTATGAATCCAAATTGTTATCACTTACATGGCCCAAGCGGAGTGAGATTGGCAACTCAACACATAAGAGAGGTTGTTTCCTTAGAAAAACCAAAGTATATCATTCGAGCGGACATTAAATCTTACTATAAATCTATTTCGCATCACTTATTGATTGAGGATGTTAAACGTTATTATCTCGATCATAAAGTACAGTCCATGCTTGAGGAAATTATTAAAAATCCCATTGAAACACCACGTGGTTATAAAAACCCTGATCATGGTATTGCGCTTCGCGGTCCATTATCTCAATTTTTTAGTGCACTTTATCTTAAGCCATTGGATGACGCATTCGATACAATGGATGTTACTTATTTGAGGTATCAGGACGACATCATTATTTTGTGTCAAACAAAGCGTCAACTGGAGCGTGCTAAACAACGCTTAATGGATATTTTACATGAAAGGCGCTTACGATTATCACGTAAAAAAACACGTATTGGTTCGATTGACAAAGGGTTTCATTTTTTAGGCATCAACTATCTGGAGCCACAACCTCCGGATGGCACCAACGTCACACAGGTATCTCATGATTCAACCATAAATTATGCTTATTGTTTGACCTCAGTGTGGTGGGGGGAGAACAGATTTGCCTAAGGTTGAACAGACAGATTCTGCGCAACAACGTATCGTTCCACACGCAAGAACGTTACGCAATGCACGCGAACAAGTTAAACAAATGGTTAATGATGGGTTTTCTACCCGCCGAATCAAGAGTTACTTGAGTCGTTGGTGCTCGTGGTGGGTGAGGTCGTCACAAAGCTGGCAGTATCAAGAATTATTAGGATGGTTTTTACAGGTGTGTCGAGATTTTAAGGTGGTAAAAATTGCAATCACCCTTCTTCAAGAATCTAATGAACCAACTCTAATTGACTTGCAGGCCGGCTTAGATTTTCACGCGACTGCGTAAGATCGGCGATTCTCACTTCATCAAGATGGCGGACCGCCGCCAAATCAACACGCGCGTGCCGGCCCGCCCCCCGCCCCGCCGCGCAGGCCGACGCGCCATGCGGGGCTAGGCGTATTAACGCAAAATCGAAACCGAGACCAGAGGAAGATGAAGTAAGAGGGAACCAAGACTTAATATTTGTAACGTAATTATAAAAAGTAAGAATTCTCGGTAGAGCTTCCTCCGTAAAAGAAGGTAATGGGTCAAACGACCGGTCTGGCCTACAATACTCGTGAGCGACGTGAGCTGGAACATCGCGCTGGGCCTTACCAACCTTCATCCAAGCTTCTTCTTGCTGGTGAGAATTCCATTTATCAAAATTAGTCACATAACTATCCAATGCTGTAATCAATGAATGGAAATCAAACTGTAGTTTTTCACCGAGAACTCTTGCAGGTGACGAGAAAAAGAATGAAGAAGTACCTTTGGGACGGTGTTGTTCTAATGTTTTTTTAAGCGCTTCATATTCTGTTGCAGTAAACGATATATTTTTATAGTTATCGATCGTTGCTTGTTGTATTTTTGCACTGCTTTGCCCAACTATTGTTTGTAATTGACGAAATTCATCTGCGTTTAAATTTTTTAAAGCAAAACTCATATCATAGTGTGCGTTTTGATACGTGATGCCGTGTTGTTGATAAGAAAGTCCTATCTGTTCCATTGCATCAATTTTTTCTAACATGAATGCTCTGGTTTCATCATCCATATGAGGTTCTAACATACGCATCATATGTTTATCTTTAGCCCAATACGCATATTCATAGGCGGTGCAATGAAACGTTCGTCCCGAGTAATCGGTGAATTTACCCGGTGTTCGAAGGAGCGTTTGCTTGTCTTCTGATGACTCTAAAATAACATGTGCTTCATCTTGTTTTCCTTTTGCAACATCATCCAAAAGCTCTCGGACTTTAAATGCAGGTAACGCACGACAAGCTTCAGCAACTTCTTTAGGAAGTCTTTCCCATTGTACATCGTCCAATTTATCCATGAGCGCTTCAGGTGCAATATCAATGGTGATAATAGGTTCATCTTGAGGTGTAGTGAGCGTCGGGCGTTGAATCGCTTCATTGCGGATTTCAGAAAAATAGGGTTGGTTTTGCGCTGATATAGGCACAATATGCGAAAAATCGGTGTAAATTACGCCTTCATGCGTTTCAACCGGTGCATATTCACCAGAAGCCTCTCTATCCAACACCATAAAATCATCTTTGTGTTGATTTTCTTTGGTGGCAGTAATGGTTCGATACGTCAAGTCAAATTTTTTCTGAATCGTATTTTTATCCGTTTCATTTAAGTTTCGTGATAAATAAAATTTTTTTTGATGGATATTGAGGAATGTAATAATTGCTTGTTCTACATCATCTCCATGCGTTAATGCTTGTGATATCGTCTTGACTAATTGATGACTTAATTGAGCATTACCATCTAAAATTACCCCAAAATTTGTATCACTGATGCCGTTGATACGACAATGAATATTCACAATAGCAAGGTAAAATTGAGTCGTTATCGATAAACGCTCTGCTGTTACTGCATTATCCGATGAAGTACCCAAATAAAAAGGTGAACCCGGAACTAAGCCCCAAAGATTAGGAGCACACATATCTAACAATGCATCGACATATTCTCCTGGAGTGGTATCAGAACCAAACCCCATCACCTCATCAACATGAGCTTTATTGACTTGTTTTTTGACATTTTCTTCGCCAAATGAACGTCTAAAGTAACTTTCAAAATCAATATCAATGCCAAATTGCTGGAATGTTTGATGACAGTGTTGTTGTAAAACTTGCTTGATTTGATCAAACGTTGCATTGTTGGGCAAATCGTTTAATACCTTGCTCGTCAAGTCGGTACGCTTTAAGTCAAGATGAGAAAAAGCGTTTTGCATCTCATTGTACAAAGGCGATAAAGGATTTCCTCGATTATCATTGTTTCGATTGATGGTAAAAACTGGATTTACAACCTTAGAATAGGGATCTTGCACACGAGGACGTAACTGTACGCTGTACAAGTTGCAAGGTTTGGAGAGAAATTGATTTATGACATCTTTGTAATTGTTTCTTAGGGCAAGAATTTCGGCAAGATAGATATTAATTTGCTCTAAACGCGCTTTTTTAGCGTGCCTAATCGGATCATCTTTTTCTAACAATGAAATATGAAGCTCAAGCGTGCTCTTATAGGTCTCCAACTCTCGAACAGCATCACCTTCAAAAAATACTTGTAATCGTTCATCCACCTTGCAGGTATTAGCCGTACTAATATCTTCACCTTCAATTAATGAAACACGAAGATGGATTTGATTGGTTTCAGGATTAATTCGAATGTAACGAAAATTGCTCGGTTCACTCAAAGGTATTAGCATAGTTTAATCTTTTTTCTATTCGTTATGCCTTTAATTATAGCTTAATTCAAAAATTTGGTTTAATTTGGAGCTGAGCATTTTTGGGGGTTCCTAAACAAGACCCGCATTAGTAAATTTTTGTTTAAAGTTAGAAAGTTCATGCAACTCAAGCCAACCTCGAAGGATAAAAACAGTTAATTCTAAAGCAGAAAACACAACAGAGGTTTTTAAATACCTAGTAGGCAAAAAAGCTGAAATCAGACTATGGCTATCAAGAAATAGTTCAAACCAAGTATGAGCTAAGGCTTTTTTTATTTCTTCCAAGGGTAAGGAGTCAGTGAAAAACGGTTTTACTACCACAGCAAGGTTCATCAGCAATCTTAGTCCGTTAATTAAAATACCTAAGTAATGCAGTACTAGACGAAGGTTGTTAAGAATAAACTCCATCATAATCCAATGACCACTCGATATTAAGGGCAAGGAATGGGCGATTAATAATCGGCATCGTGAAATAAGTATTCGAGGCCAAAGAGTGCGGGACATGGCTTTTCGTATTGGTTGTTCAACCCATACAGTACGTTGTAATGTACTTACATATTGGTAAGTTAAGGAACTGATGAAGTGCTCAGGCTTAAGTTCTTCATTTTCTTCTTCATCCCCATCGTGCAATCCATGCAGCGAATCAAGCAGCCTTTCATCCTTATTAGGCTGCTGGGGTGGTTTTTTCATACTAGCTTTCTAATGCCTCCAAAAAAGATGATTGAATGGATACTGGCCGAATAAAGGGATACTGCTGTACAGCTTGTTTAGGAACCTCTACAGGCTCATAATTATTTTTTTTCATTACTTGGTCGTTGTACCAAATAAATTGACCTGCTTTTACTGGTGGATGACCGGTACGCATAATAAGAATAAGATGTTCAGGTAGGCGCATTACCTCATCGGGTCGCATTAAAGGAATTGCTTGGTAATTATAATTTTTAGATTCAGAATAGCCTTGATGCTGAAGGCCTGCAGAGCCTCCAGATACTTGAACGGTTCGAGTACCCAATAACTTACTGACGTATTCCGCATCGTGAATATCTTCTGTTGCAAACGCGACTTTGGTTTTAATATTAGTAAAAGCTTTAGCCTCATCTTGAGAATATTGCTCATAAGTTTGAGCAATGTATTGCATCATCAAGACACAACGAACTCGGTATTCACGCAGTAATTTAAGAGAGCGCCTTAAGCGCTCTATACGGCCTAGAGATGAAAATTCATCAATCAAGCATAATAAAGGATAAGGCTCTTTTTTTAGGTGGGGTAGCTCTTTAATCATCACCGATATTAATTGCTGCCAAAATAAAGTAAGCAATGGAGCAAGCCGCTCCATATCATCATCAGTAAAGCCAACATAGATGGTCATTGGTTTAGAGCGTAATTCGCGCAAATCAAAACCAGTGCCGCTGGTCGCCGCATCAATACTTTGGTCGTCAAATAATTCAAAATAGCCTGAAAAAGTTTCAAGAATTGAGCTTCTCGTTTTTTCATGATTGTTAAGATAGGAGTAGCCGTTACGGTAAAACTCTGGATCGAGGTGCTCCGTTTCCTCTAACATAGAAGCCAACCAATTATCAAACCCTGCTTGTTTTATAAGACGATTAATTTCACCTAAGGTCTTGGGTCGTTCAGGGGTATCTAATAAATACAAAACAGCTACTTTAAATAATTTACGTGAGGCTTGCTGCCAAATCGGATCGGATTTTTTATTATCAGGAATTAAAATATGCGCCATGCGTTGAATGTCCGTTAATCTTTGAACTTTATCACTAGAAATAAGCGATAAGGGGTTATAACGATGGGTTAATTGCTTCTCTTGAGCTGGTGCCCAGCAATAGCATTGATGTCCCAGTACCTGTTGTCGATATCCTGAGGTGGTTTTAAATAAAGTTAATTTAACATCATTGCACACTATCGAATAAGGATAATGAAATAAATTAGGAATACCAATGCTTCGGGTTTTTCCACTTCCAGTAGGTGCAAAAACTAATACATGCTCAAAACCATTTGAATATAAAGGAGCTCCGTATTTTTTACCGATAATAATGCTTTGTTCTTCTTGCTTAAAAAACAGGGCTTTGTTCATTTCAAAACCATTAGCAAAATGGGCATTACCTAATACTTTTTTCTCAGGCCTTAATTTATTAAAGAAATAAAGGCCTAATGCGATAAAGCTAATGAGAAAAACCACCCCTTCTGTTTTAATAAAAATAAACCAAAGCGCTGCATTTTGATAACGAAGGCTAGCCAAATCAATAAGCCCTTGGGTCTCATCTAAAAATAGCCAACAAAAAATAAAATAACCTGTTACAAAAAGCCCTAGGCTTATTATAAGGCTCGTGCTTAGTCTACAGGCCAAATAGCGATTAAATCCTTTTTGAATCAATCCTAGGATGCAAAACATCATTATGCTAGTAATGAAAAAGGCAACTCCTAGCTCATTTAAAAAACCATGATGAATTAACTCTTTTAAAACAAAGGGTGTGGCAAACTGCGCCATTCCAATAAGCAATAAAGCGATTTGACAGCTTATTTGAATGAATACAATGCTAGCCAAGATATAAAGTCCTATTTTATTGAGCTTCTTTATAATACACCTCCACCAAACGCTTGCCTTCTGAAGTTTTTTGTAATTGCACGATAATATCGATGACCTCATGTAATATCTTGTATAGGTCTGCCTCATCCATTCCTGCTACTTGATTTAACTTGTAAAGTTGAGCCATTCGCATAAAAGCAACGCGAGGGCTGTTGGCATGAATTGTAGCTAAAGCGCCACTGTGCCCTGTTGAGCAGGCCGATACAAAATCAAAAATCTCTTTTCCTCTGATTTCACCCATAATGATTCGGTCGGGTCTCAACCTTAAAGTTGCTTGTACTAAATCCTGCATGCTAATCCGTGCTTGCGATTCACCAAGGGGTTTTAATGCTTTTAATCGCACGAGGTTATTATGAGGGATATCAATCTCATAAGTATCTTCAAGAGTAATAATGCGTTCATAAAGAGGAATTTGCTTAAGACAACTATTTAAAAAAGTGGTTTTTCCAGAAGAGGTACCGCCTGAAATAATGATATTCTTTTTTTGAATAAGGGCGTGATTAATAAATTCCTGCCAGTTTTGCGCACGGTATAAAGACAGCAAATGCGATTCATCCTGAGTTGGATTTGATGATTCTAACCCCACTGCTTTGGTTAAAGAAAAAAAGCCTAACGCTTTATAGTCATCAAAACTCAAATGCTTTAGGGTAAATTTGCGTATTGATAAGATTTCATAAAAAGCTGCGGGAGGAATGACTAATTGCACTCGCGAGCCATCTTTTAAGTTGCCTGAGAGTATGGGCGAGCTTTCCGATAAGCTTTGTTTGTTTTCATTAGCAAGCAATAGGAATAGGCGACGTAGATATTGACTGGTGAGCTCTGGTATATCAAAACGCTGTAAGACTCCTTCACGTTCAATATAAACTTCTTGTGGCTTATTAATTAAGAGCTCAGAGACCTGCTCATCGGCTAAAAAAGCGTGTAATGGGGCTAAAAGCCCTATTGAACCAGGCGCGTATTGGGCTTTAATAGTATCCATTTTACCCTCTTCCTGCAATGCGGTAAAAATCCAAATCATGGGCTACGAATATCTTAATCTCAGCGCCTTGATTGGTTTGCAAAGTTGTATTTTGTTGCATGTCTTGTTGCAAGGTTTGATTGGCTGCTTGCTGGAAAGAACCCGCCACATTCATACGGTATTGCGCCATAGAATTATATTGGTCTTGACCATTAACCCCGCCTGTTGCAGAAAATGCCCCAAGCACAGAAAGAAGAGCGCCACTACCAAAACGCTCAAAGAAATGACGGTCAATATAATCCGCTGCAACTCCTGCGCGCCCTATCGCATCCGTTCCTGGACTATTTAGGGTTACTTTTACCCCGTTGCTCATTTGTATTTGGTTCCAAACGATAAATATGCGGCGCTGGCCTTGGGTAATGGCCGTATTAAATTGACCCATGATGCTAGAGCCTTTAGGGAGCAATAGTTTGTGTCCAGCTAAAGAGTAAATATCGTGCGTTGTAATGGCCTTTACCATGCCCGCTAATTCAGCATTAATGGCTGTTTCTAAGGTGGCCGAAATCATCTCGCCTGCGGGCACTGTCCAAGTGGGGTGTGGTAGACGCTTTGCAAACACTGTGGTTATATCATTTTGTTGATTTAAAAATTGAGAATTAGCATCTTGACCCATGAGCGTTTTTTGCGCTTCTTTTTTTGCTCTTAAACTGCTTATTGGCGAATCTGAACCGCCTGCACTGAAAAAAGTTGATGGGGCATTCATGCGCGCCAAGGTTTCTTTTGATAGGGTATTGGCAACATTAGTGCGTACTACTGGAGGGTGATTGGGGTCACCGCCATGATAACCTGCTTGTGACTGATTTTGCGCTCTCAAAGCGGCTATAAGCTCCAGGTTTTGATTTAGGGCAAGAGAAGCGTTTTGTTTTTCGCTCTCTTCTAATGCATCCTTATTTTGATGTTTAGGTAAGAACCCGCTTAAAGCAATGAGCGCACATAAAGCAATAGTTCCAATCCATAAGGCACGGTCTTTCCATTTGATATGACTGTCTTTTTTGGCAACCTTGGTTCTATTGCTTAATCTATCCGCTGTTTTATTCTCGCTACTCATTGAGGTCTCCTGTTGGCAGCAATCCGATTAATTTCTTGAGCATTAAATACGGAAGTAGTAAGTCTTCCTTGGCGCAAGGTAAATTGTGGTGCTAGGCGCTGAACCACAATGTATTTGCTTTCTCTTCGCGTATTAACAGTAGATTCTTTGCCGCTGCCATCCTCAACAGCAAAAATAGCAGGCACGGAACCCGTGTTGGTTAATTCAAAATAGGTAAATCTACCATCATCAAATACATGACGGGGTACTAGTTGTGGGCTACCACTAAAGCGATAAGCGCTATTGACTGCTTTAGGCTTTGCACTAGGAGGTTTTGAGATGTGGTGCTGAGCTACAATGGGTTTAGGCTTATTTTCCTCATAAACAAACTTTAGCGCGTAAGTGGGTTGTTTTGAGTTGGCGCTTAAGTTTTTGTTGCTTACTAGGTGAAAATAATAAGCGTGCTTATTAGTCACTACAGTCATATTGGTATTAGAGTTAAACTGGGTTGGTTTAATAAAAACAATATTGCTAAGCTCGGGGTGATAAGTCACCATCCAAGCCGTGCTATCCCCTCCCTCAATATCAAGAATCTCTTCTTTGTCGGCAAATTGAATTTGAGTTGTAGTAAAGGGTATGCCATACACCGGCACCACATCATTTTCGCGATAGCTTACTTGTTTAATGCGCACATCCTGCGTTAGAGGTTTAGGGTTATTTTGTGCCTGAATTGTAGTTAAAGGACTAAGGCAGGCCATAGCGATTAATAAAATTTTCATGCGTGAGTCTCCATTGCTCTTGGTTGTTTGCTGTAACGCGTTACTTCAAAACCATCCCAATTTTGCCAGCGCGCTTCAGGTGATGAGGGTAGTCTGCCGTATTGCCATGAAATTAAGGCGTTATAATGGGTTGAGGTTGACTTGCCTGTGGTTTTGTCGGTATCAATCAGACTGAATACCACTTCTGCCAGCGCATGGTGGTCTTTATGCAATCCCTCTTCATTGGCTAATACTGAATCAAGAAAGTTAATATTGTAGATATGTACTTCACGCTTGGTTTGGTTTCCTAATAGATGAATAGGCGAGGATTTGTTCGCGGCATCATGCTCATTCACGTACTCTTTGGCTACCACGTTATTCGAGAGCAAATGAATTAATTCAAATTGTGCTCTATAACTGGAAACATCATAGGATTCTCTGTTTTGAATGTAGCGTGCTATATCACTTCGAACTTGGTCTTCATTAAGCGGGGCTTGTTTATTGGCTAGTGCATCCACTGTTACCAGTCCATTATCATAATGGTGTACTAACAGCGGTACTAGGGTTTGATAATTAACTAATACGGCAACTAATATTAAAGACACTACATTCAATACCATGGCGGTTACAAAGGCTATTTGATAACGTTTACGCGATTGTTCCATTCGTCCAAAATTATCATCAGCCCAAGTTTTTGCTTGGTTAAAATAATGTGTGTTCATCACGCACCTCTTCTTAAGTTCTTATGGAGTTGTTTAACTAGATTGTGGCCGGCACTACCTAGCTGCTTTCCCTGATTTAATGCTGCTGTTGCATAGCCTAAGCTTTGCAATGCCCTTTGTGCGTTGTTCTGCAGGAGTTTTTTCGAAAATCGACCAGCTCCTAAGCTGCTTCCAATAAAGCCACCAACCATTGCAGCTCCTCCTGAAGTGCAAACAGAACCGCCTATACTTTTACCAATACATACCGCTTGGTATATACCCGTGATACATAAGCAAGCGACTATAAAAATAGGTATCCAAATAGCAGCGCTCACTTCTGTGCTATCGGTCATAAAAGAAGAAGTTACCCAATGCAATAAGCGCACACAAAGTCCTACCACAGCAGATACAAAAATGAGTACAAAAGCAAAACCAGATAATTTGCCAAGCCAACGCTCAAAAAAAGGTTTGGTTTGCTCAAACAAGGTGAATAGAACAAATAGAGGTGCGGTACATAAAACAAGTGCCATCATAAGTTTTGCAGTAACTATTTCTATAAAAGCAAAGCCTAATGTAATACTCCCGGATAAAAACACCATCATGCCTGCAAAATAAGGTGTTGGTTTTCTTAGAGAACCAATTTTAAATAAATCACACCCTAGCTTTAAAATTTCATTTAAAACATTTTGTATCCCTTGGTTAATAGAAGAACCCAGCCCTTGTTGATTAAGAGCTAACATAAGCTTCGCTCCAAGAGTTTCACTACCCACAATAAACAAGTCACGCGCATAGAATGAAAATATCTCCCAATTCATCGCAAACATATAAATAAGCCCTGCTCGAATTGCGAAACGAAATAATTCCTGTTGAGGGCGCTCAATGACACCTTGGGCTATGCCATAGCCCTTAAGCACAATATACAAAATAACCATGGAAGCTAATGGAGCTTTAAGGGTAGAGGCCATTGCCTTATAACCATCAAAAACAAAATGGCGAGTTAATCTATCAATCTCACCTGCCAGTTGAATTATAAAGTTGTTATAGGTCATGGCGCTCATTAATGAACCTCGCCAACAAAATGAGGCTCGTATGTTGCTGCAAATTCGGCATAATCATCCGCAATCTTTTTAAAAAAAGTAGAGTCGACTAAGTCTTTTGCTCTAAGGGATTTAAAGCCTGGGTAATGATTTTCTTTCGCAAAAGCAGCCATTCCTAAATATAAAGAGGCGCAGTGTAATTCAGGGCTTTTTTTACCGTCCATACACTCTAAATAGGCATAGCCATAAGAGTCTTTTTGTGTAGGAATGTGAAGACGTCTTTCAGCATTAGCTGAGGCATTCATAAGAAAATTAAGCGTGTCGTTCTTAGAATGTGTTTTTAATGGGTTTTTATGATGGCAAGCGCACAATAAAACAATACTCAGCAGCACAATGCAGTTTTTCAATAGATTAGTCATTATTTTACCTCCTCATTAATTGGATATTGCGGGCAATACCTGCCAAATTGAGCGCAGGGAGAATCCAAATCAGGCGGTTTTGATGAGCAGCCATTTAATAGGCTTAGCAGCAACAAAGTAACAAGTCCTTTCCTAGTCATGGCGTACTCCTGTTTAATGAGGTAATCGGTTAAAACGTGCATTTTCAGCTCTATCTTGTAATTCAGATAAGCTATCTTGTGCCGTTTGCTGACTAATTAATGCTTGAAGACGCAAGCTCATCAACTGAATAAAAGCAAGCTCTGTAAGCAGCCTTGAATTTAAATCAATAGCCCCTTTCGTGTTGGGCGTTTTTTCAATTTGCTTGGATAGCTTGTGAAGTGCCTCCATATGTTTATTTATTTCGTTGTAGCTTTCTGTGGTTTGCACAAGGACTGCGCGATTAACGGCTTTATCTTCTTTAAAACGTGCGGCTTGGGCAGGTGTTGTATTGTTTGCATAACTAGACTCATTGAGTGCGGGATGATTTTTTTCATAAGCACTAACTAGCTCTTTATAGCGGGTAGAATTACCACCTGATAAGTTTTGTAAGGCATCTTGCCAAGTGCTAACAGGCGATTACCAGCTTTGTAGTGAATCCAAGCCATTGTTTAAATCGCCAAACCCATAATGACCTGAGTTCATGGATTTTAATTGGTTTAAATTATCGACTTGCGCCTGAGCTGTTTCGTAGGTGTCTCGTAATACGCGGTATTGTTCTTGAAGCTCATTTAATTGCTTCATTGCTAAAACAATCATTTGTGTATCTTCTACTCCTAATAAATCAGCATGGCTTATTGGTGATAAGACGCTACACACTAAAGAGACCGAAAATAAAAAGGCTTTTTTATTCATTAGGCGCTCCTCTCAAAGAAGGCGGTCAACCATTGATTGGGATGGCTTCCATATTCTTCTATTAATTCATCTACTAGTTTTACTGAATTGGTATTAGCCGAGAGTACGCGGATGTATTCTTTTAAGTCGCTTAAATCAAGACGACATAACATCGATTCATGTTCTTGTTTGTAGAGAAAAATTCTGGATTCGGCAGTCGCGTCTTTAACTGCATCAAACTCTGATTGGGTCAGCTTTAATGCGTCCATGTAGGTTTCTTTCTCAGCGCGTGGATTAGGAAACACAATCAAGGTTGCTAAGTTATCAAGAACAATATGTCTAATAGGTGAGTTAATGATAGTTTGAGGTGATTGGGTATCAAAAATAAAATGGCCGTTCTTTTTGCGAATAGTAGGCAGCCACTCTTTGAGTGTTTTTTCCCAAAATGGGGAAGAAAATAATTGCCAAGCTTCAGCCAAGATAAAGGAGGTTAAGCGTCCATCAAGGCATTGGCGCATGCGGTGTAATAAATACAGGTATACGGGCGTTGCGATGAGTTGAGGAGCTTGGTCCATAAGATAGGTAACATCAAATCCTACTTTATCAAAATCAAGATTAAGCGCATCGGACTCATTATCAAACAGCCAATGGAACTCGCCATCAATTCGCAAAGTATCTTTTTTAAGCCAACGTTTAAGATGCGGCCAGCGTGGAAAATCAATAGGTAAATAGTGACTTAAGATGCTTAAGGTTCTGTATTCTGGTGCTAATTGCTCGTAGGCGTAATCAATGCAATCATTAATTATTTCAGCAATGTGACTAGGAATTGTTTGCTCATTTTCTTCTAAAAGTAAGGTTGCAAACCATGATTTTAGAAAGGAGCGGTTTTCTGGGGTGTCGAGAAGCTGTAAAGGATTCATGGCAACAGCACTTGATGGCGCTATTTTGCTATAGCTGCTGTTGCCTGAGGCTAGGATGTATATTTTAGAAGATTCATCTCTATCTAACATAAAACATCGACCACCCAAACGTCCCATTTGCGCATCTAAAAAATTAACCAAGGTGGTTTTACCCGCATTATTTCCGCCAAATATTGCAGCGTGTCCTTTAGTAGGATTGGTACGTGAACCGCGCACATGGTAATTAAAATACACAGGCGTTTTCGATGGAGATTCAAGGATTGTAACAGCCCCGCCTAAGAAGTGTTCACCGGCATCACCGCTCTTTGTGTTATGTAAGGAGCAAAATTCAGCAAAATTTTCTGAGGTGATGAGTGAGGCACGTGCTATAAAATGAGGATTACAGGGAATTTGGCTCCAAAAAGCAGGCTCTTGGCCAAGGGTTTCTTTAACCGCGACAATACCGCTACTGGCATAACGTTTGTTGGCCTCTAATATAAGCTCATCCAACATGTCTTTATTGGGCGCAAGAAGCATTAAGGTATGATGATGAGCCCCAAGTAATAGAGTTTCACTGGCAATCCCATCTTCTAAATGGGTTAAGGCCTCCATTTGGCTAATGGCTTTATCTTCTGCATTAATTAATTTAGAGCGCTTTTTAGTAATTCTATCCAAGGCACTGTCTCGACCAATGGGGGCAAAGGTGTGGGTGGAAATAAACTCACCATCTAGTGAAAGTAAGTTATCTAATAAAATACTTACTGTATGCGTTGGGTATTTTTTTAATGACAGTAGTGCTCCAAAACTACATTCTTGAAGGGTGTTACCTTGAAATTGGATGTATTCACCAAAAAGCAGTTGATAACGGCTTAGGTATTGGCCAAGATGACCTTGAGGATAGAGGCTTTCTTTTTTAAACGTTTCAGGGATGGTTTTGGCAATAGGTGGATTATAAAGGGGTTGATGAAAGTTAAGTGTTTGTCCCCCATTAACTACTAGACCAAGAAGCGCTAACAATTCGCTATAACCTAGCTCTTTATCCTGAGCTCCTAAAAGCGTTGCGCCAAAAGAAGCTAAATTAGCTTGTAATTGACATACGGTATTTTGAAGCACAGTACAGTTTTTTTCTCGATGCAGTTGCTTTAGCTCAGTATTGATATGACCAATATTTTTTATTCGCTCAAGCCAGGTACTGGTTTTATTGGAGTTATCTCCTTTTAATACAACAGTTAAATACAAGTTATTTTTATACGCCTTCTTATTGGCAAAGCGTTGGTGATAACGCGCATCAAGGTTGCGCGCAAAGTCTGAGGTAAATTGCCCTGTTAAGGCACATGAGACTTTATGACGATGAGTAGTCACATAGACAATAAAACGGGAATCTAGACCTATCAATGCTTGATGTAGCAAAAATAGCTGGTGATTGAGTAGTTCTGGTTCTGCCACCTCAAAAGAAATACCCTCTATCCTCAATACCGACCCCACTAATCCCAATTGAGACTCAAAAATACTGGGTGAGTTAAGATGTGTTATAGGAACGTTATCTGAGACTCTTGCTTCTTGAGCAACAGGCTTTACTAGCTTAAAACGGTTCATAAGCGCGCACCTTCCAAAGAGTTCGATTTGGGGCATGAGGCAATAAATAGCATTTGGCGCAAATCGTAAAAAAATGGAGGTCATAACGACAGACCAACCAGCCAAATACATGCAGAGGAATAAAAACTAGGCCATAAAGTGGAGAAAATCCGATAAACGCACACATAGACACCATAAGGTTGATGATGTGGTATTCAAAGCTAACGCCCATTGTCATCGCAGGTCTTGTTAGTGCATTAAAAATGGAGCTGCTCTTTAATGTGCTCACTTGAGCCCCCCTACCCAATAAGGGTGTTATATAAAGTAGAGCCGCCAAAGATGATGCCAAGACCTACCAAAATCATCGAAAAATATTCTTTGGGAAATTTTTGGCGGTATAAGCACAGATAACCTGCGATTATGATGCACGCTACACCAATAGAGCGCGCAAGACTTCCTTGAAGATAATGAGTAGTGCGATTGGTAATGCTTTCAATACTTTGGGCTTCTGAAGTACAAGGAAATAAAACGCAAGCAGCCATCAAACAACCCAAAGAGATTCCTTGCTTCATTTTTTTAAATGAATTCATCTCATGCACCTCGATTTAGTGACGCTAGCTTTTCTTGGGCAAGACTTTGAGAAAAAACTTCTTCTCTGGCAATATCAATATGCAAGGGCGCATCAATTCCTAGGCTAATGATGCCATCCTCAATCTTAATCACCTTCATTTGAATACGACCCTTATCCATAAAAATTTGCTGTCCTGCTTTTCTGGTTAAAACCAACATGGCACTCTCCTTTTTTAAGCTAAATGCTTCAAACACTGTTTTATATTGAAGGCAACAATAGATTCTTGTGCTCTGATGTATTCCTCTTCTACTCGAAATTCTTTTCTTTTTTTAATTTGTTTGCAGTAGTAAATCATTTGCGGCAAGGTAGGAGGCATTTCATACTGCTCTCTACAGCCAAGAATGGCCTCACTTAATATTTCGTCTGCAAATCCACTTAATCCTTCATGCCATTCTTTTTTGGCAAACTTTAAAAACACTTCATCTTTAAACTGGCTTCGCCAAATATGCCCATAGAAGGCAGCAAACTTGGAGAACAATAAGTCAATTCGCTTATGTTCTTTACTGGCATCGCAAGATGGAGATGACATTGCTTGCTCGTGACTCTTCTTCATCACAGGGAGGGCAGAACAAGTCTGCGCTGGTGTTGCCTGCTCTAGTATTTTTTTCATGCTTTGCATGGGGTATCTCCCGTGGTGCGTCCATAAATAAACTATCTTCCCAACACCGCTGCACTAGCCAGTTTGCTGGGTATTTCCAAGGTGGCACCCAAGTGCCTTGTGCCTGAAGCTTGTCTCGATGCTGAATTTGTTGCTCTAAGGCCTGCATGATTTGCTGAAAGAGTTCTGCGTTTGGTCTTAGTTGCTCAAAAGCTGCTTGAGCATTGCTCTTTGATTTTTGCTCTGGATACAGCGACCAAAATTGTTCGAATTGCGCTAATAAATAAATATAATAATTATCTTTATTAAGAGGTATGGCGGCTTTTGAGGGTTTTGCTATGGCGGCATTCTCAACCTCAACTTCAGAAAACTCAGTGTTGATAAGGCTTGTAATGGGTGGCTTTATGGTGGCTTTCTGTGGCGGATTTATGGCGGCTTTATTTTGGACAGAATAACCCATTGTTGCTAATTCGCATTTTAAAATTAAATGCATGTCCTCTGAATGAACAACGACAATCCCAGCACGAGCTAAGCCTGCAACAGCGCGCCGAACCTGATCTCTAGAAAAACTCTGGCTTTTGATCCCGGGTCTTGGCTCAATATATAGTTGTTCAGAAATAGACTGATGGCTTATCCGTCTTTTAACACCAACCAAACCTGTTTTAACGTCCATATAAGGTCGTATCCCTCTTAAATAAGCTAACTGCTGTATATGAGGTAACCCATCCAAGGCAGCTAACTCCTTTTGATTAAGTAAAAAATCCATGTAATACTCTTATCCATTATTAACATCAGTTTAATTACGGTATTTAACCCTCATAATTGAGAGCTTATATACCTACGCAAGGTATGTAATAATACCTATATCAATAACATTATACCTATAACGCGTATAATGTAAATATTATTACGTGTTATTGGTATGAAATATTTTGGGGTTCTATGGAACACAATACTCAAGACAATCCAATAAATATTGGTAGACGGCTTAAAACAGCTAGAAGCCTGGCTGGCATAACTCGAAAAGACTTAGAAAGTAAGTACGGGATCAGTATGCATACGCTTCAGTCTTGGGAGTTAGGAAGAAATCCATTACCAGAAAAAGCGGCATCGAAATTAGTAGAAGTGCTCCATGAAACAGGCGTAATCTGCTCAACTCAATGGTTACTTAATGGCTATGGAAAAAGCCCTTCCTTGGTAAACACTGACTTTTCCCCCTACCCCACTCATGATAAAAATATTGCCCCCCTACTTCAGGGCGAAAATACCATTCAAAAAGAAATAGATTTCTTTAAATCAAATAACCCTAACGCTATTGTAATCATGGTTTCAGACGACACGATGGAACCAACCTACTCTATGGGTGATTTTGTTGGTGGTATCCAATATTTCATGACACCAGATATAGAAAAATGTCTAGGACAAGATTGTATTGTGGAAATTTCTGAAGGAATCTATTTCCGTAGATTAATCCAAAGAAAAAATAGTTATGCTTTAGTTTGCTTGAATGCACAAACAGAAATAGAAGAGCCTGTAATTTTTGCAAAAAAAATCTTGACAGCGACTCCTATTATTTGGCACCGCTGGAAATTTAATCCAGCTCAACAGGACTAAATTCCATGATAGATCTTTATTATTGGCCTACTCCTAATGGGCATAAAATTACACTATTTTTAGAAGAAGCTAATTTATCTTATCAGCTTAAATTAGTTAATATTCTTAAAGGGGAGCAATTTTCTGAAGATTTCTTACGTATATCTCCCAATAACCGCATGCCTGCTTTAGTAGATCACAACCCCAAAAACAACAAACAATCTATATCTATATTCGAATCTGGAGCCATTTTACTTTATCTGGCAGAAAAAACTGGTTTATTCTTATCTACTGAAATTCACTCTCGATTTGAAGCTATCCAGTGGTTATTTTGGCAAGTAGCTGGACTAGGTCCTATGGCTGGACAAAACCATCATTTTAGCCAGCATGCTAAAGATTTAACTTATGCTGTTGAACGATATGTAAAAGAAACATCTAGGTTGTATGGAGTTCTTAATAGACAACTAGCTAATAGAGATTATATAGCGCATGAATATTCAATTGCCGATATGGCTTGTTATCCGTGGATAGTTCCTTTTGAAAAACAACACCAAAATTTAAATGATTTTCCTTACTTAAAAAAATGGTTTTTAAGAATGCAGGAACGCCCTGCAGTTAAGAGGACTTATGAAAAAGCCAGCCAATTAAATGTTGATTTAAATTTAACAGATGAAGCAAAAAAAATTTTATTCAATCAGCATAAATAAAATTAGTGCATAAGTACCTTAATAAAGCTAATCAACTAGTATTGCGTATTCTTACTATTTAGTGATACTTGTTGCATTAAAAAATGATTAAATCTAAGGAGAGCTAAGGTACCTCTAAAAAAATAGAAAAATTTTTTTAAACTACTATTTGAGTCAAATACAAAGTATTTACCTTGCTTAAACTATGAAAACAAGTAAAAAACAATACAATAACTAAATAACTCCTTTCATAAAAAACCAACAAAGTATAAAATATGATCAGGAATTAATAAAAACAGCGAGGAGTAATAATTAACTAAAAACTAAGGTTTATAACAATGAAAAAAATATTATTTTTTTTAATGATACTCATCTCTTTTAATTCATTTTCAATGATCTTTTGCCCTCAAACACTTATATGTGATTATGAAAAGGGAAGTTGCAATATTTCTTCAACAGAATGGCTTATTCAAGCTGAAGGATCACTTCCTCCCTTTAATGGTTAAAAGAATTTCCTTTGAGCTCCATTGTGGCTCATAAAAATAAATTTGGGACTTCCGAATTTTACTCACTCCAATGTTTTTATAATGACAATAGCATTATTATAATCAGAAATGTTACTAACGTTATTGGAAGTAACTGGTTATTTTCGGGATTTGGTAAAAATAAAGCAGAATGTAGCGATATATATAACTCACAAGAGTGCGCGGCAGAGAAGGCCTTTTATAATATTTAACGAAAAATAGGTGAGCACACATTGTTCACCTCTAACCATACACACCACCATAATCACACGATCCAATCAATCCTTTTAACCGCATTAATTTTATGTTCCGGTGCCAAATGAGCATACCTTAAAGTCATTTTAATATCGGAATGTCCTAATAACTCCCGTACAGTATTCAAATCAATACCAGCCATAACCAGTTTACTAGCAAAGTGATGTCGTAAATCATGCCATCGAAATTGAGTTATTCCTGAGTTTTTTAATAGTGTTGTCCACGATCGTTTAATATTATTAAAGGGCTTATTGTCTTTACTAAGAAATACAAGTCCTTTCTTTGAATCACTTTTTTCATAAAGTTGCTTTATTATTTTGTAAGCTTCGTTATTTAAAGGTATATAGCGCGAGCTACTATTTTTTGTAATTTGACCAGCAATAATGATGGAGCGTTCTTGTAAATCGATCATTTCCCAAGTTAAATGAAACAGTTCACCTTGCCTCAATCCTGTGTTAATTGAAATTAAAACCATAGGTGCTAAATAATCACAAAATGCCTCTCCTTCGCGCTCAGGAAGCAGCTCATATCCACGTGCTTGCCTCCACTCGTTACCTCTCCTCCTATCTTGTTTTAATTGTTCCTCTCTCTCCAATAAAGCTTGTCGTAAATTTTTTTCTTCATCAAAAGATAAATAACGCACTTTAGGTGCTCTATCTATTTTAGAAAGCTTTAAATTTTTTAATGGATTTTCTTTAATAACTCCCCATTCTACGGCCTTAGTAAATAAGGATTTTAATGTACCAATATCTCGATTGAGTGTGGCATTCGAAATGCCCTCATTTAAACGCTTGATGCGCCATTGCTCTATAATAGAAGGTGTTATTTCTTCTAAGGACTTAGAAAATAATTTATCAAAGCAACGTGTAATTGTTGCGAGCGTTTTACTCCCTCTTTTATGGTGAGTTAATACCCAAGCTTTATACTCATTTTCAAAGAACTCTTCTAACGTCTTAGGCTTGTTAGTCCCTCTTTTAGCTTTCGGATCAATACCTTTATTAAAATCATTCAAGATCTCAACAGCTTTTTCCCGGGCCTGGGCTGGTGTAATTACCCCCACGGTCCCAATATTTATCTTGCCGCCTCTTTTATATTGGCATACATAGCGCATTGTGCCAGAGGGAAAAACTCTAAGCAGAAATCCTTTTAAATCGGTGTCATGGACTTCATATTCTTTGTCCTCTGGAGCTAGCTTTTTTACTAGGGTATTATTAATTTTGGCTTTCATTTATCTACTTTCTTAACTAAAAATTTATATTCCATTTTTTTGATTAAACTCTATCTCAAAATCACTAATGGCTTGTAATATGGTTAGCCAGTCAGGGATGGCTCCAAAAAACATATCTTTCATTAAGCCAAAATCCTTTTCTAAACCTTCTAAAATATGTAGTGGTGGCGCCAGTTTTAAACTTCCTTTTTGAGCTGTCTTATAATTAGCCCAAGCAGAAGCAAAATAAATCCTTTTATGATTTGCAACACGGTCTAACAGCTCACTATCTTTAATAGCATTCGCTTTAGTCTCTGAATTTAAAAGGCAATAAAAATCATAATAATGTCTAGAAATTCGTGGCGGTAACTTTTTGTCATGAGGTAAATGAGCATATTGATGAAGAATAGTGGCTTTTTCCCAAAAGGTGCGCTTTGCCTCTAAAACTTTAACTAAGACATCAAGTTCATCGACTTTCTCTTTAAGTGCGATCTTTACATAGCTTTGGATCTTATGCTGGCTCACCGGCCAATGTTCAGCTCGTGCGCCTAATTCAATTTTTACTGAAGGACGAATATAAACATCTTCTTTTGCTGTACTGGGATATTTAAATTGCAGTGTTTGACCATCAGGATCTTCCCTATCTATTTCCAACTGCCAAGCATCAGATGTGCCTAACTTTTCAGATATCGCTGCACTAAGAATTATCACAAGCTTATTTTGAACATAATCAGAGCAAGCGTCAGCTAGATCACTTAACATTGCTCGCTGCTTTTTTTTAGATGATGCATTTTCTGGGGAGTTGAGTTTATCAAATCCAAAAAACTCTTTCTCAATGGATAGATCGACATCTTCAGAAAATCGCTGAATGACGCCATAAACTTTTGATAACGAAGTGCCACCTTTAAAGGTTATATGGTCTTTTAATTCGGAAAGAGAAAAAAGCCTTTCTAATATCCATACAACCCAGAAATCTTTTTCAATGATTTGAGTAGGAATTGTTAATTCAGCTGCCGTTGCATCAAAATATGCCTCACGCTCTGTTATAGAAAGCAGATGCAACTGAGTCATTCTAGATCTCCCATGATATTAATTATTAGTGTACGAATCCATTGAGGAGCGTATTTTAAATCCCGTGTAAGCTCATCTTGACTAATTCCGAAAAGAAATTTACGTGTTCTAGCTAGAGCAGCACTATCAACATGCTCCTTTCCTAAGTTTTTAAATGCTTGTATTACAAGACCAACTTTAGTACCAGACGCATGCATATTTTTTTCTGTTGTAGTCCTAAACCAGATTTCTTGGTTTCCTACTGTGAATTTTTTTGATGGCCCATTAGTTAGAAACACAATACGCCCCGGCACCTGCTCAGATAAACCAATTAGGTTGGCAGCATAAGCTCCCGTTGGTTGAAATTGTATTCCATTTTTCTCTGCAATGGCCTTAGCAACTTCCTCTGCTTTAGGAGGCAAAAGACCTAACACGTGATGCTCACGAGGGTAGTCATATAGACCTTGTGCAAGACGTCGAATCATTGCAGTCTTTTGGAGGCGTGATAAAGCACTTCGCACACCAGTATCACTATCTAAATCAAGAAAATGCTTAGGCGTAAAACACCATCCTCTACCATGCTCAATGATTCTATTTTTAATAGCTGTTACAATGGATTCACTCATTATTTTCATCCTTATTTTGCCACAAAATATAGTAACTTTTTGTGGCAAAGTCTAGCAATTATAATCTGCGACAAATGTCGCAGATTTAAAGGAATGCAATGATCTATGCCTTTTTAAAGAATTATGACTATCTTTCAAATAAGATTGAAATAGTATATCCTTTTTCAACCAGGGTGCATATAGGGTGCAAATTAATTGCGTTTGATTGTATGACAATGCATTCCAATGTAATAAAAAAGCAGCAAACTCCTTTATTTATAAGGAAATGAAATACATAATGATACATGGAGATACATCAAGGCTTTTATCAAATCCCCCTCCTAAGGGGCAGGTCGGAGGTTCGAATCCTCTCCGGGACGCCAATGAAATCAATGGGTTACGTTTTTAATTTTTTAAAATTTAAAGTAATTTATTTTTTTGGTGCCTATCTGGGTGCCTAAAAAATTTTTTAATACTAAATACCCTCGCCATATTCAATCCAGTAAATAGATTAAACTTGCTCAAGAGTAACAGTATCACGCAGAGAAATTTTTAATGATTCACTTAAAAGTTTGTCATGACAACTAATATAAACTGCTATGTGCTGGGCTAGCTGATTTACTGTATTAGTAAAAAGGACTTTCTTTTCATAATCCAAAAAAGAGTCACATTCATCAATTATCAATAAATTAACTTCAATATTCCACGAACAGAAAAAACGCATCAGCGAAAGAATTACTCGTTCTCCAGAGGATAAGATTTTATTTGTGCGTTCCTTGTATTCCATTTCCAAACCACGAAATACGCTCACCCATGCTGTAGCTAACTCAGGAGTAAGCAGTCGATTTAATGAATACGATACAGGACCTAGCCACCCCTGAAAAGACGTGCTAGGACCACATACTTGGGTAGTGAACTCTCTAAAGCAATCCAAGATAACCGCTTCCCTATCAATTACGCGAACTTTACTTCGGTTTATATGGCTAATGAAATCAGCAAAATTGGTGCATTTAAAATCATAATTTTTGCGCTCGTAGCTCAAGATGATATTCATTAGAGTTGATTTGCCTGAGCCATTGCCTCCTTTTATATGATATAAGCCTGGTTTTAGTGATAATTGATTTACTTCTCCATCTTGCATTACCACTTCAGAAAATAAAAAATTGCTAGAGTTATTTATTATTAAATTCTTTGATGCTTCAGGGCTGAAATTATGAATTATCGAAGTGGCGCACTCCCTCAAAGTATTTATTTGTTTTTTTATGATTCTGTTTTCCAAATAAGCATTAGACGCATTAATCATAAATTGAGAAAATCCTACCCATACAAAAAGTTGAGTTAGCGATAGGTGTTCGTAATATACACCTAGAATAACAATCGATGTATTGAGTAAAAAAGGAAGCTCAACCAGTACTTGTGCTAATAAATCACGGTACAAATAAAACGCTACTTGATTTTTTTTAGAAAGAAAATAATTATTATAAACATCATTTTTCCAAGATGTATTGACTATGCCTTGCCAATTTTTTGATAACTCTCGGTAAGAAGCGAAATACTGTTCAATCCAATTTAATATTGTAACTTTGCTTTGATAGCTTTCTCTCTGATAGTCATCAATTTTTTTTACAAATATATTTTTGCTAAAATAATTTAAAACGAATACAAGGAATAAGGCTAAGAGTCCTAAGAAAAATTCTGTATGTGCAAATGCTATTGTTGTTAGTGCAAAAACAGAAAGGATAGTTATCCTGTTCTGCAATAATGCAATCTTAAATTCAAACAGTTTGGGTAGATAATCAAAAAAAAGAATATTCATATCATTTTTTTTATTTTGAGTGTCGCTATAAATATCTTTGGGTAGGTGGCAGCCCCATTGGTGCTTAAGCTCAATATTTTTATAATATTCAACCAAGAACTTCTGAAAAACATCACATAACATGACAGCCATTTTGACTAAAATAAATCCTACCAAAGTACAAATAACTTCTTTTGCTAATTTATTTTTTTCGATAGCAAGCTCAATGGCCTTTCCCTGAAGAATAAAAAAATAACACCAAAGCGAATACTTAACAAAAACCATAACTCCAGTAATTGTTTTTAGTTTTCTTAATGTCTTGAACTTAACCACTTTTAAGGACTCTTAATAATTCAGTTACAAATGGTTCTTCGTCTATACCATTAAAAGGATGGTAAGCCGACCAACCGGGGGAGGGATTGGCCTCTAAAGCAACATAACCAGAATTAGTTTGGATAAAATCAATTCCCAATAACTGATTACCCTCTT
Source organism: uncultured Legionella sp. (assembly GCA_945952115.1). Lineage (GTDB taxonomy): Bacteria > Pseudomonadota > Gammaproteobacteria > Legionellales > Legionellaceae > Legionella. The sequence continues at coordinate 10,687 of CAMFHA010000020.1, read as the reverse complement.
CCGCAGCTACTGCTAGACAAAAATCGACAAGCTCTTCATCTAAATTCTCTACATCAGACAATTTAAAGAAATTCGCATCATAACGATAATCAATATTGTCTTTCGAGTTTGAACGCTTTGCAAAAATGTGCTCATTAATAACATGCACCCTTAAATCATTGCCCTCAATCTTTTCCTGGAATAAAACAGGAATATTATCAAGATTATTGGCACACCATTGTTTGTAATCATTTTCATCAACAACAACAGACCTAACTCCCGAAAGTGATTTAACAATATAGGACTGATTCTCTTTTAATAGCCCAAGCTGATTAACGCCCTTAATAACGTAGCTGGTACCTAAAGAAACAGAAGGACAATTTGGGGTTGATTTTCGTAGGCTATTATTTATTTGAAATAGTTTGGATTCGTTAGGCATTTGTTTTTTTGGCGGACAGAGAACCATTCCATCCCACAACTCAACGAAATTAAAAAAATCACCTAGCAAAAGCCAATATTCATCATCAGGCTCAACATAACAGCCTCTGATGTATAGGCAGCTAGGTTTAACCTTATACTGCTCTACATCGTTTTTTTTAAATAAAAAATAGCTTTCTTCATTATTGTGAATATAGGACCATCTTAGATGAATGTCTTCGTAGTAAAAAACTAAAATATTATCTTCTTTAGCAACTACATGTTCTAAGTTTATTAAAACATTATCCTTTCTTGGGCCAAAACATATGGCGTTAACGGTTAAACAAAACTCCTCTGCCTGTTTTAATTCATCTGAAATGCAGAAGATAGGTTCATGCTGCTTATCTAGCTTTCCACCAAGAACGTTAGGGCGAAATTTTTGGCCAATAAATGTTTCTAATTCAGGCAATTATAAAACTCCTTAACCAAATTTCTACAAACAAAACCCTCAAATTCTTTGTTTTTACTCGACCTTATAACCTCTGGATTAATGCAACCGAAGTTTAAATCAGTTCCGTCAATAAAAATTAAAATCTCAGAAATAAAATGATTGAACAATTTGTTAATTTTTCCAGCTAAAATTTCGAGTTTCTCTCTTAGCTCAACAGATAAATTAATATCAGATGTAATTAACTGCTCATTACCTATGGAAAGAATAAAAACTGGCTTTCCTTGTGGCTTTTCAAAACAAAATACATGCCTATTTTCTTTCGGCTTAGAGCCCACTGACCAATGCAAAAAGTTATAAATGGTTGAATGAACCAAGTTCTCTTTATTATTTAAATGATTATAGCCCTGCAGACCCCAATAATAGTTAGGGATGTTTATTCCAAATTCTTTCGCAACATTTTTCCATTGCTTTGGCAGTGAGATACTGTCAACACAAGCCCCGTTTGCCAATTGATTGCCAATCCCTGAAAAAGCATTAAAGGAAAATCCGATATATGCTTCAAACTCTCGCTGCGCATACTCTCTGTCTTTTTTTGCAAAATCACTAAAAAGAGTGCTTGGCACATACAGCACTCGATTTAACATTAAGGAATTGGTATTAGATATGGGGGCATCTGATCCTTTAATCCATTTAATGTAAGTCCCAGTGTCTCTCACTTCGTCGCAGACCTCATATTCTGCCATAAGCTCTTGAAGCGACACTGTTGTAACATTTACACCAAGGGTTGCTTTATTATTTATAACGCACCTTGTAATTGCCTCATCTAAAGAATGTGAAACAATTACAAGGTTTTTGGATGCAGTAGAATTAAAATTGGTAATCAATTTCATCTACATCATTGGGGTTTGTTGGGAAAGCAAATAGATGGTCATGCCCACCATCTTTACTTCCCTCTTTGCCATCACTGCCGCCTTCTTTCCCATCGCTGTACATACCAAAGAAAATCTCAATCGCAGCGTTTATTTCTTTACTTCCAGTCATGTTAAATCCCTTACTAATTATTTTGAAACTACTTGCCCACCAATTACTTTTCCACCAACTTTTGATTGACCTCTAACAATAACTTCACCCTGACCATCGTCAAAAATAATGTCGCCCGATACTTCAGAGAAGTTGTCTAAATAAACCACTTGTTTTTTAGAGTCAGTATGACCTAGGTGCAAATCATTACTTACTTTACTATTAATAAAGCGTGTCTCACTTGAAAAAACTTCTAACGCTTTTTCAAATTTTGTTGAAGATGCAACTAAAGAACCTTTAACACTAGCTGCATCATTAATAGTGCACTGAGTTAATTTAGCACTGCCATTTACTTCTAATGAGAAAAAGTTTGCATCTTCAGCGTTTAATAGACCATTAACAAGTGTCGCACCTGAAATAACGGTTCCATTAACAGTAACCATGCCATTACCCGATAGGCTATCGACCGTCCCCTTACCACAAGTAACGCTGCCAGGAACAATATTACAAACAGATGCATTCACAGCAGCTACACTCCCCGTTAAAAAAAGCGTTGCCGCTAATTTTTTTATATTTATCTTCATTGATTAACTCCTTTTTATTAAAGCCGATTAATTAAGTTTTCTAATTCGAATAAATTTTTACTCTCATTGGGGGTAATAAATTGATTTAATTTCTTTAGGTTTTGCTTTGCCGCAGAATATTTTTTCTCTTCGAGATGGGCGTTATCAAATGACCCATCAATCCTTAAAATACCAGTACCAGAGAGATTGGGTACTTGTTTTTGGCCATGCATGGCTCTATAAAGGTTAATTAAAGCAATACTCAAAGCCATGCTTGAGCTTTTAGAGTCTTTAACATCAAATTGATTGCTTGAGCATTCTAATGAATAACCAATTGATTCAAAGCATTCCCAGGATTTTTTTAGTGAAGACATTATTTCAATAATGCGCTTTAAATTTCTTTGCAAGGCTGCCGCTACTTTTCCAGTTGTATTTATGAAAAATGTACCCTGTGAAATAGTGGTTAGTTTAAAGTCTATGACCAAACCATTATTTAATGAGTCATAAGCGGGAATGCTGACTATTGAAGTATAATTAAACATAAAATCCTTGTACTTTTATTATTGTCAAAGCAAATCAGCCAGAGAGAAATTTGAATTAACAAACGAGTTTCAATTTATTCCTTTTAGGACTACTACATAACAAGCTACACATGCTAGATGAGTACGAAACGAGGCAAAGATAACATACAAATTTCTTGATGAAAATGTAGATTAAGCATATTTAGTGGGCACCTATAGCAGAAAAACACTAACATCTTCATTTTAATAGTTATCTTTTGCGCAAGCAAATCGTAAAAATATTTATATCCCGAGCCTGTCATTTCATATAAATAGTAATTTCATTTATGAAGCAACATCTGATTGTTGACTATTTTTATACTCTTCATCCTTGTACGCATGCTGAAACAAAGAGAGAAATTCATCTCTGAAACCTTCTAAATGCTTTGCAATGTTGGCATCGACATCCTGGTAGCAATGCTTGATTTCATCATTAAACATCCGATGAATAGTATTGATAGTTAGGTCATAACTAATTTGATTATTTGCCGCAACAAATCCTGGTTCTTTCATTTTTAATCTCACTTACATTAGATATGTGTTTACCTCCTGTCAGAATTTACCATCCATAGAAAGGAGTAATTCTACAATATCCATCGCAAAAATGCCACTCATTAGGTGTGGCCTGATAAGGTGCGATGCGATTAACTTTTATAGATGAATAAAAGACACCCCAACCTAATTAAGATAGGTAAAAGAATCAAAGAAATTCGCAAACTAAAAGGCTTCAGTCAGGAAGCTTTTGCGGCGGAAGCGGAATTAGGTAGAACGTATTTTGGAAGAATCGAAAGAGGAGAACAAAATATGTCCATCCAGAACCTAATTCAGATAGCGATTACTCTTCAAGTTGAGGTCAGTGAGCTAATCCCTGCTATTCGTCAACTAAAAAGCCCCCATTAATCGATATTACTTTCCCCTTGAGATAAAATACTATTTACCAAACAAACTTGTTATTTATTGTTAATAACAAGGAAAAGAAGAGAATAGGATGACTTTTCAAACAGGAAAAAGTGGGAACCCTAATGGACGCCCCAAGGGTACAGGCACTCGCCAGCAAGTATTCAGCACATTAGTTGAACCACACCAGGAAGCATTATTTAAAGTAGCTATCGATATGGCTCTTAAGGGTAATGAGGCTATGTTACGATTACTTTTAGAGCGCATGCTGCCAGCCAAACCAAAGGATGAGCCGATTCAATTCAGCATGCCTGATTGTAATGCTAGTTACACTCAAACTATTTCATCTATTGGAAAGGAAGCTTTGCAAGCAGTTACATCTGGAGCTATAACACCCAGTGAAGCTGGAGAAGTGGCCTCCTTAATTGGTGCAAATGCTCGACTTATCGCTTTGGTAGAACTTAATCAAAGAATGAATGCTTTTGAAGACAAAGAAGCTTAATAATTTCCGAAAAATTTCACTTGAAAATCATAGCCTTCGCTTAAGTTGCATAGTTGCTCATCATAGAGAAATGCAAGCATGCAACTTCGCATTTAATATTGCGTGCGATTTATGCAATTGCATTAACGGCGGCCTAAAATTATTGCACGCTGATGAAAGTTGCAGAATTGCATTCTGATATGGGGTGCAACCCTGCAACTAACTACCAGCCTAATTATTTTTAGTACGATTTGATACTTTAATTAGTCCCTCACTATAAGCTTTGTTTGCATGCCTGCTGATGGTGGATGGGTTACGAGAGAGTTCTTTTGCAATCTGCTCCTGTGTCATCCCTGTATTTAATAATCTTACAACTTGCTGGTATGTGGTTTCTTTTAAAGAGTTTGTTTTCCAAATTAAATTACCTTGATGGTCACAAACCAAACTAGCCTCAAATGATTTTGCATCATCTCCGCAAAAGCCTCTGTTTTTTTCATAAACAACATTGAAGCGTGCTCCTTCATCCTGAGTGTAGCCCTCCGGTCTTTCCAAATAAATAACAGAATCAAGCACATCTAGTCTTTTTGATGCCCCACGCTGAGAACCTGATTTTCCTGCGTGATGGATAAGCAGCACTGATTTTCCTTGTCTTCTTAAATTAAGCAACCAAGTTTGAATAGGCTCCCAACTTTCAGACTCATTTTCCTTTCCTGATTTAACAAGGCAGCTAAGATTATCTAGAATTATTAAATCAACTCCATCGGTAATGTGTTGATTAATTATAGATTGCCCCTCTAAAGTAGCTATGTCAGGAATTCCTATTTCTTGCAAATCTGGAGTGATAATTTTGAATTCTTCTTGAAATTCCGTATGCCTATTCATTTTTAAAATATTTTTTAACCGCTCTTGTAAAATCATCGCAGGCATCTCACCATCAATAAACAATACACCCCTAGGTTTTTCAGCCTCCCACCCCAAAAAATCTCCTCCACAAGCAACTGCATAAGCAACATTTAATGAAATATGTGTTTTGCCGATGCCAGTTTTCGCATGAATCATGCACAAACCTGCTTTAGGTAACCACGGATTTAATATTAATTCACGTTGAGGCAATTCCATGCTCAAAAAGTTATTTAAATCCACTGAAACAAGCGATGGAGATGTTTCATAAGGAGTATTGTCTAAAAAATTACTAATTTCCTGAATGCTCATTTAATACCCCTCAATAAAATATCATTAAAATCTTGTCCTATTTTTGGAGGCACAAGCCTTTTAACTTTTTTTCCTTCATTTATCAGCCGATGTGCAAGTATTAAAGATGATTTTTGACCTTGACCAGACTCATCATTATCAGCCGCTATAACAACTTCATGCACAGAGTCTGGTAAAACAATTTTTTCCATTCCATGAGCACTAATAGATGCCCATACTGGAATTTTGTTTGCCATATAAAATGATAAGGCTGTTTCAATTCCTTCAGCTATTGCTAATACACCATTTATTGGTTCAAAAAGTTTTATTGACGCGCCTGTGGTAGCCGATTTTCGAACTGGAGACATCAGCTTCTTTGGATAGGAAACATTAGCTTTTCTCCCGTTCTTAAGATAGGTTCTATGCAAAGTGACCCCATGATTCTTTTCATCTTGCACCAATGCAATCATTGCCTCGAACTTACCTAGGAATTTTCCATCTTCGTAGTACGGTAAGTTTGGGTGGAAACGCAATGATTTTGGAAACGAGCTAAGCCTCATGCCCCTAGATTGCAAATATCGATCTACAGGATCATTAAAAATTATAGGCTTTGATGATGACCAAACATTTTTTAAAGGCTCATGTTTGTTTTTGAAGGACTCTTTATTTGGTAAATTGTTAAGGTTAATGTTTTTAAGAATGTCAGTTATATGCCTTGGTTTGTTATACTGATAATTCTGCGGCCTAATTCTAAGCACTCTAGCAACTCGCTCCAAAGCGTGATGATAATCCCAGCCACAACATAATTGTAATAGCTTGATGCCATGTCCTGCCCCACAGTTATTACAAAAGAACGCACCTACATTTTTATCATCAAATCTAAAGCGGTCTTTTCCTCCACATGCGGGGCATGGACCATGTTTATTTTTAAGGAATGAGGTGTTTATTCCTAGTGAATCCAAGATTTGCGGCCATTGGCCCTTGGCTGTATTTAACACTTCGCTACTATTAAACATGAGTCATCTCCTCATGTCGGCTTTTCATTATCCTCTGCTGAATCCAGTCGTTAATTTCAGATTCTAACCAACCGATTGCCCTATCCCCGCCAAGAGAAATTTGCTTTGGAAAGGCGCCAAGGGATATTCGATTATATATAGTGGACCTCTTTAAGCCAGTACGATTTTCGACCTCTTTTAAACGAAGAATACGAAAATTCTTTTCTGTTCCATTAGACATTATTTGACTCCATTAGTTAATTAATAGAGCCATTTTAGATAGATGAATTTATAAGCAGAAGGAAAGAGAATCGCGTGACTTTTTCCGTAAGTTTGTTTTATTAAACTGATCGGTTAATTTTCATTCAATTTGTGATGCCAATTTTAAAAGACCTTGAGGAGTCATCAAAAAGTTTGCATTTGGAATGGTAGTTTTACGCAGATTATCTTCATTTCTTTCCCCATAAGGATGAATAGCATTTGCTAATACTTCTATCGTTATATGGTTTTCATGTTGGATAGACCACATTTGTAAATCGATATATGGCAAAATTCCATACTTATGCCATTTCTGATGGTTGAATTTTTGAGCACCCTTTTCGGATTGGCGTTTTATATTTTGTATAAAATTCTGAAACTGCTTCATTAAGGCTGTTTCCGGTAAGTTTTTATTGAATGTTACTATCAAGTTATCACCTTCAGTATCTTTACAGATATCGGTAATAGGCTCATCAATAAATTCTTCATGGGGAAACTGCGGATTTAAATGATTTTGTGTAATCCACTTCACTGCATATTCGAATTGACTGGGTAACTTGGTAGAAAGAAGAGCCAACTCTCGTAGAGTAGTGAAATGAATATCTAAAGGAGCTTTACTATGCAACTTAGTAGTACTGAATTGCATTATGGTCTCAAATTGTTCATTTCCTGCAATTTCAATTATGGATTTCTGACGTATTTTATCGATAACAGAAGAGCTAAGGTTTTCCAGCATACCCGTTGTATAACAGAACCAACGAATAAATAACTGCTCATACCATCCTTTAGCATTTAAATCAGAAGCAGGCGCATAATTTTCTAAATTAAACCATTCCGGTAATTGGTCGATACTTTTAACTTCATATAAAAATCCATTGTTAATCATTTTAAAATCCTATGGTATTAATTTACCTAAATAATCAGCTCAACCTTGCATCATCTGGTTGCAATGTTGCAAATGAACCACTCACATCCATTAATTGCTGAGTTACGTGTAATTGATGCTCTATTAACTTTCCCCAATCCGACCAAGCTGACTTTTGCTCATCGGCATAAACCGCACGCTGATAAGTTGCTACTAACTTATTTAATGGCTGATGATTCAACATTTTTTCAATAACATGCGGCTCTGTTTTTAAATACTCCCCCCAGGCTGTAGCTGCTGACCTTCGTAAGTCGTGAATACTGAATGGTTTCATATCAATCAACGGCGCAGAGTCAGTAATTTTCTTTTTTGAACCAGTAACGGTGCCCCGTAATCGAGCAATAACACCTGTTAGAGTATCAGCATGAATATGACCGCCATCCCTATAATGTCCTGTGTCGAACACAAACTGTGAATTACTCGATATGGGTAATAGTGATTGAATAATTTCAACGGCTAAATTAGAAAGATAAATTGTATGTGCTTGACGATTTTTCGTTCTCTCTGATGGTAATAACCAGACTCCTGCATCGAGGTTTAACTCCCCCCAGCGCATAGCGGCAATTTCACCACGGCGTGCGCCAGTCAAAATTAAAAGCTTAATCGCACTTGAAGTCACAATCGACATAGCCGGTATCTGCTTATTAAATTGAGTTGTATCACTGGACTGCTCTAAGGCTTGCCAGACCCTGCATAATTCAGATAAGGACAATACGCGGTCGCGCGGCTTACTAGCAGTTGCCGCAAAATCTTTTGGCTTTAACAAGCGCGCAGGGTTTAGCTCAATAAAATGGCGGGTTAATGCGTAATCCATCATTAGGTTAAGCGTAGACAGTGCTTTGCGAGTTTCTTCCCTAATCCCCTTCCGTGTCATGGCATCCAGTGCCGTTGCCAAGTGCACTCTAGTTACATCCCGCGCGAGTATATTACCCAGTGTTTTTTTTAAGTGAAGCCGCCAACGGTCTTCATGACGTTTAATCCATGTAGCGGTAACTCTACCGGCAACTTTTTCAAAATCAACCCAAGCATCAAATAAGGCTTGCATGGTGATGGCTTGCGCATTGGCAGCAATCGCAGCAGCCTTAGCAGTGCGGGGGTCAATTCCTTCCTCTACTAATTTCCGTAATTCAATTATTTTCTTGCGAGCCTCTTTCAAGCTGACATCTTTTAATGCGCCAATAGGCATTCTGAATAACTGACGATTGCCTGGCAAGCTAAATGAAAATAACCAACTTTTAGAGCCACTTGGACGTATACGCAAAAACAATCCGTCCCCATCATGCATTCTGTATTCTTTATCGCGTGGAGGCGCATTATCCACCTCTTTTGAGGTCAGTTTACCCATAAATGAACACTCCGCCTAGAGTTTTAAATTATGCAACGCAGCGTTGCATAATTGTGCAAGCGGCTCCTGCACAATTGAAAAGTGTGAATTCAGAAACCAGTAAATCCCTAATTTGAAATGAAAGGCTCATCCAAAAATTGCCCATCATTGGTCGCCTTTATCCTGAGTATCTATTTCTTGCGTAATAGCTTTAATCTCCCTATCAAAATCAGACTCAAAGAGGCGGTCCTGAATAATGCGATATTTCTCAAATTCACTTTCAGCATAATCTTTAGCGATTTTTGCACTAATTTTTCCTGAATTCTGCAATACATCACGCTCATCAAACTCTAGAAATTTGTCTAATCGTGTGGCCCAATCCTCCATCGTCATAGGAATTTTTCGCTTGGCGCGATTTTCTGCCAATTCCAAATAGGCATTAACGATACGACCAAGAGACTCCAATTCTTCTGTTGTCAGATAGTTTTTTGCAACTGGCACATCAGTTTTAAGAATTTTTCCATTTGGACTATGTTCCCAACTCGTGAGTCCCATGTGTGGTTTATTGCTATCAGCGCGTTTAAGCACAAGCTCAGATGCCGTGTGGCCATGAATTGCATAATGCAGTTTATTTTGCACTTTCGCGAAGAAGTCTCGTGTAGTTGGTGCATTTTTATTGTAATCAACACTGGTGGCGTAAATATCAGTAATTTTTTGGTAAAAGCGACGTTCGCTAAGACGAATTTCTCTAATTTCTGCAAGCAATTGTTCAAAATAGTCTTCTCCCAGAAAACTACCATTCTCAAGTCGTTTTTTATCCAGAATAAAACCCTTAATGGCAAACTCGCTTAAAACCTGAGTCGCCCATTGGCGAAATTGTGTAGCACGCTTCGAATTAACTCTGTAACCAACTGATATAATGGCATCCAAGTTATAAAACTGAGTATTGTAATTCTTGCCATCATTGGCAGTTGTTAGGAATTTCCTAATAACTGAATTTTGAACAAGTTCATTAGATTCAAAGATATTTTTAAGATGTTCATTAATAGTGGGAGTAGTGACATCAAACAACTCAGCCATTAATTTTTGAGTCAACCAGATAGACCCCTCTTCATAACGAACCTCAATCCCATTCTCACCTGATTGTTGGGTAAAAATAAGAAATTCAGCCGTACTATTACGAATAGTCAATTTATTCTGGGGAAGTTTATCGCTCATACTCTATGTCCTTGTTATGACGTTGCAAGTGAATATTGTGGTGCCTACGCGGGTGACTACAAATTTATGGATTTGGACGTATTGTATTGGACGACAATAGACAAAGCAACTGGGATTAGGCTATATTTTATAAGGATTTAAAGATTTTATTGGACAACGATGGATTTAACCTTTTGCGCCTCCTAAGGGGCAGGTCGGAGGTTCAAATCCTCTCCGGGACGCCAATTAAATCAATGGGTTACGAAAAATAAAACGGGGCGAATAAAGGATTTTCAGTTTTTGGGATAACCACAGGGATAACCAACTCAATTGCTAGAGCCTAAATTTCAATTTATTATTGTCTATTAATGCTATTATATATACCCGTGATCTTTCAAAATGCTTGCATTGAACAAAAAAAAGGCTCAT
>CAMFHA010000019.1 GCA_945952115.1 uncultured Legionella sp. | reverse complement strand
GGTCAAATAAGTATTTTTCAAAGTCTGAAAATCAGCTTGATTTAGATAAATGCTCAGAAGAAAAAATCAATTCTTTGATCTATCAACTCACTTTAGCAGCTTAGAAAGCCCTTCGAGACGCGTGCTATGCACGCTCCTCAGGGCGAACGGATTAGGGAAAAATGGCTAAATTCGAGTCAGGTAGAATGGGTATAATTTGAAAAAAAGCTAAGACAATGCTTAACGCTTAACGCTTAACGCTTAACGCTTAACGCTTAACGCTTAACGCTCTGCGCCTTCGCAAGGACTGTCAATATATTCGCCATTGATACTTAAAGTCATATTTACGCTGGCGCGTTGATAGCGAGCTAAAATATCATATTGCTGCTGGCTCAGATAACCATAAGAACCTCCACAATAGACCAAAGAATGAGCGCCAGGCTTAGGTTTAACTTGTACAGGAAGATCACACTCCCAGCGAAATGTGCTGAGATCGCATTCGGCATAAATTATTTGAATAGGTAAAATAGTTAAAAAAATAATTTTTAAACAAGATTTATGTAACATCAAAGACTCCATTTCAATGTTTTATTTTTATTATAGCTCCTTTTCGGTTATTTTTAATTTTATCTACAAAATAGTCATAGATAGAAAATAAAAAAAATGGTATTTATGATTAAAATTCTTAGGAAAGAGTCTCATTATGTTAAGTTCAACTAGAGATTGTCTTCACGCTTTACGCACGGGTAACTATCTTCTTTTTCTTGATTGGCCACGACGTGTTTCAGAGTGCTATTATGAAAAGAATAATACTTATCCTGCTCCTGAAGAATTGCTTCATTTATTAGTTTTCGAATGGATGGATAGTGATTTTTGTAATGATGATATCCAATTAATTGCCTTACTTTATAAATTAAATGAGCGAGAACCTAAACCTTTAGCAAGCGATTTGGATTATGCACTTACTACCATTTCAGTTGTAGTGGTGCAATGGATGTTTTATAAAAACAATTCTAGCTTTGATATAAAAGAGAAAAACTTTCAAAACATATTGAGATTGATGAAAAAAAAGAGTAGCGAAATAGATTTTGAATCAATCGAGCTACAAAGAAAGCAATTTTTAGATTGTGTAGACACAATAGCATCTACTCGAGTAGACGCGCTTTTAAGTAAAATAAAAATAATTCTAGATTGGTGTGAAATAATTAGTGCTTATATACAGGAATTAGAAAAAAAAAACTCTATCGAAGATGATTCTAGGCTTAGCCGAATTAGTCTCTTGAAGCGTTTAAAAGATTATCTTCATGAACAAAGCGTCATTACGGAAGAGGCCTTAGAGCAAAAAGATGCCTATCTTGATAAAATTTGGCAACTTCATCCACAAAAATATGAAGAAAATTATTTGCTTCAACTTTCATCCGAGCCAATTTTGAAACGAGTTGAGCGCACAGTAACTAATTTTAGCGTTGGTTTTTTCCAATTATTATTAGACTCGCAATCTGCAACAGAAATGACTAGTGATCAACCGAATGTAGATGTAAAGAAAGCGAACTGGGTTTAGAGGGTCTTATTATTAAGCAAGTTAATAAATTCATCCACTTTATGAAAATGCTCTTCCCATGTAGGAATTTTAAACTGCGACAATCGTGCTATTTGTGCTGCTCTTGTAGGGCTATTAGCTTGCTTATATTCTAGAATCATTTCCATCCATGCTTTGCCATCTATGGGATCCAGATACTCAGGCACATTGTGAGCAATTTCTCGAAAAACAAGTAAATCGCTACATAATACTGGGACTTGAGTTGCTAATGCTTCAATTAGAGGCAAACCATAACCTTCAGCGAAGGTAGGAAAAAGAAGGGCTCTTGCATTGCTTAGATAATCTTGTAGCTCTTCATCGGTTACAGTAAGTTCAATCACATGTTGTTTTAATTGTTTACAGCGGTCTAGTAGAGCTAAGGTAGTAGAACACTCCATGCTACGTTTGCCAATAATAACTAATTTGGGCGCTTGATTGCCGAATTTGTCTACTAGCTTGCGCCAAATATGTAGAAGTAATAAATGGTTTTTTCTAGCAACAATAGTACTAAGGATTACAAAATAGGGCTCTGATATATGAGCTTTATTCATTTTTATTGGTTTGGCTTCAAATCCAGGTGCGAGGCTTGCTGATTGTGTAGGCGGTAAACTCAGTTGATTTATTTGGGCATATTGCGTAAGGATATCTTGGGTATTGTGTGATACGCAAATGATCCCTATCGCGTTGTTTAAGCTGTGCTTAATATTCGCTTCAAATTGTCTAGCATAAGCTAAATTACTGTATTCTGGATAAGTAATGGGAAATAAATCATGAATCATAATAATTGTTTTTATTCCCATGATATTAAGCTGTTTAAAATAGTTGGGGTATTTCATACCATTTTGCTCTAGCTTAAATAAAAAATACTGTTCATCTTTTTGAATTTTTTCTGTGGAAAACAATGCTCTAATAAGTAGAAAGAGAATTTGAGGATATAATTTAGGATTCCATAAAAGGATTAATGCACTTATTTTTTGAGAGTATTCTGGTGACAATATAAATAATTTTCCGCGTGCACGATAAACAAGCTTTAATTGACCTGAATAATGTTTTAAATAAGCCAAGATAACCCGAGGAATGCCATGAGGAGGGCGTTTACGTTTTAATTCAGTGATTAAAAAGGTAGAGTCGATGAGTAAATGCTGCCTATTGTTCATACCAATGAACTCATTAGGATTCATGTTTTAAAAGAGCTTCTTTATAATGCAATGCTTCTGGATTGCCCATATATCCACCGCTGTTATTTTTACCCACTACACGATGGCAGGGAATAAATAAAGCAAGAGGGTTTCTTTTACACGCTTGTCCTACGGCACGGGGGCTGCTTTGGATATTCTGTGCTAGCTCGCCATAGGTTAAAGTTCTACCTACAGGAATCACAAGCAAAGCACTCCATACTTTTTGTTGGTAAGGGCTACCTTGAGGCTTTAATGGCAGTTGAAAACGATGATGAGCGTTGGCAAAATAATTTTTTAATTCAGAGTTGATTAACTCAGCAAGTGCGGTTTTTATTTTAGTAGCTGATTTATTAGTAAATAGTGCTCTAAAAATAAAATGCTCGTTATACTCTACTTCAAAAGAGCCAAGAGGAGTAGTAAATACTGAACTAACGAGCATTTCGGACAATTTAGTCGCCTTTTTTACCAACTAACTTTTCTTTAATACGTGCAGCACGGCCAGCTAAGTTACGTAAATAATATAATTTAGCTCGACGTACATCACCACGGCGTTTTACAGTAATACTGTCAACAATCGGGCTGTACGTTTGAAATACACGTTCAACACCTACGTTGTGAGAAATTTTACGTACAGTGAAGGCAGAGTTTAAACCACGATTACGTTTAGCGATAACAACACCTTCAAACGCTTGTAAACGTTCACGAGTTCCTTCAATTACTTTCACCTGAACTAAAACAGTATCTCCTGGAGAAAATTCAGGAATTTCTTTGCCTTGCATTTGCTCAGCATTTAATTGATCAATAATATTAGTCATTAGACCACTCCTCAAATCGGCTTCCTATTTAGGAATCACCTTGTTCGCATTTAAACTCAGCAAGCAATAGCTTGTCTGTTTCACTTAACTGTATATTATCCAGCAAATCTGGGCGTTTAAGCCAGGTTTTGCCTAGAGCTTGTTTTCTACGCCAGCGCTCAATATCTTTATGATGCCCTCCTAATAAAACATCAGGAACAGTCATACCTTCAATTTCAGCTGGCCTTGTATAATGAGGACAATCAAGCAAACCATTCATAAATGAGTCTTGCTCTGCTGAATTCAAGTGTCCTAAACTGCCTGGTATTAATCGTGTTATTGCATCAATAAAAACCATTGCAGCTAATTCGCCCCCACTTAAAACAAAATCACCAAGAGACCATTCTTCATCGACATGATGTTCAATGATACGCTCATCGATTCCTTCATATCGACCAGCAATAAAGAGTAGAGATTGTTTTTTCTCTGCTACTTTATTTAAATCCTCTTGTTTTATGACTTTGCCTTGTGGGCTTAAATAAATTGTTTTACACCCTGCCGGTAAATTATTACGAGCATGTACTATTGCTTTATTTAAAGGCTCGTACATCATTACCATTCCAGGACCACCACCATAGGGCTTATCATCAATTTGCCGATAAGGTCTTGATGACCATGTTCTTGGATTCCAGGTATCAATCTGAATGAGTTTTTGTTCTATAGCTCGCCCAGTAATCCCATAGCTCAATCCACTGAGAATTTCAGGTATTAAGCTAATTACCCCAAAATGTAACACTTAAAAGTCCATATCCCAATCCACAATCATTGTTTGGGATTTATCATTAATTTCTATAATAAATTGACCAGGCAAATAAGGAATTAAATGTCTTTTTTCTCCTTGCACAACAAGCACATCATTAGAGCCAGTAGGCATAATTTCTATTATGCGACCAAACTCTTGAGCCTGCTGATTAATTACTTTCATTCCGATCAATTGATGCCAGTAATATTCATCAGGCGCTAAAGAAGCCAATTGTTCTTTGCGAATCGCTATCTCAACATTAGTAAGAAGAGCAACGCTTTCTCTTTCTGGATAACCTTCAATTTGAGCAACAATGGTTTTATTGTGTATCTGAACGGATAAAATTTTGATAGGTTGCCATGAGTGGTTTAAAGACACATGCCAATCACTATAACTTAAAATATTATCACTGGGTTCAGTAAAAGAATAAACACTTACAAATCCTTTGATGCCATGAGGCCGCCCAAAACGACCTACGATTACCCATTCGTCTTGCATGCTCACCAATCTTAAGCAGCTGACTCAGAATTTTTATTAAATTCTTTAATTAAAGCACTAACGCGATCAGATAATTGCGCACCAACAGCTTGCCAGTGTTTTAATTTTTCTGCTTCAATATGTAGACGAACTTCTTGTCCACGTGCAACAGGGTTGAAATAACCAATACGCTCAATGTAACTACCATCGCGACGTTTGCGACTGTCAGTAACAACCATATGATAAAAAGGACGCTTTTTTGCGCCACCTCGTGATAAACGTATAACGACCATTATTTTCCTCTACTTTAAGAGTGGTTACATAAAAATGCCGTGTATTGTACGAAAATTAATTCAACATGTGAAGTAATTCTCAGGAATTATTTTAATAAGCTCACTATTTAAATTCATCCGGCAGCATTCCTTTCATTCCAGGAATACCACTAATACCGCGCATCATTTTTTGTAAACCACCGGGTTTTGTAAATTTTTTCATCATTTTTTGCATTTGTTCAAATTGTTTTAATAGCTTGTTGACGTCTTGGATTTGAGTGCCAGAACCTTGAGCAATACGTTTTTTGCGAGAGCCGGCAATAATTTTAGGGACTCGGCGCTCTTTGGGAGTCATAGAGTTAATGATCGCTACGGTTCTTGCCATGCTTTTATCATTAACCTGCTGCATTGCTTGTTGAGGTAATTGGCTCATCCCTGGCAATTTACTCATCATTCCTGTGATGCCGCCCATGTTATTCATCTGCAGTAATTGTTGTTTAAAATCTTCTAAATCAAAATTTTTACCTTTCTTAAGTTTTTTAGCTAGTTTTTCACTGGCTTGTTTATCTGTTTTACGTTCCACTTCTTCAATTAAACTAAGAATATCCCCCATTCCTAAAATTCGTGAAGCGATACGTTCGGGATGAAAAGGCTCTAAAGCTTCTACTTTCTCTCCACTACCAATAAATTTAATAGGTTGACCTGTAATGTTACGTACAGATAGTGCGGCACCACCTCGAGCATCACCATCTGTTTTCGTAAGAATCACTCCAGTCAATGGAAGTGTTTCATGAAAGGCTTTGGCTGTATTAGCTGCATCTTGCCCTGTCATGCTGTCAACAACAAATAAAGTTTCAATAGGATTGATTGCTTGATGTAAGGCTTTAATTTCAGCCATCATTTCTGTATCAACATGAAGACGTCCTGCCGTGTCCACGATCAAAACGTCCATATATTGTTTTTTAGCTTGATCTAACGCTCTTTGAGCAATAACAAGTGGTTGTTCATTAGTTTCTGCTGGGACAAAAGCTACATCAATTTGCTCTGCTAAAACCTGTAGTTGTTTAATAGCCGCAGGACGATAAACGTCGACACTGACTAACATCACTTTTTTATTTTCGGTTTCTTTTAAATAGCGAGCTAATTTTGCTGTGCTCGTTGTTTTTCCTGAGCCTTGTAGGCCGGCCATTAAAAATACAGCGGGAGGTTGAGTCTTAAAATTAAGCTCACTCCGCTCTTCTCCCATGATATGAATAAGCTCATTATTAACAATTTTAATAAAGGCTTGATCAGGATTTAAGCTGGTTATTACTTCTTGGCCTAGGGCTTTTTGTTTTACTTGCTCAATAAATTCTTTAATAACAGGCAAGGCTACATCTGCTTCAATAAGTGATAAACGGACTTCACGTAAAGCATGTTGTATATTGTCTTCGGATAAACGCCCTTGACCACGTAGATTTTTAAAGGTGCGCGATAAACGTTCGCTTAAATTCTCAAACATAGCAAATACCTGGAAAAAACAAACACTATAGCACAGAGAGTAAACTAGGCGCTACTTTCTGTTTTTTTCTTTGCTTTTCTTTGTAGGAATAGTTGACCATCCTCCTCCTAATGCTTTAATTAATTGGATGCTTGCAACTTGCCTTTTTATCATGATATCCACGCGAGCTAAATCATATTGTAAGGCAATATTTTCTACCACTAGGACATCTAGAAAGGTCGCTATGCCACCGTGATAACGGTTATTAGCTTGTTGTAATGCGCGATTTGCTGCTTTGCTTGCTGCACTTTGGCTTATTTTCTCTTTATCTAATTGTTTTATGGCAATTAATGCATCTTCTGCTTCTTGGAATGCCGTTAATACCGTTTGACGGTATTGGGCTACAGTCTCATAATAGCTGGCATTAGCCTGCTTTAATAAGCCTGATAATCTTCCTCCATCAAATAAAGTTACGGTAGCAATAGGTTGAGTGACTGCTAAGGAAATTACTGGTCCTAATGACCAAAAAAGACTTGGTTTGGATAATAAATTAGATAAAACTTGGCTTTCAAAGCCAATAATATTAGTAATATCAAATACAGGAAAAAATGCTGCCCGTGCAATACCAATATTAGCATTAGCTGCTTTTACTTTGAATTCAGCTGCAGCAATATCAGGTCTTCGCTCAAGAAGGGTAGAGGGTAAATTAGGAGAAATCTCAAGAACATGAATTGCTGCTTTAGTTGGGGGTAAAGAAAAATTACTAGGTATCTCTCCTATCAACACTGCGATAGCATGTTCTAATTGATTGCGCTTTAAATGCATATCAGCCGCGAGTGTTTTTGCGTTTTCTAATTGAGCTTGTGCATTATCCACATCTTCAGCAGGTGCTGCTCCTCCTTGATAGCGTTTATTTATTAAAAATAAAGCACGGTTATAAGTTTCTACGGTAGTATCTAAAATTTTTTGAGATTCATCATAACCTCTTAATGTAAAATAATTACTGGCTAATTCCGCATGGAGGCTTAGCGATATAGCTGCTAATTCTGCGGCACTGGCTTTAGCTAAATTTTTATTTTTAGCAACGGCATTCCGAATGCTGCCCCAAACATCTGCTTCATAGCTTAGGCTGCTACCAAGAAGATAGTTATTATATAAGGGGATGATAGGCGCATTTGCTGTGGCTGTTGAGCTTTGTTGCCGATTTGCATTGGCGACTCCTAGGATCGTTGGAAAAAAGCGTGATTGCGCTACTTGTACCAAAGCTTTTGCTTGTTCATAGCGAAAAAAAGCAGCCAGTACATCTTGATTTGCTAGAGTTAATTGCTCTTCTAAACGAGTTAAAATAGGATCTTGAAAACTTTCCCACCAGGGAACAATGGGGGTGGTGGGCATTTGTGTTTTGGCTAGCACCCAAGTAGTTTCTGTCGTTGCTTCTTTAAAATGTTTAGGGATAGGCATGGATGGCCGCTCATACTTTGGTGCCATAGAGCATGCTAATAAGAAAGATGAAATAAAACTTAAAACAAGGATTTTTCTCATGAAGCCACTCGCACTTCCTGACCATCAAGCACTGAATCAGGAGGGTAAAGAATAATTTTTTCTCCTGCTTTGACTCCAGTTTGAATTTCTACCTCATCTCCAAAATCACGCATGATATGAATGGCTCGAAGTTGAACTCGATTATCTTTAGTCAAAATAGCTACTTGCATTCCTTTGGCTTGAAATAAAAGTGCTTCTACAGGAATGCGAATAGCATCTGCAGGTATTTTTAAAGTAAATAAGACCTGAGTATATCCGCCAGCAAATAATAGCTCTTTGTCATTATTAACTTTAAATTGAGCCAATAAAGTACGTGTTTTAGGATCAATAGCATGAGCAGTTTGAATTAATTGTGCCGAAAATTTTTGGCCAGGATGTTCAGCAAATTTTAATTTTACCGTCATATGTGGAGTGATTCGGGAAGCATAGTTTTGTGGGATTTTAACATAGACACGTAAAGGATTAATTTGAGCGATCTCAAAAAGGGGAACATTGCCTGCACTTCCTTGACTAATTAAAGCACCAAGATCGGTATGCCTGGCCGTGATGATTCCATTAAATGGCGCGATTACTCGCTCAAAATTGACCAACTCTGTTAAACGGTTCACATTGGCTTGAGAAGCAATAACCAGTGCTGCAAGAGCAGCAGCAGAATTGACCTTTTCATCTACTTCTTGTTGTGATACTGAATCGGTTTTGATAAGATTTTTCCAGCGGTTAGCAGTAATCTGAGCTAGTTTATTATTAGCAATGGCCGTATTTAAATCCGCTTCAGCTTGTTTTAATTGAGCATCTAATTCTGGTGTTTCAATAAGTGCTAATAAGTCGCCTTTTTTGACTTTGCTGCCTATATCCACATACCACTTTTTAATATAACCATTCGTGCGTGCATAAATAGTTGCATCATGCCAAGCTTTGACATCGCCAGGTAAAATAAAATGTTCAGTTCCTCCTATTGCTTTCGCAGTGATAACTCTGACTAAAAGCAATTCATTATGTTGCGTTTCTTTTTTTAAATCAAACCCGGCTTTAACCCGAAAGAAAATATTAATTAATAGACATAAAAGAATTATCCCTAAAACTAACCGAAGAGGCTTCGGTATTTTTTTTAAATGAATATATAAAGTATTAAACATGCTTCTTCCTTCGTTGCTCTCTGTGTCTACGATGGTGAATTACATAAAAAACTGTGGGTACAAAAAATAAGGTGCTTATGGTTGCAAAAGATAAACCACCGATTACAGCACGGCCTAGAGGCGCATTTTGTTCTCCACCGTCACTAAGGCCAAGAGACATAGGAAGCATACCAATAATCATTGCTAATGCGGTCATTAATACTGGCCTTAAGCGTGTTTTTCCTGCTGATAATGCGGCAGCTAAAGGATCACAATGTTCAACAAGATGATGACGTGCAGAGCTAATAATAAGAATACTGTTTGCTGTAGCAACTCCCATACACATAATAGCACCAGTCAGTGCCGGTACGCTTACTGTTGTATTAGTAAAGAACAAGATCCATGCAATTCCAGCTAATGCAGCGGGTAATGCAGTAATAATGATGAAGGGATCAGTCCAAGATTGAAAGTTAATTACAATTAATAAATAAACAAGAATAATTGAAAAAAGTAATCCCCAATATAAGCTTTGAAATGTTTGATGCTGAGTTTCAATTTGACCTCGAATAACCGCTGTAGTCCCTTTAGGCAATTCTTTTTTAGTATCGTTTACTATTTTATTCACTGCATTAGTGATCGAGCCTAAATCCGTGTCTTGTATGGTGGCATAAATCTCTACTACTGGCTGGACATTATAATGAGATATTTCTGCTGGACCTGCGATGCGGGTAATGGAGGAAATAGCTCCTAATATTTGTTGTGGAATAGAGGAGTTTGGGCTTACTACTGGAATATTGCTTAAATCTTGTAAAGATTGTAGTTGGTACTGGGGTGCTTGGACTGCGATAGGATAAGAAACATTATTTTGAGGGTCTAGCCAAAAAGTAGGAGTAGTTTGAAAACTTCCAGAAAGCGAGATAAGTAGATTAGATGCAACATTGGCTTGTGTTAAACCTAATTCCAATGCTTTAGATCGATCGACATGAACCATTAATTCATGATAATTGGCTTGACGAATACGCACATCAACAAGTCCTGGCACTTCTTTTAAAAGAGGAAGAAGCTTATCAGCATATTCATAATTAGCTTGTTGGTTAAAACCCATGACTTGGATACTCACCGCTGAAGGGAGACCAAAATTGATAATCTGGCTAACAATATCTGCAGGAAGAAAAGCAAAGCTAGTATTAGGGAATTTTTGTGTAAGACTATCTCTTAATTGACGTTCATAATCTGCTGTTGGCTTATGATTAGGCTTTAATGAAATTAAAATATCTGCATCAGCAGCTCCGACTAGAGCAGAGTTATTATAAGAAATATTAATTCCACTTATAGGTAAGCCAATATTATCTATAATGCCTTCAAGCTCTTCTGCAGGAATAATACGGCGAATTTCTTGATCAATTTTGTCTACTAGGCGCGCGGTTTCTTCAATCCGTATACCTACTGGACCTCGAATATGTAATTTCAACTGACCAGCATCAACCTTGGGAAAGAAATCAGTGCCTAACCAGGGCCATAAACAAATTAACGATAAGACAATTACAGCTAAGAAACTAGTAATAAAAAGACGAGCATGGTTTAAGGTCCATGTTAAACCATTGTAATAATGTTGACGAAGGCGTTCAAATTGTTGTTCAAATGCTCTATTAAATTGTGTAAACCAATTTGGTTTCTCTTCATTAGACTTCTTTCGAAACTCTACTGCAGAGGCAAATTGCTTCGTCGATTCGGTGCTCGAATCCTCGTGTACTTGCGTGTACACTCCGGTTCTCCGCTCCAAGTCTCCTTGCACTTTGCTCTCTGCAGCGAGTTTCGAAAGAAGTCTATTTTCTTGTGATGCATGAGGTTTGAGTAGATAGTTTGCAAGCGTTGGAATAAGCGTTCGTGACAGTAAATAAGAAGCTAACATAGCAAAAATGACAGCCTCTGCCATAGGGACAAATAAATATTGGGCTACTCCTCCAATAAAAAACATGGGAATAAACACTATACAAATACATAAAGTAGAGACTAAAGCTGGGATAGCGATTTGCTGAGCACCGTCAAGAATAGCTTGTTCTACTTCTTTACCTTGTTCCAAATTCCAATTAATATTTTCAATGGCTACGGTTGCATCATCGACTAAGATTCCAACTGCTAAGGCTAATCCTCCTAAGGTCATAATATTGATTGTTTCTCCCAGCGCTGAAAGTAGAGTGGTCGATGCAATAATTGATAAAGGAATTGAGACGGTAATAATAAGAGTACTACGCCAACTGCCTAAAAATAATAAGATCATTAATGCAGTTAGCGCTGCTGCAATAACCGCTTCTACTATTACGCCTTTAATTGCTGCTGTAACAAAAATAGATTGATCGGCAAAAAAGCTGAGATTCATTCCAGCAGGCATTATCTGTTGAATCTGAGGAATTAAGGACTTAATTCGATTAACAATCTCAATAGTGGATGCTTCTCCAGTCTTTTGTACAGACATCATGACGGCTCTTTGGCCGTTAACTCGTACAATATTGGTTTGAGGAGGAAAACCATCTCGAGCATGCGCTACATCGCGTATATATAAAACTCCTTCTGGAGTAGCTTTTACAGGTAAATTATTTAATTCTTCAACGCTTAAAGGGCTGCCATTCAATTTAACGATGTATTCATAGTTACCTATTTTTTGTGTTCCTCCGGGAATAATTAAGTTTTGAGCATCAATGGCCGCATTAATTTCTTGGGCTGAAACGCCATAAGTTTGCATGGCTTTAGGATCAAGATCTATTTGAATTTGACGTACTTTCCCGCCATAGGGATAAGGTAAAGCAGCTCCAGGGACATTAACTAATTGGGTACGTAAAAAACTGTTTCCAAAATCAAAAAGATTTTGCTCAGGTATTGTGGCGCTTGATAAGACTAGTTGTAAGATTGGAACAGAAGAAGCAGTATAATGTAAAACCAGAGGCGGTAAGATTCCTGGAGGTAGAGATTTAAGTATGGTTTGAGCTATAGCAGTAACTTGGCTTAAGGCAATACTAATATTTACTTTGGGCTCGAAGAATACTTTAATAACACCAATGCCCATTAAAGACTGCGATTCAATATGTTCGATGTCATTTACAGTAGTTGGCAATGCGCGCTCAAAGACGCTGGTAATGCGATTTGCTATATCTTCTGGAGGCATTCCAGCATAATTCCAAACAACACTTACTACAGGGATATTGATGTCAGGAAAAATATCAGTGGGAGTACGCATCAACGTTAAGGGACCAATAATTAAAAGCATTAAAGCTAATACAATAAAGGTATAGGGGCGCGACAGCGCGATGCGCACAATCCACATAATTAACTGTCCAAGTTTAACATGATGACTAAAAACTCAGAGTACAACAGCATATAAATAAAATCTACAAAGGTGTTCAACTTCTTTATATTTGAATCAACAGGCCTCAATTGACCTTATTTTTTCTAGACTTCTTAAATATTAAACAGTGTTGTATAGGTGAAAAAACTGTTATTATAAGCAGTTAAGATTCAGTCTAAAACAGGCGTTTATTTACTTAATAGTATAAATTTTGTTTATTTTTTACTCTATTATTAAGCTATTCTTAAGCTTTTCAAGTTATAATGATGAAGGTTTATTTTGTTTTAGTTTTACAAGGAATGCAATGAGCACGCAAAAACACTCGCTTACTATCTTTAGCCTAACAATGATTACCGTGGGATCAGTAGATAGTATTCGTAATCTGCCGGCTACTGCTTTATTTGGTAGTCAATTAATTTTTTATTTTACTTTAGCGGCTGTTTTTTTTCTCATTCCTACCGCTTTGGTTTCAGCCGAACTTGCATCAGCCTGGGCAAAGCAAGGTGGTATTTATGTTTGGGTAAAACAAGCTTTTGGTAAACGCGCTGGTTTTTTAGCTATTTGGCTTCAATGGATTGAAAATGTTATTTGGTATCCAACTATTCTCGCTTTTGTAGCAGGAACAATCGGTTATTTAATAAATCCTACCTTGAGTACAAACCCTTATTTTCTTTGGTCAGTTATTGTGAGTTGCTTTTGGGGAACTACTATTCTTAATCTCAGAGGAATGAAGTCTTCAGCAACATTTAGCACTATTTGTTCTCTTTCAGGCTTATTGTTGCCTATGTCTTTAATCATTGGTTTAGGTATAGTGTGGATGACTCAAGGTAATCCCTTACAAATTCGGTTTGATATTCCTAGTATTGTTCCTCATTTAACTGATAAATCAATGTGGGTTTCTTTAACTGCTATTATGATGTCATTCTGTGGTATTGAAATTGCTACGGTTCATGCTAATGACGTTAAAGATCCGCAACATGCTTTTCCTAAAGCACTTAGTTATTCAGTAGTCGTTATTTTGAGCACTTTAATTTTAGGTTCTTTGGCTATTGCTATTGTTCTACCAGAAAAAGATATTAATTTAGTGGCAGGAATTATGCAGGCTTTTGAAGCTTTTTTTAGAAGCTATGGTATGACCTGGATGATGCCAGTAGTTGCTATAATGCTTGTTCTTGGTGGCCTTGGTGGGGTAAGCAATTGGATTATTGCTCCTACTAAAGGACTATTAGTTGCTGCAGAAGAAGGTAATTTGCCCGAATTATTTCAGCGAACAAATAAGAATGGTGCGCCCTCAGCAATGTTATATACACAAGCTGCAATTGTAACCATTTTATCGGGCTTGTTTTTATTTATGCCTAGCGTAAATGGTTCTTATTGGTTATTAACAGCCTTGGCTGCGCAACTTTATATGTTGATGTATTTTATTATGTTTGTTGCAGCACTTAAATTGCGTTTTTCTGAGTCAGAACACCCTCGACCTTTTAAAGTACCTGGTGGTATTTTAGGTATGTTTTTAGTGGCTGGAATGGG
This sequence comes from uncultured Legionella sp., assembly GCA_945952115.1. Taxonomy (GTDB): domain Bacteria; phylum Pseudomonadota; class Gammaproteobacteria; order Legionellales; family Legionellaceae; genus Legionella. The sequence continues at coordinate 20,756 of CAMFHA010000019.1, read as the reverse complement.
AATTATTGGTGTAGTTTCCACCTTTATCGTGAGTTTTATGCCTCCACAAGATATTAATGTGGGTGGTTTATTGTATTATGAATTATTGTTAACTATAGGTTTGTTGGTAATGTGTGCTCCTCCCTTTATTTTCTCTTGGTGGATGGCAAGAGACAACAATATGGAACCAGTAGTATAAGAAAAATGATAAAAAATCATTATATTGAAGAGTTGAGTGCTGATTTAATTACCCGCTTACCTGAGTTGGAGTGGAAGCTTAGTCAGCTATCTTCTTCTTTAATTAACCAAGCGCTACCTAACAATTTATTTCGTACACAAGATTTAACAGCCCTTAGTTGTATTAAAGAGCTTAAAGCTGATTTGCAAGCGTTAAGAAAGCAAAAGCATGAACGAAGCGCTACTTATCTAGCCGAACACTTAAAACAGAAAATTTCAGTTTTAGTGGGTTTATGTAAAATGCAGCAAAAAAATAAAAGCGAAAGTAAAATAACTAGCTTTTCTCTCACCATGTTAAGTACTCGTCAGCAGTGGTTGCAATCACTTGATCAAGAAGTGGGCATTTTGAAAAAGCAAAGAGATGCTTTAAATAAGCGTTTAGAGCAAATGCAATCGAGCAAAGAGCAAACAGCACTTCTCAATTTAAAATTCGAATTAGGTGAATTAGAAAAAAAACTTACTTTAGCTGAAGAGGCTTTGAGTAAGGCATGCCAAAAATAAAGGTTATATAGCCTTGCTCACTAAGTTTTAGACGAGGCGCATTTGAACGAGGCGAAAGAATGTACACTAGTACATGACTGAAGCTGAGTGAAAATGCAACGAAATATAAAGCTTAGTGGGCAAGGCTATACCTAAAAATTGCATCTTGAAACATTTTGGGTATATAAGGTAAAGTAACTTCTCCTTTTAGAATGAATAGGAGTTATATGATGCCAGATAATAAATTCACTACTATTACCAAAGACATTAGCACTCAATTAGCAAAAATGCGTAAGGAAATGCCTGAAGTAATGTCGGGTTTTTCTGCGCTTTCTCAAGCGGCTTATAAAGAAGGTACTTTAAATAAAAAAACTAAAGAACTAATCGCTATGGCTTTAGCTGTTGCCAAGCAATGTCCAGGATGCATAGGTTTTCATTCTCAAACTCTTGTAAAGTTACAAACCACTCGCGAAGAGTTTTTAGAAACTTTAGCTATGGCCGTATATATGGGAGGAGGTCCTTCTTTAATGTATGCTGCTGAGGCTTTAGAAGCTTTTGAAGAGTTTAATAAATAATTTTAGTCATCTTCTTCCTCCGGCCTGACCGGCACTGCCATTAAGTTAAGGAATTTTTATAGCCGTTCGCGCTGAGGAGTGTGCGTAAGCACACGTCTCGAAGCGTTACAGTGAAAGGCTTCGAGAGGGCCTAAAGGCCTCCTCAGCCCGAACGGTTACGATGTAAAATTCCTTAACTTAATGGCAGTGGGCCTGACCGGAGGAGCCTAGATTTTTTGGTAAGACTATGGATAGTGCTGGTAAAATTATTGTCCCATCAAAGCCTTTAAGTGAGTCATTTCTTGCGCTTGCTTACAAGGATAGTGCTTACTGACTCCTAATAAAGCAATTTGCGAAACAGTCATTTTGTTTTTATCACTTTGTTGGCTTGATAGTTCTTTATAAGTTTGTTGAATAAGTTCATTCATTAGAACAGCGTTTAATTGAACTCCATTGTTTAAACAAAATAGCGGTCTGCCTTGTTGCGTTGCAATTTCATTCGATTGAATTAGCGTTTCTGCAATGCTTTCGCAGGTTATTGTTAGCACATGACGAGCTGATCTGGCCCAGGCCTGAGCTTGAGCATCTGCTTTCATTTCCATTATAGGGATATTAGTGGCAATGTTCATATAATTATCAATGGTATCTGCATAGGATGAACTAAAAACGAGCGATAAAATAATGAATAATAAACGCATAAATAATCCTTAATAATTAATTTAAACTCCATGCGGATGAAGCCAACCCAATTTAAAAGCAATAAATAAAAAAATGAATAAAGACAATGAAATAGTAATTCTTAACGTGAGCGCTTTTACTGTTCTTTGTGAGTTGTCTTTATCGCGCACTAGAAAAAATAAGCCGCTTGCTAACGACGCCGCGATAATTATCATCACAAAAATGATAAAGATTTTAGTGATCATTTGTTATACTCCTCAAGTAGCTAATCTACGGTTGAGTAAAAGTTAATGCCTAGTGTACCTTGTTTTAATCTTCGTTTCACCCCAACGTGGATAATGTGTTTTCTTACCTTAATAGTTGTTTTGCTTTTTCTTCGTTTAGGATTTTGGCAATTGCAACGTGCTGAGCAAAAAAGAGAAATGATAGCGGCTGAATTTCTTATGGCTAATAAACCATGGTTGCAATGGGATGGAAAAGGAGCATTGCCTGCACAATATCAACGTGTAACAGTAAAAGGCCACTTTCAACCAGATTTATTTCTTTTAGATAATCAACATCAACACCATCAATTTGGTTATGATGTTCTTTCTCCTTTAGTCTTAAATAATGGCCAAATAGTTTTAATAGATAGAGGATGGATTGCAGGTGATACCACACGGCGTATTTTTCCCTCAATTAGCATTCCTGGAGGTATAGTGCAAATTCGAGGTACTGTTTATTTTCCAAGCAGTAAACAATGGGTTTTGGGACCTAGTATTGAGAAGAAAAACGATAAATTAACGATTTTAGAGTATTTAAATACTAAAATTGCGTCACAAATTTTGCAAAAAACTGTCTATCCGTTTATTATTCGCCTCGATAAACAAGCAGAGTTTGGATTTGTACGCAATTGGGCCATCGTATCCATGCCTCCGGAGCGTCATATTGCTTATGCCTGGCAGTGGTTTTCTATGGCAATTGCAGTATTTATTATTTTTATAGCATTAAATTTGAAAAAAGATGAACAAATCAATTAGTAAATATTATACCCTATTAGTTTTAGTTTTTGTATTTGCTGCCCCTGGAGTGGCTGCTTATTTAGTTTATACTCATCCTTCATGGCTAGGCAATGCACGCACTAACAATGGACATTTAATAAGTCAAACAACTCAATTAACGTCTCTTGAAAAAAAAGATAAATGGCGCTTAATTCTGTGGACGCCAACTTCATGCTCAGAAAGTTGTTTGCAGCAGTTAGATCGACTAGCACGAGTCCGCTTAGCTTTAGGACGAAAATTATATTTAGTAGAACAAATGCTTTTAGTCGATAAAAATAATAGGAAAACGATCTCGGATTTTGAGACTGAATTAAAAAGTAAAGATTTTAAAATTCAGGTGGTATCTGTAGCTGATAAGCAGCGCCTAGATAGCCTTACTAGTAAATCAAAGATTTTTATTATGGATCCTGATAATTATTTAGTTTTAAGTTATTCCATTAATGCTAATTCTGCTGATATTTATAAAGATCTAAAACTTTTACTTACCACCTACGAAACAAAAAAAGGTTAATTAATGCATTATCGCTCTCTACGTATAGCGGCTACTATTGCCGTATTGTTAGCATTCTTTGTTGTGATGCTAGGCGCTTATACTCGTTTAACAGACGCAGGTTTAGGCTGTCCAGATTGGCCAGGATGCTATGGGCAAATGGTCTTACCTAATGAGGCTAAGCACTTAGAAAAGGCTCAAACTATTTATCCTGATCTTCCAATTGAATCCGGCAAAGCTTGGACGGAAATGGCTCATCGGTATGCCGCGGGTACTTTAGCTTTATTGATTTTTTACATTGGTTTTATGGTGTTTTATAAACGCTATCAAGGGAATAATCTTCCTTGGCATCTTCCTTTAGCTCTAATGGCTTTTGTTATTTTTCAAGCAGCATTAGGTATGTGGACCGTTACTTTAAAATTGTTACCTGTTGTAGTGATGGGGCATTTATTAGGCGGAATGCTAATTGTTGCTTGCCTTAGTCGATTTCGATTACAACTTAGTTCTTTAGCCGGTATTGAATTACCACAATGGCGACCTTGGGTTCGTTTAGGTTTTATCATTGTTTTTCTACAAGTAGCACTCGGTGGATGGGTTAGTTCAAATTATGCTGGAATTGCGTGTATTGGTTTTCCACAATGCAATGGCTTGTGGCTTCCCGATTTATATTTAGCAAAAGCATTTAACTTTTTTGCTTCCATTGGAATAAATTATCAAGGTGGTTTATTAGATAATGAAGTGCGTGTAACTATTCAATGGGTGCACCGCTTAGGAGCTTTAATTACTGCTTTGTATCTTCTAATACTCTCTAGCTTTATTTTAGTAACAAAAAACACAAGATATTTAAAAATATCAGCGATGGTTATTCTCTTTTTAGTTATTATTCAATGTACTTTAGGTATTCTTAATGTAATTTATTTATTACCAATTCAGGTTGCTGTAGCTCATAATGGAATTGCTGCTTTGCTTCTAGCACAAATTTTTTGCATGTTGCATTTCTTAAGAGGAGGCAAACTAGATGCAAAATGAGCCTTTTTTGACTCAAACAGCGACTTGGCGAGATTATCTAGAGTTATGTAAGCCACGAGTAGTTATGCTGATGCTGCTAACCGTTGTTGTCGGCATGTATTTAGCGGCTCCAGGTTGGATTGATTTGTCATTAGTGTGTCTTACCTTAATTGGAGTAGGGCTTGCAGCCAGTAGCGCCGCTGCAATTAATCACTTAGTGGATAGGCATATTGATGCGATAATGGCCCGCACTAAAAAAAGACCTATTGCTCGTGGTAAAGTTTCTGTGGTGCAAGCTTTAACGTTTGCACTGTTAATAGGTGCATTAGGACTTATTATTTTATTTTTATTTGTTAATCCTTTAACGGCAGGTTTAACTTTTATCACTCTAATTGGTTATGCAGGTATTTATACGGGCTATTTAAAACGAGCTACTTCTCAAAATATAGTTATTGGTGGATTAGCTGGTGCAGCTCCGCCTTTATTAGGATGGACTGCTGTAACAAATCAATTAACTCCAGAACCTTTATTGCTGGTATTGATCATTTTTACTTGGACTCCCCCTCATTTTTGGGCTTTAGCTATTTACCGTTTTGAGGAATATCAACATGCACAGATTCCAATGCTGCCAGTGACGCATGGTATTCCTTATACTAAATTAAGTATTTATTTGTATACTATTTTACTTTTAATAGTTAGTATCTTGCCCTTTGTTATTGGTATGAGCGGTTTTTTCTATTTATTTGGTGCGCTGATTTTAGGCCTTCGATTCTTGTTTTGGGCTCATAAATTATATCGTAGTGACCGTGCTCTAGTAGCAATGCAAACATTTAAATTTTCTATTATTTATCTCATGCTGCTTTTTGTTGTTTTATTAATAGATCATTATTTATAAGGGGTAAGAATGAAAGCCAAGATAAACAATATACAGGCTACAGTTGCAATAGTACTGGCGATAGGCGCTTTATTTACTGGTCTTTTTATATCACAACATCTATATTCTAAGAAAAAAATTGATCCTAGCCAATTCAATGGAACTTATTTAGAGCATCCAAGAACTATAAATAGTTTTTCTCTTATTGGAACAGATCAAAATAATTTTACTAATGCTAACTTACAAGGTCATTGGACTTTAGTTTTTTTCGGTTTTACTCATTGTGGTTATGTTTGTCCCACAACGATGGCTGAACTAGGTAAAATGTACCGTATTCTTGAAAATAAATCAGTAAAGGATCTACCTCAGGTGGTTATGATCTCTATTGATCCAGAGCGCGACAGTATTGAACAGTTAAAGTCTTATGTTACCTCGTTCCAATCAAGTTTTTATGGTGCTCGAGGTGATGAGAAAGTAATAAAAGCAATGACACGTGAAATGGGCATTGCTTATGCAAAGGTAGCTAATAAAGAAGCGAGTGATCTCCAAAATTATGATGTGCAACATAGTGGTGCAATAATTCTTTTTAACCCTCAAGGAGAATTAAATGCATTTTTCACTTCCCCTCATCATGCAGAGCTTTTAGCGAAGGATTATATGTTATTAATATCTTAGATAATTTAGCACAATAATCGCCTAGTTATAATTTCACTAATTATTATATTTAGAATGGATCGCGTATAAAACCTCTCGTTTTTTACGAGATAGCATTCATTAGGTCTCTTGCATAACCTTTGTACCTTGCACTAAAGCAAAAGACGCAGGTTAGGCAAGAAATCTATTTAGTGATATCAAACACACGTATGCCTCGTTAATTAAAAATAAAAGATCTAAGTCGTGTGAGATTTTTTATTTTATAAACTAGGCTTAAAGAAAAGAAAAATAATTTGAGGAACTTTTAATTTATGAAAATTGCCATATTAGCTACTAATCCCCATTTATATTCTCATAAGCGTTTAAAAGCGGAGGGAGAGGCAGCTGGCCATGAGATTAAAATTATTAACCCTTTATATTGTTATATGAATGTAGCAGCATCTAATCCCAAAGTACATTACCGTGGTGGTACTCAGCTGCCTTATTTTGATGCAGTTATTCCAAGGATTGGTGCATCTAATACTTATTACGGTACCGCTGTTTTGCGGCATATGGAAACCATGGGAATTTATACTTTGAATGAATCGATTGCTATTTCTCGCTCTCGTGACAAATTTCGTTCTTTGCAGCTCTTAGCACGTAAAGGAATACCGATGCCTTTAACTAGCTTTGCTCAATCACCTGATGATACTGAAGATTTAATTCATATGGTTGGAGGAGCTCCTTTAGTCATTAAGTTATTAGAAGGCACGCAAGGAAAGGGCGTTATTTTGGCAGATAGCCACCAGTCTGCTGTTAGCATTATTAATGCCTTTAAAGAAATGCATGCAAATATTTTAGTACAAGAGTTTATCGAAGAATCTAGAGGAACAGATATTCGATGTTTTGTAATCGGTGATAAAGTAGTGGCGGCGGTAAAACGCCAAGCGAAAGAAGGCGAGTTTCGAGCTAATGTACATCAAGGCGGAAAAGCAATTAAGGTTAAACTTTCTCCTCAAGAGCGCTCTATTGCTATTGCTGCTGCTAAAACAATGGGATTAAAGGTAGCAGGTGTTGATTTAATCCGTTCTAATCATGGGCCTTTAGTGTTGGAAATAAATTCATCACCTGGACTTGAAGGAGTTGAAAAAGCAACAGCCGTTAATGTGGCAGGAAAAATCATTGAATATATTGAAAAAAATGCAAAACCTATTAGCCTAAGTCATCGATTTCACGGGTAGACTGAATGGCTAAACTCGAGATATACTCTTTGAACAGTTACAAATAAACATAATTGAGCTCCTGAATAGCGAGAGAGTGCCTCTTGTGGGCACTGCTTCACTGCCATTAAGTTAAGGAATTTTTATAGCCGTTCGCGCTGAGGAGTGTGCGTAAGCACACGTCTCGAAGCGTTACAATAAAAGGCTTCGAGACGGCCTAAAGGCCTCCCCAGCCCGAACGGTTATGATGTGAAATTCCTTAACTTAATGGCAGTGGGGCACTGCGTTCGGGATGACGTTAGAAAGCTGGTCATTCACTCTTAATGAGATTTTGAATCTTCTTTGCCTAACAACCAACTTTCATTGACTTCAAACTCGTCAGCAAGCATTTTTAATACTTTTGCATCAGGGCTTGTAAGACCATTTAGCAATGCTTCTGCTTTAAATTTAGGTATTTTTATTAATTTTGATAAGATTTCAATGCGTTCTGAATTTGCTTCAGGAACTCCAATGCTATCTAATTCTTTGTTCAATCGTTCGGAAAATTTTTTATTTAACATTTATAGCTCCTTTAGTAGCTACATCAAATAAAATATGCACTTATTTACGCCATTACTCTTTAAGTTTTCCTCTTTCCTTTATAAAGGAGAGAGAGAGAAGTATTTTAGAAACAAATACCGTTGCATTCTCATTCACCTCATTCAAATACACCTCGTCTAAAATTTAGTGGGCAACACTATACTTCATGAACACATTCTAAAATTTTTTACTAGGTTATTTATTGATATAGCATATAATTTGTGTTTTTCAACTAGAGCATTGTCCACTAAGTTTTATGCTTCGTTGCATTCTCACTCGGCTTCAGTCCTGTATTTAGTGTACACACCTATACGCCTCGTCTAAAATTTAATGGTATAGCTATGAGAGATCGCAAGTTCTTAAGAGTATACGATTGAGTTAATCGCTTGAATCCATAAGGGCTCATCATTTAATGAAGGGATAAGAATAAATTCTTGTCCGCCTAATTGCTGCCATTTTGCCTGAGCACCTAAACCTATTTCTTCGAGTGTTTCTAAGCAGTCAGTGACAAAAGAAGGGCAAACAATAGTTAATTTTTTAATGCCTTGTGCTGCGAGATGAATTAATAATTCCTCGGTATACGGCTTTATCCAAGGTGTTTTTCCTAATCTAGATTGAAAAGAAACACCGTATTGTTCTTTGGATAAATTTAAGCTTTTAGCAAGTAAATGAGTTGTTTGATAACATTGAGCTTTATAACATTGAGGGTTTTCTTGCGGTGTGCATTCATTAGGACAACACAACTGGCACCCCGATTTCACAATTTGTCGCTCAGGAATACCGTGATAACTAAAGAGCAGATAATGCTGGGCTTTCAGATAGCGTTTAATTAATTGGCTTTGTGCTTGAATATAGACTTGGTTTTGATAGAAATGATTTATTATTTTAATTGAAGGAATAATAGTTTTTTGTTTTATTATTTTTAATGCTTGTTCAATTGCAGAACCTGTTGCAGCCGAGGAGTATTGAGGGTATAAAGGTAAAATAGTTAGCTCCTCACACTCTTTCAGCTCATTAAGAGCAGTTGCAATAGAAGGTTGTCCATAACGCATTCCAAGCGCTACTCGGTATTCTTTCCCATACTCTTTTTGGAGTTGATCACATAACTGACGGCTATAATGTAACAATGGTGAGCCTTCTCTTAACCATATTGCTTTATACGCTTGGGCTGATTTTTTGCTGCGAAAAGGCAGAACAAGTCCTTTGACTAATAAATGCCGTAAGTACCAAGGCAAATCAATGACGCGTTTATCCATTAAAAATTCATTTAGATAACGGCAAATAGCGCTTAAATTAGTCGCTTTGGGTGTGCCTAAATTGATAAGTAATAAACCACGAGCCATCAAAAATCACTTAATTGTATAGAATCGGTTAATAAGCCATCTGTCGATAAAGGCAGTAAACCTATCAATAGACTTCTTTCGAAAGAGATCTAATAAATCCTAGTAAAAAAAGATATTTTAATAGAATGGGCGCAGTAGCACAATGAATTATATATACCCAAAATCTCGCATCTTGAAATATTTCGGGTATATGTGCACTACTAGGAGAAAGAGTTTTTACTATTAACTTAGGAGCGTGCACGCCCCTAAGCTATATGTTCTTCGCTTGGTTCAGTAAGCGCAATAACATTTGAAGCATGCAATCCTCTTTCGCCATGCGTTACTTCATAAGTTACTCCTTGGCCAGGAACCAACGTTTTATATCCTGTCCCATGAATCGAAGAGAAATGAACAAAAATATCCTCTCCGCCTCCTTCTGGAATAATAAAACCCCAACCTTTGGCATTATTAAACCATTTGACTTCACCTCTAGCCATGAATCCTCCTTTGCTAAAGCGTTCAATCGTCGACTGGTATTTAGACCAGTTGAGCAATTGCATTCTTCCTTAAATGACAATTGTAAAATCCCAATTAATATGCTCATTTGCACGGAGCATAGATACCTCTCAGCTTCTTCAAAATGATAATTTTTGAAGGATCTTCTAGATAGGTTTTTTCAACATAACTCAAAATAGGTTATTTGCTCAATAGTTTTTGTTAAAATTTATTCGAGTATTCTTTAGTCAACTAAATATTTAGTTACAGTGCTTTATAAATCAACACAAGGAGTATCATTTGTTTCAATTAGATGAGCGTTTAAATTCGAGCGGGTTTATTTTAGGGGATTGGACATTATCCACGGTTATTTTAAAAAATGATCGTAATTATCCTTGGTTTCTTTTAGTACCTAGAATAATTGATGTAGAAGAATTATATCAATTAAATAGTGAAGAGCAGTTGCTTTTAATGAAGGAAATAAAACAGCTTAGTTTAATAATAAAAGATAACTTCCAACCTAAAAAAATAAATGTGGCTTCCTTAGGAAATAGTGTTCGTCAATTGCATATTCATTGTGTTGCTCGTTCAGAGAACGATCCTTTATGGCCGCAAGGGATTTGGCAAAATGCTTATCAGCCTGATGTTTATAATGAAGAGGAATTAAAATTGCTTTTGCCCCGCCTAAGATTATTAATAAATAGTTAAAAAAGCTTTTCATAAAATAAAAAATAGTGTATTTGTTAATAAATCCTTAAGAGTTTTTTTGTTATAATGGTTGCTTCGCTGTAACTAAGGAGTTCCGATGGCTGGAAGTACTTTGAAAATATTAGAGATAATGAACGCTAATTCAAAGAGAAATGCTCTCGATTCTTCTTGTCCCACATCTGAACCCGCAGAATTAGATGCACCCCAACTTACTCCTAACTTTAATATGGGCAATAAATTAGAGGAGATTTTGAATTCTTCTTTAACAAAACCATATACCCCCATGGATTAGGTTAAAAAAATTCTAAAAGTATGGTATTCATTATATTAAATGCACGTTTGAGTATATACTTTATTTAAATCATTGACGTTTATTTGGAGTAAGCAATGGCTGCGGGAAGTTTTTCGGAATCTTCTCATTGGAGAGACTCTGCACGTAGTGCTCGTTTTTTTATGGTTGATGCTCGTGCAGCTTTTCCTTTGTTTTTCTTTTTAATGCATATAAGAATTTGGACGGGAATTATTGTTATCGTCTCCGCTGTTTTTTTTGCTATTATTGAGCATTATGGGTTTACAGTCCCTGTTTTTCTACGTTGGTTACGCTCTTTTTTAGCGGGAAACCTAAAAACATCTCAACCAGGGTGGAAATAAATGGAACGAGATATTAGCAAATGTATGGCTGTTATTGCGGGAAGCTTAAATGCAAAATTTTATTTAAATGATCGCTTTGTTAGTTTTGATGAAGTTTTTGCTGATACAGGCCTTTTGCCTGCTCTTACAAAAAGGGCGGATCAATTATGTTCTTTATGTTTAGGTTATGGTTTGGGCGCTACTTATGATGAAACTGAAGGGGCTCTTTTAGGAACCAGAGTGGTTTTTGATGATGTTACCCCGAATACTTTACGATTATTATGTATAACTGATGTAGTGAATGAGTTAATCCAAGGTGGCCCAAGCAAAGATCATACTCCCTTAGATGAGTTGATGTATGATTAAAGTAAATTATATTGTAAAGAAAGTGAAAGTTATTGATACGCAAACGTAATTTAATAAATAGATTTGTTACACTTTACTTAGTGAATTAGTATTATGGAGTAGGAGTTTCTAATGAGTAGCGAAAAAGAACAAATCGCACATGAAGTTGCACAACTTAAAAGTCAAGTTAGTAAACAAGATGATCTCATAAAGTTGATGTCAGAAAAAACTAGTGCACCTGAGAGTCGAGAGCACTTTTCTATAGCTTCTACTGTTCTTAATGAGTGTGTTGCTGCTTTAGAAGCAATGGTTTCAATAGCTAATACAGTAGCAAGTTCATTTAAAGATCGCTTGTCTATATTTAAACAAGCTGAAAATAGTCCTAATAAAACTCAAAATCTGAATAGCACAGAAGAAGTTCAACAGAATAAAGATGATGAGCATCGGCCTACATTTTAGTTACCTATCTACTGAATTTAATAAATAATATTAAATTCAGTTAATTCCTCTTTGTAAATCCTGTTATACTTAATTAGTTAGGTTTTTATTTTATTTACCTTTATTATAATCTTCAATGTTGTATTTATTTAGACTTTCATTGACTAATTTGATTGTATTGAACCCATGGCCGAAAAACAAATAAACGAACAATATGATAAAATTTTAAAAGCTCTTAATAAAGCAATTGATGAAGGGCCATGGGATAAATCTAATTTTTTAAGAATGGTTGGTAAGAATTTAACTTCTATTCGCGATAGTTTTTTAGCGCGTGTTGGAGCTAAAAGTGATGAAGAGTTAAGAGCAGAATCACATTTAGCCAATAAAATGGCTTTACGTGGTACTCAACAAGAAATTTTTATTTCCTTATATTCTATTGATGGGACTAATATTCAAAGCTGGGAACGGATTATAGCTAACTTACCTAGGCAAACTATTTCTCGACCCATCTACATTCGAGAAGAAGATCTTAAAGAAATATTGAAAACGAAAGATAATAAAAATAATGAAGCTTATGTCTCTATTTATATTGAGAAAGAAGATATTTTATCTTTACCTCCTGATAAAGTCTTAAAAGATAAACTAGGTACCCCACTATTAAGTTTAAAAGATAGAACTTTAAATTTAGACAATATCAGCCGTTTTGTTCATGTGACAGGCGTTTATCAATTTCAAAAGGGACGTTTGGTTAAAATGCCTAGCTAATCAAATCGCCCAAAACCTCGCATCTTGAAACATTTTGGGTATATACTTGAGATAACTAACTTTTATTTTTTTATTACGACGATGGCACAACAATCACAAGGGCAAGGACAAAATGATAACTCCATGGCACCTGTATGGATTACGGTGCTAGTGTTTATCTCAGGTTATATTGTATGGAAAACAGGGCATGAGTATATCGTTAAATTTGTTTTTTTCATTAATATTTGGGAAGCAAAATTAATTAATTTGTTTCTTAATAACCCACTTCTTCAAGAAGAAATAAGCTTAATGCAAACTGTTCCAACCGCAGGTGTTGATTGGAGTACTTTAGTATTAATGACCAAAAGTATCGGAAATTATATTCGTTATCCTATCGCTTTAATTTTATTATGTTTAGCTGGAGCACTTTATAAGTCCAATATTATTTTAAGATATAAAAAAGCACATAATATGAATACGCTGCGAGCACAAGAGCAATTTAATTGGCCTGCAATTATGCCTGTTGTTAAAGAAGATCTTGTAAGTCAAGATGTGAATCAAGGTCCATGGGCTATGGCATTAACTCCTATGGAGTTCGCTCGTAAACATAAATTATTACGTAAAGACGATGCTTTGCTAGATAATCAAATGCCTGGTTTAGAAATGACAGCAGGTTTACGCAAAGGAGATGCAAAGCGTGTTTTTACTATGCAACTTGGTCCTTATTGGGATGGGTTTGAACATTGTTCACCTCAGGCTTATGCTTTATCTGCAGTATTTATAGCGCGATTAAACAGAGATAGAGATGCCGCTAATTTAATACTTCATACTTTAGATAAAACTTATGTTAATGGCAGGCCTGATTTCTCTGTAGCTCGACCAGTGATGAAAAAATATCAAAATACGGAAGCTGTCCAGGAAATTGTTTCAAAACATGCCTATGTATTAACGGTAGTAAGCTCTTTATTAGTAGCTGCTCGTGATGATGGTGTGGTTCCGTCATCAGAATTTTTATGGTTAAAGCCCATAGATCGCCGATTATGGTATATGCTTAATTGTGTGGGGAGACAAACTCCATATGCTGAAGTTGCTGGGGCTTTTGCTCATTGGCGTGCAGAAAAAGAATTGGGTCGTCGTTCTTTAGTGCCAATGATTGATGAAGCAATTCGAGCATTAGAGGTTGCTATTAAAGAAGTTAAATTAACCCCACGTCAGATGCAGGAGTTAGAGCCATGATGCGTGGCATTGATTCGCGTAATGAATTAGATCCCAGTCTTCTTTTAAGAGACACACGGACGCTTACGCAACGATTAGCGGATTTTTTTAGTGATCCTACTAATATATCAATTGCTTTGTTTACTCTGGCTGGTCTTACGTATTATTTTTCTGAAGCTGCAACTGGTATTTTACTTGTAGGCATTGGTATGTTTTCTTATTGCTATACACGCAAACAAAAATTGCCGTTTCGCCTTCCACTGATTTCTAAAGCAAAAGATTATAATGATCTTAAACCAGGTATTCAAAAACCTAATATGGCTCGAGGTATTGCATTTTTTGGCAATGATCGAAAAACAGGGGAAGAATTATGGTTTGCTAATGATGATATGAGAACGCATGCGCTCATTTTCGGCTCTACTGGTAGCGGTAAAACAGAATGTTTAGTTTCCTTGTCTTATAATGCTTTAGTACAAGGAAGTGGTTTTATTTATGTTGATGGAAAAGGCGATAACTCTCTTTATGCTAAAGTATTTTCCATGGTACGCAGCATGGGACGTGAAGATGATCTTTTATTAATTAATTTCATGACGGGTGCCCGGGATATTGTCGGTCCACAAGAAAAAAGATTATCAAATACATTGAATCCATTTTGCCAGGGTTCATCGAGTATGCTCACTCAGCTTGTTGTGAGTTTGATGGGTTCATCTCAACAAAGTGGCGGTGATGGCGATATGTGGAAAGGTCGTGCTATAGCCTTCGTTGAAGCTTTAATGCGTCTACTTGTTTATATGCGTGATGATGGAGCTGTTCTTCTTGATGCTAATACTATACGTAATTATTTTGATTTGCAGCGCCTAGAATCAATAGTAATTGATAAAGTATTTCCTCGCGATGATCAAGAAAGTGTCAATATTGAAAATGTTCCTAAGTTAGTGACGGATCCTTTACGTAACTATTTAAATACCTTGCCAGGTTATAATAAAGAGAAAAAAGGTAAACAGGTATCGCAAGTATTAGAGCAACATGGCTTTATTACTATGCAGCTAGTAAGAAGCTTTTCTTCTTTAGCAGATACTTATGGTCATATTATCCGAACTAATTTAGCTGAGGTAGATTTTAAAGATGTGGTGTTAAATAGACGTATTTTAGTAGTACTTTTACCTGCTCTTGAAAAATCGCCCGATGAATTATCTAACTTGGGAAAAATTATCGTATCATCTTTAAAGGCGATGATGGCAGCAGGTTTAGGAGAAGAGGTTGAAGGGGATTATCGTGATGTTATTTTAAGAAAGCCAACCAATGCACCAACTCCTTACATGTGCATATTGGATGAGTATGGATATTATGCCGTACAAGGTTTTGCAGTGGTTCCTGCTCAGGCTCGTTCTTTAGGCTTCTCAGCTATTTTTGCAGGGCAAGATTTACCAGCATTCCAAAAGGCTTCGAAAGAAGAAGCGGCATCTATTGGTGCAAATACCAACATTAAAATTTGCATGAAGCTAGAAGATCCTACAGAAACTTGGGATTTCTTTACTAAAACAGCCGGTGAAGCTTATGTGACTAAAGTAGATTCTTTTCAAACTCAAGAAGGCAGTATTACCAATAGTTATATGGATACTAAAAGCTCTTCATTTGAAAAAAGAGCTCGAGTTGATTTGTTAGATTTAAAAGAGCAAACTGAAGGTGAGGCACATATTTTTTTCAAATCTAAAATCGTCCGTGCCCGAATGTTTTATGCGAATCCAAAACCTGTTAAGCAATTAAAAATTAATCAATTTTTAAAAGTAGAGCCACCTCCAGATGATTATTTAATGAAGTTACAAAAACAATTAACTTCTTTTCATGAAATATTAGAAAGTGGTGAGCTAAGTATTGATAAGCAAGTCGAGACAGAAGAAATCTCCTTGATCGCAAAAGCATTACATGAATCGTCTATTGAAGAGCCCATTGAGCGTGGGGTTGCTGCTTTAATTTCGTTCCATAGTTATAATGAACCTGAACCTGTTGAGGCACTCATTGAAGAAGAGGTTGAGGGCGCATTGACTATTTTCAGTTCATTACGCGTCAATGTAAATGCACCTCCAATTTTAGTTTCAGATAAAGTAACTTTCTCAGAAGCTTTACTGCCTATTAATGAAACTAGAAATCAAATGATGATGATTGAGCGACTTGCTGGAGCTAAAGATAAATATGCTGGAACTGTAGCGAATGAGCTTATCAAAGATTTCCAATTAGCAACTAGTTATCCTCCCGAAGATAGAGATAGTATTCCTCCTGAGGAACTTAAAGAAATAGTGATTGGTTTGGCAGAAAAAATAGTTTCTGAGCGCGAAAAAGCAAACCTAAAAACCGAAACTTAAGTTCTCTAACTAAATAATTTATATAAAAAATAGCAATTTTCTTAAATTCATTGTAACGTACTTATAAAGAATTATTTATTCTCAATAAAGTTGTTTAAAATATGGCGTTGCCCGCCAAGTTTTAGACGAAACGCCTTTAAATGAGGCGAAGAATTGTATACCTGTACATGACTAAATCTGACAGGAGTTACGAAAAACCTCAAGGTCGAGGCAAAAGCCTGTTTTAATGAGGGAGTTTAGATGCACTAAATGACCGAATTAAAACAAGCTTTTAACGAAGAGATTGAGAGTTTTTCCTAAGTCTCGTCCGAGTGAGAACACAACGAAGTATAAAACTTAGTGGGTAACGCTATACATCCATTATATGGAGATCTTAGTGAACGTTCGGTGTATTAGAGATAATTTATGGATTTTTCGTATTGTATTATTAATAGCATTATTTCAATTAAATGCTTGTCATAATAAAACAACTACTGAAGAGCAAGTATTTCGCCTTCCTTGTAAATTAAGAGGCGCTTGTGATGCTACGGTAAATAAGTATTTAAAAAAATTAAATAGAAAGGGTGTGCGTATAATAACTTTAGGGCAAGATTATTTGATCAGTATTCCTTCTCGTGCCTTATTTGAAGATCAATCTCCTCATTTAACCTGGGAGTCTTATAAGTTATTAAATGATATAGCTGTTTTATTAAAGCAGTTTCGCAAAATAGCAATTACTATTACAAGTTATAGCAGCCAATATGTATCAGTACAAAGAGAGCGGGCTTTGACTTTAGCTCGTTCGCGAGTTGTGGGAGAATATTTATGGTCGCAAGGAGTGGATAGTCGATTTATATTTACTCAGGGATTAGGTAGTGATAAACCTATCATGCGAACTAAGCAAGGGGGAGATGACTCTCTTAATTCACGAATAGAGATTACGTTTAGAGATGCTGTGGCATAAGTGTAGCGTTGCTTACTAAGTTTTAAACGAGATTCATTTGAATGAGGCGAGGAAGTGTACAATCACTACATGACCTAAGGCGAGTCAGAATGTTATGAAGTATAAAACTTAGCAGGAAATTCTATACCTACTTCAAAGGGTATATTTGAATTAGTGAATGCCTACTGGTATAGAGGATAAAATGGGTAAAGAAAATTGGGCGATATTTAAACAAAATAAAAATTTTAATATAAAAATTTATCGCGGCGGATTAACTGTTTTAATTCTAGCAATGCTTTTAAATACTGGAATAGGAAGTGCAATCGCTTATATTTATTTACATGAGCCAGAGCGTGATTTTTATGCAACAAGTGGTATCGCTCCTCCTATACAATTAACTGCATTGACTGAACCTAATAGAAGTTCTCATCCGTTGTTAGATCCTGATCCACCAACGGATAATAGTGTGAGAGTGCTACCAAAATAATATAGAGGGGATTATGGCTGAAGATGCTTTAGCAGTTGTACATTTACGCAATCAATTTTATAAAGATAGTCAACGGAAAGTAATGCTTGCCTTGACTATTGCTATGGTAGCGAATTTTCTACTAGGTGGCTTATTATTTTATATTATTACTCATCCACCTGCGCCTCGATATTTTGCTACTTCTATTAGTGGGCGTATTACTCCTTTATTTCCTTTAGATCAACCAAACCAATCAGATTCTGCAGTCTTACAATGGGCTAACCAGGCAGCAATCGCTGCATTTACATATAACTTTGTGAACTATCGAGATGAGCTACAAGCTTCTTCAGGATTTTTTACTGCGGAGGGATGGGATCAATTCCTAGGTGCATTACAATCATCCAACAATTTGGATGCAGTTAAAGCGAAAAAGTTGATTGTGTCTTCAGTTGCAACTCGAGCTCCTATCATTTTACAAAAAGGAATATTAAATGGTAATTATTCCTGGCGCATACAAATGCCTATATTAGTTACCTATCAGAGTGCGAGTGAATTCACTCAGCAGAATAATGTGGTAACGATGCTAGTAACACGCGTATCTACTTTGAATTCGCCTCGAGGAATTGGTATTGCTCAATTTGTTGTAGGACCAGCAACTGGTGGAGTAAGTTAACATGCGATCCTTTTTAAAATTGAGTCTGCTGGTCATAATAATCTATGGTATTTTGTTTAATACTTTAGTGATGGCTCAAGCTAATGACGCACAGCAAGCATTACAGCAATTACGGCTTTTGCAACAACGCCTAGCTCAACAAAGTGGAATAGAAAATGGGCAAACAGCGCTTCAAAATGCAACAGAGAATGGACATAAAGGACAAGCTAATGCTAAACCTTCAGCAAACAACGCGGAGCAAACTAATAATACTACACCTTCTGCACAACAAAAAAATCAAACACCTGTTGATACTGCTGGCGTAAGTGAATCAGATACTGATGTTATTGAAAATAAAGCATTTAATGAAATGTCTCGAAGTATTTACCCTTTAAATCCAGAGCAAGTCACTCGTTTAAAGCAAATGTATCAAACTGAGCAATATGCGCAAGCTTCTCCTGTAGGTACTCCGCCTAAGCCTACAGCTACTTCACAATTTGTAAATTTATCTCCTGGTTCAACACCTCCAGTGATTCGTTTATCACAAGGTTTTGTTTCTTCTTTAGTTTTTCTAGACTCAACAGGAGCTCCATGGCCTATTGCTGCGTACGATTTAGGCGATCCTTCTGCTTTTAATATTCAATGGGATAAAACGAGCAATACCTTAATGATTCAGGCTTCCAAATTATATAATTATGGAAATTTAGCCATTCGCTTAAAAGGGTTGAATACGCCTGTAATGCTTACTTTAATTCCTGGACAGAAAGCAGTAGATTATCGTGTAGATTTACGAATACAAGGTTATGGTCCTAATGCTAAAAGTATGCCAACAGAAGAAGGGGTTCCTCCTTCTGCGAGTGATATTCTTTTACATGTCTTAGATGGGGTTCCACCTCCTAATAGCCAACGCTTAGTTGTCAATGGAGGGGATGCAAGAGCATGGCTATCCCATGAAAAAATGTATGTCCGAACAAATTTAACCGTATTGTCGCCAGGTTGGATTGCAAGCATGACTAGCGCTGATGGAACTCATGCCTATGAAATGCAAAAATCACCTGTATTATTGGTCTCCTGGCATGGTAAAGTCATGCAACTCAAGGTAGAGGGTTTATAGTAATGGCAAATAAAAAAGAAAACCTAAAGTCACTGTTTTCTAATACTCGAACCCGAGTGATTATTATATTTACACTAGCATTATTGCTTTTAACTATCCTTATTGGTTATTTCAAATTGCGTTCACCTACGTTTTCTTCTTTATCCTCTTCTGCAGTATCGGGTGCGCCAATGGATATTCAATCTATTCCGGGATCGTCAAATCCAACTGCTCAATATGTTAAACTTCAATCGTTGCAAAACGTAAATCAAGCAGAAAAAGCGCAAGAAAGCGGTGAGAGTGCAATCCCTACTATTATTCGAACTCAAAGTATTGGAGCAGGAGTTGGAGTCATAGGCTCCCAAAGTGGAGTAGGTTTTGTTGCTTTAACAAATGAATTAGAAGGTGGTCCTCAGCAAAGCTTATGGATTCAAACTTTGCAAAATAGCAATTGCAGTAAAGCAAGTATTACAAATGTTATTAATCAAGGCGCTCAACTCACTGATTTAAAATCAGCATGTAGTTGTGTTCAATTAAAAGATAGTGGATATGGATTACAAGATTTAGAAAATGTGTGTGCTTGTAAGGAACTAAAAGCAGCGGGATATAATGCACGTCAATTAAAAGCAACAGGTTATTCGACTAGCCGGCTTAGAGATTGTGGTTTTGATGCATGTGAATTACGTAATGCGGGCTTTACCGCCCAACAAATGAAAGATGGTGGTTTCTCTGATGGTGAATTGAAAGGAGCGGGTTTCACTGAAGCAGAAATTGCTCGTGCAGGCGGTTTGCCCGAAGGCATTATTGCTGCTGATGTGTTAAAAGCAGGATGTGGTGTTGAAGCTTTAACTAAGTTAAGAAAAGCTGGAGTAAGTGCAGCGGCTATACGACGTATTACAGGATGCAAAGTTGATCAATTAAAAGCAGCCGGTTTCACTGCGCAAGATTTAAAAGATGCAGGCTTTAGTGCTGCTGATTTAAAAAAAGCAGGCTTTTCCCCTGAAGAATTGCAAGCTGCGGGTTATACGGCTAGAGATTTATTGAATGCAGGCTATACTCCCGCAGAGTTAGCTAGTGTAGGATTTACTGCAGCACAAATTAAAGCAGCCCAAGCAGAGTTACCTCCAGGAATAACTGCGAGTGATGTAAAAAATGCAGGTTGCAATATTGAGGAATTAAGCCGTGAACGAAAAGCGGGAGTTAGTGCAACTTTAATTAAACAATACGCTGGTTGTAGTGCACAAGCTTTAAAAGCAGCAGGATTTACTCAAGAGGACTTAGCTACTGCAGGATTTACCCCAGAGCAAATTAATGCAGCGAATACCCCTCTTCCAGATGAGGCAATTAAAGCAGTAGGTTGTGATCCAACTAAACTAAAAGAATTATTTGCTGCAGGTGTATCAGCATCACGAATTAAAGAATTGAACGGTTGTAGTGCTTCTGCGTTAAAAGCAGCAGGATATAATGCACGCGCTTTGATTGATGCTGGTTTTACGCCAAGTCAATTAGCCAGTGCTGGGTTTAGCCCTCAAGAAATAAGTCTTGCACAAAAACAATCTGATGATGCAATTAAGGCTTCAGGTTGTGATCC
>CAMFHA010000018.1 GCA_945952115.1 uncultured Legionella sp. | reverse complement strand
TTTATCAAAAGGGCTTTGGCTGGCTAAGTGGTCCGGTTTTATAGGGGCAACTCCATTAACCAGCAATATGATAGTGAACTTTATTTGCATTCTGAAGAAAAAACCAATAATAAATTGGTGAATGATATTACTAGGGCATTAGAAAAATTAACCGAATTAACGACTGTATTAGAAGATAAATACGAAAAAGAGCAGGTGATAGTTAAGACAAATGTCTTACTAATAAAAACTGTAACTGATGCTTTGGCAAGATATAATAAGGATAGCAATCTTAATAATCTCAAAAATGATTGTAAAAATGCTATTCAAGATGTAAAAGAAGTTTTTAATACTCATAGAGATGGTAAGGTTAAAAAATTCTTGGGTGATATTATTCACGCTATTAGTACCTTATTTAATTATTGGTTCTTTAATAAAGAATATAATGAAGTACAACATTTAAAGGGTTTTTTTGCTACTTCTTCGAGAACAACTAAGTCGGCAAATGTATTATTTAAATTTAATGAAGAAGTAGATAAAGCATTTCAGGCCTTTACTGGGGAAGAATTAGATAGTGTGATCGATGATAAGAACGGTTACAATTAATCTTAAGCTCCCTTCTCCCGCTGGCGGGAGAAGGGTTGGGGATGAGGGTGGTTTAACTCACTTCTGTTCTACTAAATTCAAAATTTGTCTGGTTACTCCTTCAATATTATTAAAAACCTCATGATTCCATACGCGTAATATTTGATAACCAAGACTCTCCAAATACGCTGAGCGCTGTATATCATATGCAGCAGCTTCCATATGCTGTCCACCATCAATTTCAATGATTAAATTTTTATCACGACAAATAAAATCTACGATGTATTTCCCAATTGTATGTTGCCGAACAAACTTATATCCAGCCAATCGCCTATTTCTTAGGTAATACCACATTCGATTTTCAGCATCGGTCATATTCTGTCGTAAAATACGGGCGTATTCTTTCATCATTTAAAACTCTGCATTAAATTTAAATTCTTGAAAAATCAGTGTGGTAGGCCTTCTTGTTACGATTCAACTGCCGAATTTAAGTTAAAATAAAATTTAGCGTTTCATCGCTTCAACCAGCTTTTTTGTCTAGTACTTTTAACGCAATTCCTTGTAGATAGTGTGTCAATTTATTTTAAACCACCCTCATCCCTAGCCCTTCTCCCGCCAGCGGGAGAAGGGAGCTTAAGAAAGCATAATTTGATTACTCTAAAAATTCAGAGCGATGATATATTTTAATAGAGTACTAAAAACTATAAGTACTGAGAAACCTAAAATAAACTCTACTGGTTTGATATAAGCCTCATTATTTGTATTTTTTAAAAGAGAAGTCTTTGGATTTAGTTTAATTACATAAAGAAATAACCCAAGAACCATACACAAACCATAAAAATAAATGGAATATAAAGTACTTTTTTCAAAAAAAGTAGACAACTCTCGAGTTTGAATATTTTCAAGTGGCCAATTTAAAAGAAAAAGACAGGTGGACCATAAAACTATTTTGCCGAGCTTTTCTTCTTGTTGAAAGGTTTGATAAATTAAAATTAATACAGGAGCTAATAAAGCAAAATAATACATCCAGCCAAAGGGGCTTAATAGGAGCATCATAATTAAACTGAGGCAAAAACGGTAATGGGATTGAGATAGCTGGTTTAATTTTTTGATGTACCAAAATAATAAGAGGGTAAAAAACAATAGATAAATTATTTTTATCCATAATACGTTATTGGGATGATTCATATCCACAAAAAGACGAAATAGATAAGCAAGAAGGGAGGCATTCCAGGTATTTCCATACCAGACAATAGAGCCTAGTGTGTTGAAAAACTGGAAATAAATTTCACTTCCTCGAGTAAATAAAGGGAGCGACCAAGAAAGGATAAAAATACTTAACATCATCCAAAATACTTTATATCGCTTTTCAATGAGCACAAAGATAAATAATAATCCTGGAAATAATTTTAAAGCTACTGCAACTCCCCAAAAAAAGCCGCAAAAATAATCATTAGATTTCTTTCGATAATAATAATAACCAAGCATAAGAAAAAAAAGTAAAAAACCCGCTACTTGATTAAAGCTTGTATTCATTAAACAAGCATAACTGGCTAAATAAATCAGAATAATAACTAAAACATTTTTTTTAAAAAAATGTTTATTTGTACCTCTAGAAAAACAAAGTAACCATCCAATAAGGCCAAAAATTAAGGAACTTATACTCCAAATTAGTGAAGCAGTAGAATAATTAAAATAGATAAGCAAACTGATTAAAAATATAAAAAAAGGAGGATTAACATTAACTGCTAAAATCGTGGGTTGGATTAAAAAAGAGCTTGATAGATGAGCATAGGGATTGAGTTGTTGGAAATAGGCTAAGGCTGCGCTATAAAAGGTATTAAAATCACTATTTAGTTTTTGTTTTAATAAAAGATAAAATAAAAGAAAATAAGTGAACAATAAAACAATGATATAAAAAGCTTGTTTATAGCGATAAAGCATCATTTGAATGAATAGATTATTTTCAATGA
Organism: uncultured Legionella sp.; assembly: GCA_945952115.1. Classification (GTDB taxonomy): domain Bacteria; phylum Pseudomonadota; class Gammaproteobacteria; order Legionellales; family Legionellaceae; genus Legionella. The sequence continues at coordinate 33,002 of CAMFHA010000018.1, read as the reverse complement.
GCTTAAAGGGAAAAAAATAAAAAGTAAAATTGAATATGAAGTTGATGGTATGATTTGAACTATATGTACTTTCTTCGGGGCGGCCTATATAGTATTTCCCATTAAGCTTTATACTTCGTTGTGTTCTCACTCGGCTTCAGTTATGTACTGGTACACTCTTTCGCCTCATTCAAATGCGCCTCGTCTAAAATTTAGTGGGCAATGCTATAGATAAGGCCACTCAATATCTTAGCTCATCCAAAACAACCTGTTAAAAATAGCATGGTTAGCAAAATGCAAAATTTAAATGCAGTATATTTCATAAAGTTCTCCTTTTTTATTTATAAAATCTTACGAAATTTTAATTATTATATTTTTTGATATATATACCCAAGTTCATCCAAAACCTAGCATTTTGAAGGAACTTGAGTATAGACGTTATAAAATATGATTTCGTGCAATTTGAGAAGATAGCTCAACATAAGCGTATCCATCAATTGGTTTGTCATCCTTTTCCCCAGTAACTAAGTTTTGCCCTTCCCAATAGTTATTATCTAAAGCAATAATTTCTTGATTTTTTATCACAGGTTGAATCTTTAAATTAAAACGAGCTTTAGGAATTGTAAGCGTCCATCCTGAGGGATAATTAATTTGAGAGTGTTCGCTATACCAAGAGCTTAATTGAGTTAATTGAAAGTCAGCCGAGCCTAATAAAATAGATTTTCCACTAGCATCATTGATGATACAAAAGCTTTGTGGAGAAATAAAGCCATTTTGATTTGAGCCTAAAATATAAAGAAAAATAGTATCGCCATTATTTAACTGAAATATCAATTTATCCCAAGCAATATTATTGTCTTTATTGAGCGTAAAGGCATGCTCCATTACTGCGATGCTTCTAGTAATTTGATAGTCGTGGTCACCTAGTCTAAGCGTGCCTATACCTTGTAAACTAGGGAAAGAATAATAAAATAGATTTAAACTCTCAATAAATCCATTTTCTCCTAATAACATCACAGGTTTAATCGGCGTCAACTGCAGATCTAGCGTCGCATCTTTTGTTGCTGCATGCAAAAAGATAGCTTGAGGTCCAGCAAATGCACGCCAATAGCGATTCCAAACATCTAATTGTTGATTATTGGCACCTGCTAGGTTAAAGCTGGTACGGTTTTCTTTTTCTTGTACGTAAAATTGCTTTGCTTCATCATCAGTAATAGTGAAATGTGAGATATAGATATCTTCGGTTCGCCATAGCGATGGAGGTTGCTCAGGGCTTACTGCAATACGCATAAAATTTAAACTAAAACCAAATATGCGATTATTATTATCGACTAGATGACCAAAAAAATCCCACCACTCAAGTGCTGCTTCATTGTGCTTTCCATGATCTTGGGGAAAAGTAAATTCATGATAAAAGCTAGCTGCCCAATTTGAATTGATTGCAATAAAAAAGAGTACCAACTTTAATACATTACGCACGCTGCAATCCTTCTGCATTAATAAATTTTTTAATTTTAACTGCAGGTAGTAAGCCATCAATAATAACCAGCACCAACAATAGAAGAATAAACGAAAAAATAGAGTAATAAGATAGAGATAAATCTAAATGAACATTAAAAAGAAATTGAATCAAATAGTTAAAAATTAAAATTAAGCCTATTATGGTGGGAATGATGGCAGCAAGTAAAGCTGCTATATAAATTATAAAGGATTCCCATAAGCACATTTTAACCAAAGCTAAATCTTTGATCCCTATGGCCCAAAATATCCTGAATTCATGCTTACGGCTAAGAATTAATTGCTCTAGTAAATTAAATAAAGTTAGTGCAGTTAGAGCAAAAATGGTTAATACAATGGCCTGACTAATTTTAAAGGTTTGCTCCATCATGCTGATGCCAATATATTTAATTTGGGTTTGGTTATAAATAGGTATATTAATATCTGGAAAAGCTTTTATAAAACCATCTAAAAAGCTTGAATAAGCATCAGGTTGTTTAAGGTAAAGTAGGGCAGATTCTATGGGTGGGTTATCATATAACTCCATGAATAATGGATTAGGGATTAGTACTATATTTTGAAAATTAACATAATTATAAAAAACGTTAGCTATTTTTAGATTGATTAAGCCGTGCTGGCTTGGTAAAGAAATAATATCGCCAATATGGTAATTAAACTCACGCGCAAACGGTTCTGAAATAAATACATTATTAGGATTAGCTAAAATGCTTTGTAATTCATTTTGGCTCATCGCTTTTATGAAGGGTAGTTTGTAATAAGTTCCAATAACAGGATAATTCATGCCAATTATTCGTAAAGGTTTATTGTTAAAAACACTGTCTTTATGCGTTAAAAAATTAACAGCTGCAATATCAGGACTATTTGAAATAAATTGCACCATGTCGTTATTTATATAGCCTCCTCTAAAAGTTAAGGTACTTGGTTTTGCATTAAGATAAACATCAGCGGATAACATATTATTAACCCAATTGATACAAGTATAACGGTCACTATCAATGATAATCATGCAGGATAAATATAATGAAATACTGATACTCATTGCCGCAATGGCTACAGTATTTTTGCGTGCAGTCGTTTTAATATGATCTATAGCCATTCTGGCTTCAATCCAATGCCCAGGGATAATTTTTTTAAGAAAGAGTAATAAATAAGCTAATTCCTTAGGTAGAAAAAAAGCAGTTCCAAGTAAGATTCCTGATAAAGAAAGATAAACTAAAGAAGGGTTCCATTTAAGAATAGGAGGCAGCATGCTTAATAAGGAAAAGATAATAATAAGTGTGCCTATGATACTAAATAAACCCTGTTTTTTTTGAAAATCCTGTTCATAGGTTTGATAAAAGGTCGTTTGCAACGCTGAGCTTCTATAGGCTTCCAAACAAGGAAAAATACTCACGAGTAGAGCGATGATAAATACACTAGTGAATACTTCAACGACTAATGTCCAAGGAACAGAGACAGCTTCAATATTTACTGATAGAAATAACTGTGAAAAACTTTGTACAATATATTTTAACGTCAGTGAAGTAATAAGATAACCTACACCAAGCCCGCCTAGGGAACAAAAAAATGCGAGAAAAACAGTAGTGAATAAAGTGAAAAGAAATAAATGATTGGGTTTTGCGCCTAACATTAATAAGATTCCAAAATCCTTTCGGCGCTCTAAGACATAATGGCTAATAGCATTATAAAGAATAATAGCGGTCACCAATAAAGCTAAACAAGTTAGAAAATTTAAATTAAATTGATAAGTTGACGTGACGTTTTCTACATACTGGGAGTTATCATTACCTTTTGTTAAAGTAAGTGGAGGAGGAAGAGCTCGCCTAATATCTGTTATTGCTTTTTTGAGATCAGGGGTGTTAAAGCTCAGATAAAGTTTATCGACTACAAAATAGCTATTAAATAAATTTTGATAATTTTTTATATCAACAATAATTACTTCATCTCCCCACATAGTAGATTTGTCAAGTATAGCTTGTACTTTAATTGGTTTTTCTATCCCATTGATTAACAAGTTAAATTGTGAATTTCCCATTTTTTCAAGTAGTTTTCTTGAGACAATGGCATTAACTGGCTTATCTTGTAAAAAGGGTATTAAATTTGATGCATTAAAATTTTTTAATGTGGAGCTTAGGGAAATAACTTGATTAAGCCCTAAAAAATCCACTCCAATTATTTGTACATAGCCCATATTTTTTTCATTACTGTAGGCTTGGACAAAATGCATGCTGACAGGAAGCAGTCTGTCAATACTTGGTAATTTCAATAATTCTGGAATAATTGTTTCTTGTATGGGAGTGGTTGACGTAATAAAAAACTCATTTTGTTCACTGAGGTAATTGGTTGTGGATTTAAAGCTATTAAGAATATTCGTGCTAGTAAGATGGATAGTAACAAAGATACTGACACCTAAAATAATACTAATTACAGCAAAGGCGATACTCATTTTTTGTTGTTTTAAGTGAGACAAGAAAATGAATTTAAATAATAAAATAAAATTCATGATTGAATACGGCCATTTTTGATATTAATGATACGGTGTACATTTTGAATCAAGCTTAAGTCATGAGTGACAATTAAAGCAGTTAATTTTTGACGCTCTACAAGATGATGTATTAATGCAAAAATTAAATTTGCTGTTTCTGAGTCTAAATTTCCAGTAGGTTCATCGGCTAATAATAATCGAGGTGAATTGATTAAAGCGCGGCAGATAGCTGTACGTTGTGCTTCGCCTCCAGAAATCTCATGTGGATAATTGTTTAACAAATGTCTTATTCCCACAATCTCGGTTAGTTCATGTATTTTTTTATTTAATAGCGCTTGTTTTTTTTTTGCTAAATACCCAGGGATAGCAATATTTTCGAATACGGTAAGCGTTGGAAATAGATTAAAAAATTGAAAAATAATGCCTATTTCGTGTAGCCGATAATTAGCTAATTGATTCCTATCAAGTCGAGTAAGATGATGAGAGCCCACTATAATTTCGCCAGAATCTGGATTATCTAAGGCGGCAATTAAATTTAATAAGGTACTCTTGCCAGAACCACTTGGGCCTGTGATTGCAACTATTTTTTCTTGAGGTTCAATTTGAAAAGAGACTTCATCCAAGGCTTTATTGTTTTTAAATTGTTTATAAGACTTAACAACCTTATTTAAAAAAAGATGCATTCCTATCGCTCAAGCTACTTTCTAATCTTATATCAAGATAGCAGTAACTTCTGATTGGAACAAGAATTTACGTTTTTTTCTATACCCATTCTACTTGAAGATCTTGGTTTTTCGCTATCGCGAAAAAACCAAGATCTTCAAGTAGAATGGGTATAAATTAGCGCTCTTGTAAAAAGCGGCTGATTTCTTGTTCGACGCGTTTATCAATTAAAACGCTTAAATGATCTGCATTATCTAAAAGACATAAGTTAGCTTTTTTATATTTTCTACAAAAAAATAGAGATTCATCTATTGAAATAGATTCATCTTGTTGTCCATGAATACATAAAAAAGAAATATCGGGTTCTTGAGAAATAAAATGATGTAAACGTACTAAAGACGGATCGATCTCTGTTTGTTGGCGAAATAATTGGCGTAAATATAAATAACCATGACCATTTAGCTTAAATTTTCTGGCAAGACTATTCACTGGATTGCGCATTTGAATGGGGGAAGCAATTAATATAGCTGCTTGTAAAGAAGAGTTTAATTTCCATTCTTCTTTTTGTCCGGCAAGATTTAAAGTATTTAGCAGCATCGAGCCTCCAAACGAATGGCCTATTGCTGCATAAAAAGGTCCATATTTATTTAAAACATGTCGAATAATAGCACTTGCATCAGTCCATGGTAATTGAAACCCTTTTGCTTCGCCATGAGCAGGGAAATCTATAGCATAGATATCATAACCTTCTTTATGCAACGCTCGGATTATACGCATCATATAAGCAGCCCGTGATAACCACCCATGGGTTATTAATATTTTAGGTGCTGGATTAGAATGGTTGGGTTTAAAGTGATGAATAACATGATGGCGAGGATAGTCTTGATGAATGACTTCACTACGTTTTATCTCCATATACTCACAAGCCATGCGAGCAAAATCCCGGTATTTTTTTTCTATGGGTAAATGTACTGGTGTAATAAATAATTGATAACACAATTGAGCATGAAGTAAGTCTTTTAGTGTGGAAATAGGATTAATCATCATGATGAATGCCCCTTTTATTTTTAAGGTAGGCTTAGGAAAAATTCTCAATCTATTCTTTTTCCTCGACTTTGGGGTTTTTCGTAAGTCCTATCTTTTATTTAAAGCGTAGACCAAGATGGTGTGACTTGCTGATTTTTAATTAGAATTACTGGACTTTTTTTTAGTTTCTCCTAGACTACTTTATATTAAGTTAAGGGATAAGGATGATTATGCATACTTCAAATTATATTTATCATCATGGAGAACAAGAGTTACATGGTTTTCTAGCTTATAATGATAAAACAGATACTCCGCGACCGGCTGTTTTAATTGCTCATGATTGGTCTGGCCGAAGTGAGTTAATGTGTTCAAAAGCCAAATTGTTAGCAGAAATGGGGTATCTCGGCTTTGCCTTAGATACGTATGGACATGGTCGTTTGGGTAGTACTACAGATGAAAAAAAAGCGTTAATGACGCCTTTTGTCACAGATCGTTTTTTGCTTAGTGAACGTCTTCGCGCAGCTTATGATGCAGTAATTAGCATGTCTGAAGTGGATAGTAATCGAATTGCTATTATTGGTTTTTGCTTTGGTGGCTTATGTGCTCTTGATTTAGCACGTAGTGGGGTAGAGATTAAAGGTGCAGTAAGTTTTCATGGTCTGCTCAATAAACCTAAAGAGTTAAAGCCAGAGCTAATTAAAGCAAAAATTTTAGTCCTTCATGGCTATGATGATCCTATGGTTAAACCAGAACAAGTGAATGAATTTTGTAAGGAAATGACTGAGGCTAAAGCAGATTGGCAAGTACATATGTATGGTCATGTACAACATGCCTTTACTAATCCTGAAGCGCATGATCATCATGCAGGACTTATATACGATGCTTTAGCAGCTAAAAGAGCATGGGGTGCAATGACACAATTTTTGCAGGAAATTTTTTAAGGTTTTTCATAACACCCTACCTCGTCATCCTGAAAACGGCGTAGCTGTTTGAAGGATCTCCTCATGTATAGCATTGCCCACTAAGTTTTAGACGAGGCGCATTTGAATGAAGCGAAGGAGTGTACACTAGTACATGACTGAAGCCGAGTGAGAATACAACGAAGTATAAAGCTTAGTGGGCAATGCTATACTTGTGTGCACACTCCGGTTCTTCGCTCTCTGCAGCGAATTTCGAAAGAGGTCTAATAGCAATTCGCAGCAGATTTAACTGCTTTTTTTAGGATAATAATTTAAGTCTTGTCGATTCTGCTATAGAATAGAGTTATTTCATCCGAGATAAAATCATAATAATTCAAGGAAGCTTTGGTAAAATCTATGCAACTTCATCATTTTTTTGAAAAATCTTGTGATATTTATCCAAATAATATTGCATTGGTTTGTAATAATTCGTTTATTTCTTATCAAGAATTAGAGCACCGCTCCAATCAATTAGCTCATTGCCTAGCCCAAAGGAATATAAAAAAGGGAAGTATTGTTGCCATTCTTTTAGAGCGATCTATTGAATCGTATTTAGCTATTCTAGCTGTTTTAAAAGTCGGGGCAGCTTATGTTCCAATTGAAGTAGATTATCCTGAAGAACGAATTAATTATATTTTTTCTGATGTGGAACTCAATTTAGTTATTACTTCTTCTCAACAATATAAAGAAAGAAATATACGTTGGCCTAATACATTAATCATTGATGAGATTAGTTCAGAGCTTGCTTTGTATTCTTCTGCGCGCTTGACTCAAGCGCCTCACCAAACTGATGAAGAGGGCTTATGTTATATTATTTATACTTCGGGCTCCACAGGGAAGCCTAAAGGTGTAGAAATCACCCATAACAATATTGCTCATTATATACGCGCTGCTGGTCAAGTGTATGAAATGAGTGAGACTGATAGAGTCTATCAAGGTTTTTCTCTAGCGTTTGATGCCTCTTTAGAAGAGTTATGGATGGCTTTTGCTTATGGAGCAGCTTTAATTGCGTGTACTGAAAAAGAAACTCGCTCAGGTTTAGGTTTAATTTCTTTTTTACAACAACATCAAGTAAGCGTTTTTTCTACTGTACCTACTTTATTGTCTACTTTAGAAGGTGATTTACCTCATCTTCGATTGCTGATTTTAGGAGGCGAACTATGCCCTTCTAATTTAGTAAAAAAATGGATGAGACCTGATCTTAAAATAATGAATACTTATGGGCCTACAGAGACTACTGTGGTTGCGACTTATTCTGAATGTATGTTAGATAAAGAAGTAACGATAGGTAACGCTTTGCCAGGGTATAAAGTATTTATTTTAGATGAACAAGGCAAAGAGCTTCCTCAGGGAGAGTTGGGTGAATTATGCATTGGCGGGCAAGCGGTTGCTCGTGGATATGTGAATAACTCAGAAAGTACAGCAGCTAAATTTATTAATTACAAAAATCAACGTTTATATCGCACAGGAGATTTGGTTCTTAAGACAGCTAATGGTGATTTACAGTTTGCGGGTCGAGTTGATGATCAAATCAAATTACGTGGTTTTCGCATTGAGCTTAATGAAATAGAAACAGTAATTCTAGAATATCCAGGAATTAAACAAGCAGTTGTTTCTTTGCAAGCTTTAGAACAACCTACTTTAGTAGCTTATTTAGTATTGGAGCAAGTTGAAGCCTTTGATATCAATGCGCTTAAGATGTTTTTACGTTCTCGTTTACCTGATTATATGATGCCGGCGTTGTTTGAGTTTTTAAATGCGTTCCCTTTATTAGCAAATGGTAAAGTGAATCGTAAAGAGTTGCCTTTGCCCATTCAGAAAGTGGAAAATAAAGAATATAAAGCGCCGCAAACTCGTTTAGAAAAAGAAATTGCTCAAGTGTGGGCAAATGTTTTAAATTGCAAAAAAATTTCGGTTGAGGCAGATTTTTTCTATGATTTAGGCGGTCATTCGCTATTTGCAGCTCAGGCTGTTTCTAAATTGCGCAGAATATCAAATTTTAAATCTATTTCTATTTTAGATCTATATAAAAATCCCACTATCCAGCAATTAGCAAAAAAATTTTCTGCCTACAATAAATCAGAGCAGGTTCCCAATGAGAATCAAGCAGAGAAACAATATAGAGCGCCTGAATGGAAGTACGTTTTATGTGGTATCGGCCAATTTTTTGGTTGTGTATTTCAATATGCAGTAGGAGCTTGGCAATTATTAGCAGTTATTTTATGTTATGCATGGATTACTGCAAAATACTCTTTGGTTTCTACAGAGTCACAAGTTGCTTTTTTGGCTTTGTTCTTGTCTATGCCTTTGATTTCTATGATGATTACAGTGAGTCTAAAATGGCTTTTACTAGGGCGTGTTAAACCAGGTATTTATCCTCTTTGGGGGTGGTTTTATTATCGATGGTGGTTAATTCAACGTTTACAAAAAAATGTCTATTTGGGCAAACATTTAGCCGGTTCCCCTTTAATTAATCTGTATTATCGTTTATTGGGTGCCAAGATAGGTGAGAATTGTCATATTAGTACGACTCAAATTTTTACTCCAGATTTAGTGACTATAGGAAATAATGTGTCTATTGGCACTGATAGTCGTTTAAATGGTTATCTTATCGAGAATGGTTGGTTGAAAATTGGAACCATTGAAATCGGTGATGATTGCTATATTGGATCTCGTACGGTACTTGGTATTAATAGTTGCATGCAAGATAAATCAGTCTTAGAAGATATGTCAATGATTCCAGATGGAAGTTTAGTTGAAACAGCAGCTTATTATGTTGGTTCTCCATCCGTTGCTATGCCTTTACCTAAAAATCATGTAACTAAAATCCAAAACAATGCAGAGCCAGCAACTCTATTAGAACGAACTGTTTTTGGAATCTTGCATTATCTTGGCATTGTTTTTGTTATGGTCATGTATTATTTATGTATCTTACCAAGCATTTCCTTAATATCGTATACTTATGACAGCCATGAGTATTGGGGGACTATGCTTTTAGCGATTCCTGCAGGGGCAGTATTATTCTTAGCTCTTTATTACCTTTGCCTAGTAGTTTGTAAAAAAATAATCATGGATAAAATAAAGCCAGGTTCTTATCCTGTGCGCAGTTTCTATTATTTACGTCATTGGATTATCGAAAAAATGTATGACGTGGATGAAATTTCAGTAATGGCGGATACTTTATATTTACCTATGTTTTTGCGTTGTTTAGGTGCTAAATTAGGTAAAGGGGTTGAAATGGGCGAAACGCCTCATGTGATTCCTGATTTAGTAACCATTAAAACAGGCGGTTTTGTAGCGAGTTCAGTTGCTCTTGCGTGGCCATCTGTTTATCAAGGAATTATTACTTTTGCTCCTGTGAAAATTGGTAAAAAAGGTTTTGCTGGTAATGTAAGTTTATTACCAGGAGGTAAATCTATTGGAGACAATAGCTTATTAGGGACCTTATCTCTTCCGCCTCAAAATAACGATTCAGCGCGTGCTGATACAGCATGGTTAGGATCTCCTGCTGTATTTTTACCTAAACGGGAAGTGTTTACAGGATTTTCTGAACAACAAACGTATGAGCCGCCAAAAAAATTATATTATTTAAGATTATCTATCGAATTTTTTAGAGTAATACTGCCTACGACTTTTTCTTTTTTTGCTTTATTTAATCTTCTATACATCCTTGATTTCATGTTGGATCATTATTCTTGGCAAGCTACTGCTATAGTAATTCCTTTCGCTGAATTTTTTATTACTGTAGGTTTAGTTTCTCTATTGGTAGGGTTGAAATGGTTGTTATTAGGTAAATTAAAGCCTCTAATTAAACCTATTTGGGATGTTTTTATTTGGAAAAATGATGTGATTGAATATTCTTATAATTATTATATAAATCCTCATTATACGAATAAAGTATTAGGCACTCCTTTTGCTATGTGGCTACATCGTTGTTTAGGAACAAAGGTTGGAAAACGAGTATTTACAGACAGTGCAGAATTTTCTGAATTTGATCTAATTTCCATTGGTGATAATGTATGTATTAACTCAGAAACTATTCTACAAACCCATCTTTATGAAGATCGTATATTTAAAGTATCTCACGTTACTATCAATGATAATGTCAATATCGGTATAGGATCTATTATTCTTTATAATACCTTAATGGAAAAAAATTCTACATTAGGTAGCCTTTCATTATTAATGAAAGGAGAGTGTTTACCTGCAAATACTCAATGGGCTGGAATTCCTGCTCAAACTATAATGCATACTCAACCAGAATTAAGTAGTGTAGAATTGGTAGAAGAAGAGTTGGTTCTTTTATAAAGTGACCAACACTTCTATTTCTCCAAAACCTAATATCATACTGACAACCTCAATCTTTGTCAGAAATAATATAAACTTAAACTTAAACTTAAACTTAAACTTAAACTTAAACTTAAACTTAAACTTAAACTTAAACTGTAACTGCTCGCACTGTGCTTAAACCCAGGAGATCCTTCGTTTCACTCAGGATGACGGAATGAGCCGTTAACTTAAACTAAAGATTGAGGGATTAATCGTGAGTACAACCAAGAATGGTAATTTTTTTAGACAAATTCATACTAAATTAGAAGCAACCTTTACTCTATTAAATAGTACTACAGTTCTATTTTTTTTTTTGGGCATTTTTTTTCGATCTTCTTACTCCACGCGGTATTGTAGGCGGGATCGCATACATAGGAGTTATGTTAAATTGCTTATGGTATAAAAGTACAAAAACCATATTTATATTCGCTATTGTATGTAGCCTCTTTATTACAATAGATTTTTTCTTAAAACAGCCTAGTCTTACGCCGGAATGGATAGTTATTTTAAATCGCATCATTTGTATTGTGACAATTTGGCTTCTCTCTGTCGTAATTTATATTGCTCATAGGAATAAACATGCAACAGAGAAAAAAATAATGGACTCTGAAATATTAGCTTCTATTGTTAAAGCATCGAATGATGGGATCATTAGCAAATCTATCGATGGAACTATTATTTCTTGGAATAAGGGGGCGCAAAATATATTTGGGTACACTGCAGAAGAAATGATCGGTAACAATATCCGTTTACTTATTCCTGAAGACCGCATAGAAGAAGAAAATATAATTATCAATAAAATTAAGCAAGGTGAGATTATATATAATTATGAAACAGTACGCATTAAGAAGGGGAACATCCCTATTTATGTATCATTAACAATCTCACCTATTTATGATGCTAATGGTAATTTTGTTTCCATTAGTAAAATAGCGAGAGATATTACTCAGAATATTGCTAGAGAAGAAAAATTTCGTTTGATAGTCAAGTGGTCTCCTTATAGCATCATCATGGTTGATGGCAATAGTATGATTAGCTTGGTAAATGCTCATGCTGAAAAAATGTTTGGTTATTCTGAACAAGAATTGTTAAATCATAGCATTGAGTGTCTTATCCCTAAAAAATTTCGTACAGCGCACAGTAAGCACGTTCAGCACTATTTAGAAGACCCTAATCTTCTTCAGAGCGGAATACGGGATATGGCAGGAGGGAGAGAACTTCTTGCATTACATAAAAATTCCAAAGAAATTCCTGTAACGATTAGCCTTATTCCAGTAACCACAGAAGAAGGGTTAATGATTATTGTCACTTTGGTTGACATCACAGAGCAGAAAAAAATAGAAGAAGAACGAAAAAAAATTAACATAACTTTGGAGGAGACCGTTAAGAAGCGAACTGCTGAATTAACTCAAGTAAATAAAGAAATGGAAGAGTTTGTTTATGCTGCTTCACATGATTTAAAAGCCCCATTACGTGTGATTAGTAACGCTGCTAAGTGGCTAGCTCAAGATTTGGAAGAATTTTTAACCGATGATACAAGAGAGAGTTTGGGAATGTTGCTGAATAGAGTAAGTCGCATGGAAAAACTTTTGGATGATTTGTTAGAGTACTCTCGTGTTGGTAGAAAAATAGACGATCGATATTCTGAATTAGTTTTTGCCAGTGAATTATTAGATAATATATCTGAGATGCTAGGACCTCCTAAAAATTTTAATATCACAGTCAGTCCAAAGCTTCAAAAATTTGTTGTTTATCGCATGCCTCTACAACAAATTCTTTTTAACCTTATTGGTAATGCAATCAAACATCATGATAAAAAAATGGGCTCTATTGAGATTGATGCTGATGATTGTGGTGATTTTATACGCTTTTACGTCAAAGATGACGGTCCTGGTATTCCAAAGCAGTTTCAAGAAAGTATTTTTGAAATGTTTCAAACATTAAAGCCACGAGATCAGGTTGAAGGCAGCGGTATGGGGCTTGCTATTGTTAGAAAACACATCGAACGTCTCGGGGGAGAAATTCATATTGAATCTGAAGAAGGAAAAGGAAGTGTATTTATTTTTACTATACTTAAACCTAATGGCAAGACAGGATGCTAATTGTCAAAATTATTTCGTGCACTTTCCTAAGTTAGAGGAGAACCATAAATGTTAGATAGCCACAATACAATTAATATTTTGTTAGTTGAGGACGATGATGGTGATGCAAAAGCGATTCGACGTGCATTTGATGCAGCTAAGATTGCAAATCCGATCATTCGCGCTATTGATGGAATAGATGCGCTTGAAATATTACGAAAAGAGAAAAGCAATACGACAATTAAACATCCATGCATATTGCTGGTTGATATCAATATGCCAAGAATGAATGGGATTGAGTTGGTTCAAGAGATGCGAAAAGATGAAAAATTAAAACAATTGATAGTTTTTATGCTGACTACATCTAAGCGCGATGAAGATAAAATAGCAGCATATAACCTTAATGTGAGTGGATATATTCTTAAACAGAATGCGGGGGATGATTTTCTAAAATTAGTCAATTTGGTTGATAGTTATTGGCGTCTTGTAGAGTTTCCTGACAAAATATAACGATGGGTTATTTATGATTAAATTGTTGCATATTGAAGACGATGATGGCGACGCTAAAATTGTACGACGGCAATTAATCGTAGAATGTCATGATCATCAATATGTTATTGATAGAGCAAAAACTATTTATGAGGCAATAAATAAACTCAAAGAGAATGCATATAATGTTGTTTTGCTTGATCTTTCTCTTGGTGATATGCATAGTCTTACTAATGTAAATTATATAAAAACACAAGCTCCTAATGTTCCAATCGTTGTTTTAAGTGGCTATAGTGATACTCGTTTAGCACTTGAGTCCATTCGTTATGGGGCTCAAGAGTACATAATTAAGGGAAGTGTAGATAGTCACGCATTGGATTTGGCAATTCTTTCTTCTATTGAACGAAAATTATATGAAATTTCGCTTTTGAAATTAGCGCATCATGATGAGTTAACAGGAATTCCTAATCGACGGATGTTTCTGGAATATATGCAACGAATTTTAATACGTGCAAAACGATGGGCTTTAGAAGAGGCTCTCTTATTTATGGATGTGAATGGTTTCAAAGAGATAAATGATCAGTTTGGTCATGATCTAGGTGATCTATTGCTTCAAGAAGTTGTAGTTAGGCTTAAAGAAACTCTAAGATCTACAGATATGTTGGCTCGATTTGGTGGCGATGAATTTGTGATTCATCCTGATAATCAATCGAGTAAGAAGCTTAAAGATTGTGAAGAAATCGCAAATAAAATTACGTCAGCATTCAAAGATCCATTATTATTCAATGAAACTAAAATTCAAACTAGCTTTTCCATTGGTATCGCGCTGTATCCGAAAAACGGACTTGATCTTGATACTCTCTTACACCAAGCTGATCAAGCCATGTATAATGCAAAAAAAAGTAATCAAGCCTTTTGTTTCGCATGAGCGTGATTAAAATTGCGGTCAAGCCTAAACCTCGCATCTTGAAACATTTTGGGTATATAGCAATTCCCACTAAGCTTTATACTTGGTTGCATTCTCACTCGGCTTTAATCATGTACTAATGTACACTCCTTCGCTTCATTCCAATGCGCCTCGTCTAAAACTTAGTGGGCAATGCTATATTACTCTTGCTTGAGTGCATAATTATCAATCAAACGAATATCTCCAATGAACACCGCAGCAAAACGACGATTGTGATATTCTTCAATATAATCCACATTAATCCCTTTCTCTTTCAGCGTTTCAGTTATTTGTGTACAAGATTGATTTTGATGAAATGAGCGTGCAAACTCTTCAGCAAGTGCTCTTTGTTCTTTAGAAAGACGATTATTACGAGAGCTGTACGCAAGACCACTTTGTTCGCGAATAGTTGTGCAGGGGACTATCTCTATATCCATAAAAAAAGCATCTACCATTCCTTTAATTAAAAGATATTGTTGATAATCTTTTTCACCAAAATAAGCGCGAGTTGGTTTGACTAATTGAAATAATTTCATCACTACAGTCAACACTCCATTAAAATGGCCAGGGCGATGTGCACCCTCCATCAATGTGCACAACTCATTTTCTTGGATTTGATAAGTGTACTTATCAGCATAGATTTCTTCTTCCTTAGGGAGAATACAAAAATCAACCCCTGCTTTAGTCATTAGCTGAAGATCTTCCTCTAAAGTTCTAGGGTAATGAGTAAAATCATCGCTACGATTGAATTGAGTTGGGTTTACAAATAAGCTCGTTACAGTATAGTCATTTTCCTTTTTGCTTTTAAGAAAAAGTGATTGATGGCCTTCATGTAAGTTGCCCATAGTGGGGGCAAAACCTAGTTGTTTATCTTGTTTTAAAGAATTACGAAAAAAGCGCCATTCTTGCAATGTGTTGAATATTTGCATGATTTATCTCATTAAAATACATATTCTTTAGAAGGAAATTGCGTACCTTCTACTTGTTTGGCATAAGCGTTTAAGCCTTCTAACATAGTGCCTTTAACCTGGGCAAAGCGTTTTACAAATTTTGGAGTAAAACTATCTTGTAAACCTAAAAGATCATGCCAAACTAAAACTTGGCCATCAGTATCTGCTCCTGCACCAATACCAATCGTTGGAATAGATATTGATTGAGTAATAGTTTTTGCTATATGATGTGGTACGCATTCAATGACTAGAGCAAAACAACCCGCTTCTTCTAATTTTTTTGCTTGTTGTATCAGAATAGTAGCTTGCTCTTGATCTTTACCTTGAACTTTAAAGCCACCTAATTGGTGTATGGATTGAGGAGTTAAACCAATATGTCCGATGACAGGGATGCCTGAATGGACAATATGAGAAATAGTATTGCAGGTATCAAGATCAGCTCCTTCTATTTTTATAGCATGTGCTCCTGCTTGCATTATTCGTTTTACATCTATCATGGTATGTGCGAGTGAAATTCTATGGCTTAAAAAGGGTAAATCAGCGATTAAAAATTGTGCTCCTAAGCCGCGTGCAACTGCTTCAGTATGAAGAGTCATCATTTTTATCGTAGCCATTAGAGTATTTTTATGACCATGAACAGCCATGGCTACGGAGTCGCCTACTAAAATGCAGTGTATATTCGATTCGGCAACAATGCAGGCAGAGGGATAATCATAACAAGTGACTACTGAGAATTTTTTTTGTTCTTGTTTTTTTCTTTTAAAATCATGAATTTTCATCATACTCTCCAGTACCTAAAGAATTAAGTTTAGTCAATAGGAATTGAGGAGGGCTTAGATGAAAAATACGGCGAGTGAGCAATATAGGTACCTGTCGCATGGATCAAGTCCTCCAAAAAATTAAAGTTTATCAGGACTTACGAAAAACACTCAATCTCTTCGTTAAAAAGGGTTTTGTGTAAGTCCTGTTTATATAGTCGATGCTCTTTTTGAGAGTCAACGCAGGCCTAATATTATATAATTTATTCAATTTAAGGCAAGAATTTTTTTATAGGCATCAGAAAATGTTCGCTTGACTATCTTCTTGAGATAAAGTGTAATATGATACAAAATCATACATTTTGATAAATATGCATGATTTTATTGTTTAATATGAACTCAATCTATGCTTTTTTCGTTATAATTAGGAGCGAATATGTCAGGAAAAAATCACGGTCATCCTTCCAACCAACCTCGTGGTTTGGTTTATCCTCGTCCTCCTGTGCCGGGCCAAGTATTCCCATCTCGTCCCACAGTAGTAGTAAGTAATAATATGCCAATTCCACCTCAACCTTCAGTAGTAGTAACGACTAATGCACCAATTCCACCTCGCCCTGCAGTAGTAGTAACCAATAATAATGCGCCAGTCAATCTTCACGGTCATTATCCTAGACCTACAAATGTTACTGTTCCAAATTATGTACCTGTATATTCTGCACCGCGCCCAGTGCATGGCTTATTGTTTAATCAGCACCTCCATGGTCATAATCCTCCTCTTACTCATAGCCATAACTTGCATGGCCATAATGTCCCTCCTATTCATGGCCATAACTCGCATGAGCATAATTTCCATGAGCATGAGCATCCATCTATTTTAGGGCCTCGTTAGATCAAGATAGTTATTTGCTAGGCTCTATGAATTAATGTAGAGCCTAATTTAATTCAAGATTTTGAATATATACACTCTATTGAACGTTCTCCAATATTCTATATCCCACGTGAGCTATTACTTTTAACCGTATAAAAACTAAGTTACTATTCTTTTTTTCTTAACTAGTTGACTACAATGCATTTTAACGATTATTTAAGCACTCCTGGTGAACATGCTTTGATTCTTCAAGGAAAAGTTGGGCCTTTAGAAGCAGTATTATCTGTTCCTGAGGTCATTAGTACTTCTTTTGTTGCGTTTCTTGGACACCCTCATTCTTTGCAAGGGGGTAGCATGACTAATAAAGTAGTCACTACTTTGGTAAGAGTATTTAAAGAACTAAATATCCCTTCTTTGCGCTTTAATTTTCGTGGTGTGGGTCAATCGGCTGGATCCTGCGATCAGGGTATTGGTGAAAGCGAAGATATGATACTTCTTGCAAAAGAGTGGCAAACAAAACAGCCTAATAGTCAGTTTATTTTTGCGGGCTTTTCTTTTGGTTCTTATGTAGTTTATAGAGCTGCTGCTCATTTTTCTCAAGCCAAACTTATTTCAATAGCGCCACCGGTTCATCATTATGATTATAATTCGCTACATCTTGATTTATCTTCTTGGTTAATTGTTCAAGGGGATAAGGATGAAGTAGTTCCCTATAATTTAGTAGAAGAATTTGCAAATAAGCATCAACCAGCTATTCCTATGATTAGTTTTCCTGAAACGAGTCATTTTTTTCATGGGAAATTAATTGAACTTAAAATACAATTGTTAGCCTATCTTAAATCGCAGGTACAACGTGTATGACTTTAATAGAATCGTATAATGCGGCTATTGCTCGAGGCGAGATTAATGATGATCCTTTACAGCATGTGGTTTTAGATCAATTACAAAAACTCGCTAATGACTTAAAGCTAGTACCACCATTTTGGTATTTTGGATGGAAAAAAAAGATTCGAGGCATCTATATCTATGGCCCAGTGGGCGTAGGAAAAACTTATTTGGTTGATTTGTTTTATGATTGTGTTTCAGAGCGAAAGAAATCACGCTTTCATTTTCATCATTTTATGCAACAAATTGATGCACAGTTACGTCGATTACAAGGTCAAAAAGATCCTTTACGTCTCATTGCAAAAGAAATAGCTCAATCTACTCGTCTATTATGTTTTGATGAGTTTTTAGTCGATGATGTAGCTTATGCGATGATTTTAGCTGAGTTACTACAGGCTTTAGTTCGCGAAGGAGTAATCTTGGTCATTTCTTCTAATACTAGACCAGATGATTTATATGCGAAAGGCGTACAAAGGAAACGCTTTTTACCCGCTATTGCTTTAATTAATAAAGAATGTCTAGTATTGCATTTAAATGAGCAACGCGATTATCGTTTAGGTCGCGAGCCTTTATTAGATGCTTACCTGCATCCCTTAAATAAAATTACAGAGTCTAAAATGGAGGAACAGTTCGTTCTTTTAGCTCCTCAATTTCAAGTCAACCAAGAACTTGTTGTCCAAAATCGAGGTATTCCTTATCTACGGTGTAGTCCTAAGTCTATTTGGTTTAGGTTTGAAGTTTTATGTAATTTTCCTCGAAGTCAGTTAGATTATCTTGAAATAGCCGATCGTTTTGAACATGTATTTCTTAGTGATATTCCCAGTTTAACTGTGAATCATACGGCTCAAACTATTATGTTTATTAATTTTATTGATGTGATGTATGATCGAGGAATTAAAGTGATTATTTCTGCAGCCGTACCAATGGAAGAATTGTATCTTAATGGTGAGATGTTTGAACCATTTAAAAGAACCTTGAGTCGTTTAAATGAGATGCAATCAGTTGATTATTTGAATAGACATCCTAGGCGCGTGGTGCACGATATTGTTGCCAAATCTTAATTTTCAATGAA
Organism: uncultured Legionella sp.; assembly: GCA_945952115.1. GTDB lineage: Bacteria > Pseudomonadota > Gammaproteobacteria > Legionellales > Legionellaceae > Legionella. The sequence goes on along the minus strand of CAMFHA010000018.1, from coordinate 13,994 downwards.
ATAGGAGTTCAAATGCCAAAAAACAATCACTTACAGATAATTGATGGGGTTAATTCAGTCAAAGCAGCAAAAACATTGGGTTTGATTGGAGCAAGCTCATTCCTTATTCGCTTTTCTGCTGAGGAAAATCAATCCCCTTTATTAACCCTTTTAGCGATTGGAGGACTGTTAGCTTATTTTAAATCAGTAGGAGAACATAATCGTCCTGTTAGCAATTTGATTGCTAATAATTCATCTCTTTTAAATTCAAAAAATCCAGCAAAAGATCTTCAAAGAAATAATTTTTTTTATAATGTATTTAATGGGGGCGCAGCTACCTTTGATGCTATTGCACCTACGGGACTTAGAAATTGGTTTGATAATACTTTTTAGTACAGATAATTTTTTATTAGTTGAGAATGATTCTCGATTCTATTTGTGTTAGAATTTATCTAATTGTTTGCATTTCTGTATGATTTCATGACTTCTATAATTGAATTAGAACAAGGTGAGCGAGTGCGGTTGGTTGATTTTGGTTCAACTGAAGCACTCTATAGACAAAAGTTGCTTTCTTTAGGTGTAACCCGTGGTGTAGAGTTTTTAATAGTACGCAAAGCGCCTTTAGGCTGTCCTATACAAATTGAAGTAAGAGGAACCTCTTTAACTTTACGCAAAGAAGAAGCACGTCATTTGTTTTTGGAGCGTGTATGACTCATTTGATGTTAGTAGGTAATCCTAATTGCGGTAAAACTACTTTATTCAATGCGTTAACTGGTTCTAATCAACGAGTTGGAAATTGGGCAGGAGTTACTGTTGAAAAGAAAACAGGCGAATTTGTACTTAATGGACAAAACATCCAGCTTATTGATTTACCAGGCCTTTATTCTTTAGCTGCGTATAATAAAAGTCTAAGCCTTGATGAACAAATTGCTGCGCAAGCGATAGTTAATTTAGAAATAGATTGTATTATTAATATTGTAGATGCTTGTCATTTAGAACGGCATTTATATTTAACCAGTCAAGTTTTAGAATTAGGAAAGCCGGTTATCGTGGTGCTGAGCATGATGGATGTTGCTCAGCAACGTGGTATCAATATAGATATTAAAAGGCTAGCTCAAGAATTAAATTGCCCTGTTATACCTATCCAAGCTCATAAAAATATTGGGTTAAATGAGTTACATCAAGCAATAACGCATTTACCAAAACCTTCTCTTCCTTTATCGCTTAGTCTCGAGACTAGTATTCAAGACACTTTAAAGCAAATAGAAAATCAATTAATTTCTAAGGGTTATAGTGAGAGTGGAGCTTATTACTATGCTCGACGCTTTGCAGAGAGTAATGCTTTAACAGAATTAGAATTCTTAAATAATAAAGACGATTTAGACGTAGTGTTGGCTGATGCACGTTATCAAAAGATTCATCAAATAGTTTTGCATTCTCAAAATAAAAAAAGCGATGCCAGTGACTATTTTACTGCTCGGTTAGATAAGATAGTACTTCATCGCTTTTTTGCATTACCTTTCTTTTTTGCTGTAATGTATTTAATGTTTTTATTTGCTATTAATATTGGTGGTGCTTTTCAAGATTTTTTTGATATCAGTACCAATACTATTTTTGTACAAGGTAGTGCTTGGTTATTAACTCAATTACATGCGCCTAACTGGTTAATTGCTTTAGTTGCCAATGGCCTGGGCAAAGGAATTAACACTTGTTTAACCTTTATTCCTGTTATTGCTGCGATGTTTTTCTTTTTATCTTTATTAGAAACTTCAGGTTATATGGCTCGTGCCGCCTTTGTGGTGGATAAAATCATGCGTACTCTAGGGTTACCAGGAAAATCATTTGTTCCTATGATTGTAGGTTTTGGCTGTAATGTTCCTGCTATCATGGCTGCTCGTACTTTAGATTCAGAACGGGATAGATTGTTAACTATTCTCATGAGTCCTTTCATGTCATGTAGTGCTCGGTTAGCTATTTATGCCGTTTTTGTTGCTGCTTTTTTTCCTAATGGAGGCGCATTTATCGTTTTTTCTTTATATCTTATTGGTATTTTAATGGCTGTTTTAACAGGCTTTCTTTTACGTAAAGCTTATTTTAAGGGAAATTCATCTCCTTTAATTTTAGAATTACCTGCTTATCATCGTCCTACTTTAACGCGCTTATTAAAAGAAACCAGTTTGCGTTTGCGTTTCTTTGTTTATCGAGCAGGAAAATTAATTATCCCTATTTGTATTCTCTTGGGAAGCTTAAATGCCATTACTTTAGGTGGTGGTATCAATGAAGGCGAAGCGAGCGCACACTCTTTATTATCATTAATAGGGCAATATTTGACTCCTTTATTTGCTCCAATGGGAATAAGTCAAGATAATTGGCCAGCAACAGTAGGGCTGCTTACTGGAATGCTTGCAAAAGAAGTAGTGATTGGCACTTTGAATACTTTATATGCACAGATGGGACAAATTGCTGTTGCTCATTTTGATTTATGGGAAGGTTTGCGTTCTGCTTTATGGTCTATTCCTCATAATCTTAGCGAATTAGGTAGCGCCTTAGTCAATCCTATTGCTGCAAGTGCAGATAATAGTGAATTCTCTGCTTCTATATATGGAGTCATGGTAAAACAGTTCGATGGAAAAATTGGGGCTTATGCTTATTTACTTTTTGTCTTGCTCTATATTCCCTGTGTTTCTACTATGGCTGTTATCCGTCAGGAAGCAAGTAAAAAGCTAATGTGGTTGTCTGTCATTTGGTCTTTTATCGTTGCTTATACTGCAGCTGTGCTTTTTTATCAAATAGCACGTTTTTTAATGCACCCTACTCAAAGCCTTTTTTGGATTAGCATTCTTTCAGCAGGGTTAGTGCTTATTATTACTTTAACATTCAGGAAGCATAATGTTATTGCAAATACGTAATTATATACATCAAGAGCAAGTAGTTAGCACTCAACAATTAATTCGAGAATTCCATTTGGATTTGTCTGCGTTGCAACCTATGTTGGATATTTGGTTGGAGAAAGGTTTTATTAAGAAATATACTCAAAATTTTAGTGTTAATTGTAAAAGCACTTGTCTTAAATGCAGAAATATCCCGGATTATTATCAATATGTAAAAAATAAGCTATAGTATGGTCAGTACATAACTGATAAAGCAACGAAGTATAAAACTTAATGTGAAGTGCTATAATAGGATCATATATTTACTATTGAGGTAAACATTCTATGTCTGAGATTGAACTTGGTATAGAAACCGGGGGTGCTAGTTCAGAACATTCTGAAGCCAACTTAGAAGAACGTAAGTTAGCAATGCTTGCTGATCTTAATGATCCCATGACTTTAGTTGAGCGTGCATATCAACTGTGGTGGAATTGGGCTGACTTTCATGTTTACGTTATTTCCCCTTACATTGAAAGTATTTCTCCTGCAATTATTATTGAGCCTGAATATATTTCTGATGATGAAGTAGAGTTCGTGTATCCTATTCATGATCGTGGTGATAAATTATCTACTTCAAAAGGTTCAGAGATGTTTTATGCAGGCAGATCAATGTGTAAATTATTCTTTACTATTGAAAAAATGATTTTTATTTTAATTGAACGTTTGAAATCAGGAGGCGTCGATGCACAAACAGAAGTGCAAATAGCTTTTGGAGGTCATCAATTAGCTCAAAGAAAAGCATTTGAATCCGTTATTAATTTAACGTATAACGTGGTGGTTACTAACTTTGATCCTGGTCAATGGGGTGAAGATTATTTACAAACCGTTAAGCGGATTGCAGATAAAGGCTACGGTTATCCTTCGGAGACACCTCGCCAACCTTATAAGCAACAGTATAAGAGTCCTAATTCAACTATTAGACATCAATAAAATTCAATAAGAGTAAAACAATGCGGAATCCAGATCACAAGCTTATAAGATCGCATCGATCCTGGACATAAAGCGCAGAGTATAAGCAAATAATCGCTATTTATATTCAAAAATTAGATACGTTTACCTTTACTTGATAAGCCTTACACTTTGCTAGTTAAAAACGGAGTGCTATACTTTATTCTCTTGTCTTGAAATTAGAGTGCAGGAAGAGGTACTATCACGCCCTGAATTATGATTTCACAGCGGTAATTTTATAATATATCTAGAGGAAGCAACTGATAGTGAATAAGAAAAGACCAGTTAATCTTGATTTAGGAAGTATGAAATTTCCTCCTATGGCTATTGCATCTATATTGCATAGAATTTCAGGAGTCGTTTTATTTATACTGCTACCTATTATAATTTTTCTTCTTGGGCAATCGCTACAATCAGAAGAACTGTTTCATCACACCAAATTAAAACTATCAGAGCCTTGTTACCAGTTTATTTTATGGGCTTTTAGTACAGCTTTAATTTATCATATTATCGCTGGTATACGGCATATGATTATGGATTTTGGATTGGGTGAAGATCTTTGTACTGGTCGACGAACTTCAATTGTGGTCATCGTGCTTGCGGTAGTTGCAGCAATTTTTCTAGGAATTTGGATATGGTAACAAACGTCACTAGCTTAACGGGTAATGGATTGAAAGATTGGTTAATTCAAAGAGTGACTGCAATTTATCTTGCAACGTATTGCCTCTTTATCTTTGCTTTTTTATTAACACATCCTCAATTGAATTTTTCGCAATGGCATGATTTATTCATGAATCCGATAGTTCGTATTGCTACGATTTTAGGTTTGTTTGCCCTTTTATTGCATGCTTGGGTAGGTATTTGGACTGTCACAACGGACTATATTAAATGTACTATAGTACGATTATCGGTTCAGATGCTCGTTGCCTTATGGCTTTTTAGCCAATTTATTTGGGGCTTAATGATTGTGTGGGGACAATAAAGCATGACAATTGCACGTAATATTTTTGATGCGGTTATTATTGGTGCCGGTGGTGCAGGAATGCGCGCCGCATTGCAAATGGCTAACTCTGGTTTAAAAGTAGCGCTTTTATCTAAGGTATTTCCTACGCGTTCGCATACTGTTTCTGCTCAAGGCGGTATAACAGCTGCATTAGGTAATTCAGATGTTGATGATTGGCGTTGGCATATGTATGACACGGTCAAGGGAGCTGATTACATCGGCGATCAAGATTGTATCGAATATTTATGTAAAACAGGTCCTGAAGCGGTTTATGAATTAGAGCATATGGGTTTGCCTTTTTCACGTATGGAAAATGGTAAAATTTACCAACGTCAATTTGGTGGCCAGTCCAAAAACTTTGGTGGTGAACAGGCTGCACGTACTTGCGCTGCAGCGGATAGAACAGGACATGCTTTACTGCATACTTTATATCAACAAAATATAAAAGCTAAGACACATATTTTTAGTGAATGGTATGCTTTAGATTTTGTAAAAGATAGCCAAGATCGTATTGCTGGTGTAACTGCGATGAATATTGAGACAGGAGAAATAGTCTTTTTTCAAGCGCGCGTTTCTATTTTAGCAACTGGCGGTGCAGGACGTATTTATCAATCAACTACTAATGCCTTTATTAATACAGGTGATGGGTTTGGTATGGCACTAAGAGCCGGCATTCCTCTACAAGATATGGAAATGTGGCAATTTCATCCAACAGGTATTGTCGGTGCTGGAACTTTAGTTACTGAAGGTTCTCGCGGAGAAGGCGGTTATTTAATTAATAGAGAGGGTGAGCGTTTTATGGAACGTTATGCTCCTCGTGTTAAAGATCTAGCTTCTCGCGATGTAGTGGCGCGGGCAATGGCTCTAGAAATGCGTGCGGGTAAAGGATTTGATCCTAAAGGCGTGGATTATGTCAAATTAAAATTAGATCACCTAGGTGCAGATCTTATTAAATCACGCCTTCCCGGTATCCGTGAATTAGCTATTAAATTTGCAGGGGTTGATCCTATTGTCGAGCCAATTCCTGTAGTACCCACTTGCCATTATAGTATGGGTGGAGTACCTACTAATATGCATGGTCAGGCTCTTACACGAGTTAATGGTAAAGAGCATATCATAGAAGGCTTATATGCAGTAGGTGAGTGTGCATGCGTCTCCGTACATGGTGCCAATCGCCTTGGTGGTAATTCTTTACTTGATTTAGTTGTCTTTGGTCGTGCTACAGGTTTGCATGTAGAAGAGCTATGGCAATCTAATCAACTCCCCGACCTACCTTACATTAGTGAAGATGATTTAGCGGCTTCTTTAGCTCGTTATCAACGTTGGGAGCATTCTAACGGGGGCGAAAATTTTGTTACTATTCGCGAAGAAATGCAAAAAATAATGCAAGAAGATTTTGGAGTATTCCGTACTGGTGAAGTGATGGCCGCAGGTCTAAAACGTTTAGATGCCTTGCGCGAACGCTTAAAAAGCGCTCATTTAACGGATAAAAGTAAAATATTTAATACCGATCGTATCAGCGCACTGGAGCTTGATAACTTGATGGCAACTGCTTATGCTACAGCCGTGTCTGCTTTAGCCCGTACTGAAAGTCGGGGCGCTCATAGCCGTGAAGATTTTCCACAACGTGATGATGCAAATTGGATTAAACATACTTTATATTTTGAGGAAGGTGATGCAGTTGATTATCGTCCAGTTAATAAATCACCTAAACACATTGCGGCTTTTGAGCCTAAAGAACGCGTTTACTAAGAGGATCAATTCATGGCAGATACTAGAAACCTAACCTTATCTATATATCGCTATAATCCTGAAGTGGATGCAAAGCCATATATGAAAGATTATGAGATCGCAATACCCTCTAAAAGCGATCCAATGCTTCTTACTTTATTAGAGCGTTTAAAAGCAGAGCAAGATTCATCTATTACCTACAGACGTTCATGTCGCGAAGGAGTTTGTGGTTCTGATGGAATGAATATTAATGGAACTAATGGTTTAGCCTGTATTACGCATGTTTCTCAGTTAAATAGCGATAAAATAGTGGTTCGTCCTTTACCAGGTTTTCCTGTGATTAGAGATTTAGTTGTTGATATGAGTCAATTTTATCATCAATACGAGCGTGTAGAACCTTATTTACAAAATGATGAAGTAGCTCCAGCACAAGAGCGTTTACAATCACCTGAAGAGCGTGCGCAATTAGATGGATTATACGAATGTATTTTATGTGCTTGTTGCACTAGCTCTTGTCCTTCATTTTGGTGGAATCCAGAGAAATTTGTTGGACCAGCAGGCCTACTTCAAGCTCGGCGTTTTTTAGCAGATAGTAGAGATAAAGCTACAGAACATCGCTTAAATAAATTACAAGATCCTTTTAGTGTGTTTCGTTGTCGAACTATTATGAATTGCACTAATGTATGTCCAAAGGGCTTGAATCCAACTAAAGCGATAGCTAAAATCCGCACACAGATGTTGTCGCAGGAAACTTAAGAAGGAAATAATATAAGCGTTTATAGCTATACCTGTTAGCGATAGGTATTTTTTTTTAAAATTTTAATTAATAAAAGAGTGTAATTCTTATTGGTAGAAATATTATTTTCTCTTTTAAAGAGAGAAAATAATCCTAGTGAACCACTGCCATTAAGTTAAAACCATAATCTTGCTTTATGTCATCCTCCGGCTTGACCGGAGGATCCAGGACATCAATAGATCCTTGGATCTTCTGGCCAAGCCCAAAGATAATGAGAGCAAATTACATCTATAAAAGGTACTGTAAAGACCTGTTAATCTTGGAGTAAATATGAGCAGTTCTGATCTGCAAAAAGAATGGGCTTCTTCCTATTTATCAGGTGGAAGCATGGCTTATGTGGACAGTCTATATGAAGACTATTTAGCGGATCCCTCTTCGGTTTCAGATGATTGGCAAAAAGTGTTTAGTGCATTGCCTCAAATTAATGGTCCTATAAAAGACTTATCTCATAAAGAAGTTCGAGATTATTTTTTACAAAATGCTGATAAAAAACGTGTCCATACGCTTGAGTCGGCTGATAGCCAGCAATATCAAGTGGCCAATTTAGTTCATGATTTTCGAGCGCTAGGGCATTTAGCTGCACAATTAGATCCGCTTGGTCTAAGCCAACCTGCAGTAGTTCCTGATTTAGACCTAGCAACTCATCAATTAGCGCATATTGATAAAAATCGGACATTTTTCTCTGGAACTCATTTTAATGGTTCAGAAATGCCTTTAGGCGAAATTTATCAAGCTTTGCAAGCCACCTATTGCGGAAGCATTGGCATTGAGTACATGCATATAGCCAATAAAGAAGAGCTTGAATGGATTCAAAATTGTATGGAATCTGTGCGTGGTAGACCGAGCTTTGATAATGCTAAAAAAATAAATATTTTAAAGGATTTAATTGCTGCTGATGGTTTAGAGCGTTATTTAGGAACCCGTTATGTAGGACAAAAACGCTTTTCCTTGGAAGGAGGGGATTCTTTAATTCCCATGATGAAAGAAATCATTAATCATTCGGGTCAAGCAGGTGTAAAAGAATTAGTAGTGGGTATGGCTCATAGAGGACGCTTAAATGTTCTAGTTAATGTTTTAGGAAAAAATCCTGGTGATTTATTCCAAGAATTTGAGGGCAAAGTGAATTATGACCGCACTGGTGATGTGAAATATCACCTTGGTTTTTCCTCTGATATTCAAACGGAATCAGGTGGTATTGTCCATGTTGCTTTAGCTTTTAATCCATCTCATTTAGAAATTATTGCTCCTGTGGTTGAGGGATCTGCTCGTTGTCGTTTAGAGCGCCGCGATGATTTAGTCAAGAAAAATAGTGTTATTCCAGTAATTATTCATGGTGATGCTGCATTTTCAGGCCAAGGTGTTGTGATGGAAACGTTTAATTTCTCTCAAGCACGTGGTTATTCTACTGGAGGCACAATCCATATTGTTATTAATAATCAAATTGGATTTACTACTAGTAATCCTCTGGATGCTCGCTCGACCTTGTATTGCACTGATATTGCTAAAATGGTTCAAGCACCGGTATTGCATGTGAATGGCGATGATCCAGAAGCAGTTGTATTTGCGACTCAAATCGCTTTTGATTTTAGAATGAAATTTAATCGAGATGTCGTAATTGATTTAGTCTGTTATCGTCGTAATGGCCATAATGAAGCGGATGAGCCTGCAGTGACTCAACCAACAATGTATAAGAAAATTAAATCAATGCGTCCTTTGCGTGAGATTTATGCGGATGAATTAATAAAATCTAGTATTTTATCCACAAACGAAGTAGAGAAATTTGTAGAAAACTATAGAGACGGATTAGATCAAGGCAAATCCGTAGTTGATTTAGTACAAGATGTTTATGAAGGTAAATCCAGCGTAGATTGGACTCCTTATCTTCATGCTAAATGGACTGATAAAGCAGATACTAGTATTAGCAAAACTAAGATAGACGAATTAGCTAAAAAGCTTAATAAGTTGCCAGATGGTTTTCAATTACATCCTGTAGTTCAACGTTTACTTGCTGAGCGTGACAAAATGACAACAGGCGAAATACCCATGAATTGGGGATATGCTGAAACAATGGCTTATGCTTCTCTTTTAGATGAAGGCTATGGTGTACGTTTATCAGGACAGGATTGTGGTCGTGGTACTTTTGCTCATCGACATGCGGCATTACATGAATTAAATACAGGTGAAGTTTTTGTTCCTTTAGCACACTTGGAAACTAATCCTGCACGCTCTTTTGTTGTAATTGATTCGGTTTTATCTGAAGAAGCTGTTTTAGCTTTTGAATATGGATATGCCTCTTCGGAGCCTTCTTCTTTAGTTATTTGGGAAGCTCAATTTGGAGATTTTGCAAATGGAGCTCAAGTAGTCATTGATCAATTTATCAGTTCTGGAGAACAAAAATGGGGTCGTTTATGTGGCCTAGTGATGTTATTACCTCACGGCTATGAAGGCCAGGGTCCAGAACATTCTTCTGCACGGTTAGAGCGTTATATGCAGTTATGTGCTCAACATAATATACAAGTGTGCACTCCTACTACTCCTGCGCAAATTTTTCATTTATTACGTCGTCAATTAATTCGTGATTTTCGTAAGCCTTTAATTGTAATGACACCAAAAAGTTTATTACGTCACAAATTAGCGGTTTCACCCATTGATGATTTAATGAAGGGACGTTTTCATACCGTCATTCCTGAAATTGATAACTTAGATTCTGGGAACATAACTAAGGTTATATTGTGTTGCGGTAAAGTGTATTATGACTTATTGCAAATGCGTCGTGAGAAAGAATTAAATCATGTTGCGATTATTCGGATTGAGCAATTATATCCTTTTCCGAAGAAGGCATTGATTACTGAGTTAGAGAAATATCCTAATATAAAAGAAGTGGTTTGGTGTCAAGAAGAACCTCAAAATCAAGGTGTTTGGTTCTCTTCTCGTCATAATATGAAAGAATGTCTGAAAGAAGGTCAGTATTTAGCTTATGCAGGAAGAGAGCAGGCAGCTGCTCCTGCAGTGGGTAGCGCAGCTTTGCATGCGCAACAGCAACATGCATTAGTTGAAGAAGCGTTATTAGGTAAAAAATAAATTTAATACACAATTGAGAAGGTATAAGCATGACTATCGAAGTTAAAGTGCCAGTTTTACCTGAGTCAGTAGCTGATGCAACAGTGGCTGCTTGGCATAAAAAAATAGGCGATAAAGTAAATCGTGATGAAAATTTAGTTGATCTAGAAACAGATAAAGTGGTTCTAGAAGTCCCTGCTCCTGCTGATGGGATATTAACTGAAATTTTATTTGAGACTGGTTCAACAGTAAGCTCAGGGCAAATACTAGCTAAAGTGGCTGAAGGTAAGGAAAGTGTTTCAAGTCCAAGTCAAGCAACCCCCCCCTCGGCTGATAAAGAGACTGTTAGTGCTCATGAAGATAAATCAACCAGTCCTGTAGTACGTCGTATGATGGCTGAACATGATCTTCATCCTAATCAAATTCAAGGAACAGGAAAAGAGGGACGTATTACTAAAGATGATGTTCTTGCTTATATTGAATCTAATAGAAAACAAAAGGTTTCTGAGCCAGTAAAAGCAGTCTCTCAGCCAGTTACTATGGGTGCGCGTGAGGAAAAACGTGTACCAATGACTCGTTTAAGAGCTAAAATTGCTGAACGTTTATTAGAAGCACAACATAATGCTGCGATGTTAACCACTTTTAATGAAGTAAATTTAAAAGCGGTCATGGATATGCGTACTCAGTATAAAGATAATTTTGAGAAGAAGCACGGAGTAAAATTAGGCTTTATGTCTTTTTTCACGAAAGCAGTTGTTGAATCTTTAAAACGATTTCCAGCAGTTAATGCTTCTATTGATGGACAAGATGTTGTTTATCACGGATTTTATGACATTGGTATTGCCGTTTCTACAGAGAGAGGGCTAGTTGTTCCTGTCTTAAGAGATGCAGATCAAATGTCAATGGCTGAGATTGAGGCTTCAATTGGTGAAGCTGCGAATAAAGCACGCTTAGGCAAATTATCAATGGAAGAAATGCAAGGCGGTACTTTTACTATTACTAATGGCGGTGTTTTTGGTTCCTTGCTTGCCACTCCTATTATTAATCCACCTCAAACAGGGATTTTAGGAATGCATAAGATTGAAGACAGACCGGTAGTAGAAAAAGGCCAAATTGTTATTCGTCCTATGATGTATCTCGCCTTATCTTATGATCATCGTTTAATTGATGGTAAAGATTCAGTTCAGTTTTTAGTTAGTGTTAAAGAATTATTAGAAGATCCAGCACGTCTTTTACTGAATATCTAAAAATCCCATGTAACTGCAAGCCTGCATCAGCAGGTTTTGCTTTTTAGAAAGGTAACAATAATGAATTTACATGAATACCAAGCCAAGCAATTATTTGCTAGTTATAACTTACCTGTTCCTCACGGAGAAGTTGCTTATAATGTAGAAGAAGCCCTTCAAGGCGCTGCACAATTAGGAACTACTAAATGGGTAGTAAAAGCACAGGTTCATGCAGGTGGTCGAGGCAAAGCAGGTGGAGTGAAAGTTGTTTCTAGTAAAGATGAATTAGTTAACTTCGCGCATTCTTTATTAGGTACTCACTTAGTAACTTATCAAACAGATGCTAAAGGTCAACCAGTTAATGCTTTATTAATTGAAGAACCTTGTGATATCGCGCGTGAACTTTATTTAGGAGCCGTAGTAGATCGTTCTACTCGTCGTGTAGTGATTATGGCCTCTACTGAAGGTGGTGTAGAGATTGAAAAAGTAGCTGCAGAAACTCCTGAAAAAATATTTAAAGTTGTTGTGGATCCTTTAGTAGGAGTAATGCCTTTTCAATGCCGCGAAACAGGCTTTAAATTAGGTCTAAATGATGAGCAAATAAAACAATTTACGCATCTAATGATTAATTTAGGTAAAATGTTTATGGATTGTGATCTAAGCTTATTAGAAATTAATCCATTAGTGGTTACTAAAGCAGGTAATTTACTGTGTTTAGATGGTAAGGTCACTATTGATGGTAATGCGCTTTATCGACAGTCTAAATTAAAAAATATGCGTGATGTGACACAAGAAGACGAGCGTGAGAATCGCGCAAGTGATTGGGAATTAAATTATATTCCGCTTGATGGCAGCATTGGTTGCATGGTGAATGGTGCTGGTTTAGCGATGGCTACTATGGATGTCATCAAATTACATGGTGGCGAGCCTGCAAACTTTTTAGATGTTGGCGGCGGTGCTACTAAAGAGCGCGTTAGCGAAGCACTAAAAATTATTCTTTCTGATGAACATGTAAAAGGTATTTTGGTCAATATTTTTGGCGGTATTGTTCGTTGTGATCTAATTGCCGATGGTATTTTATCCGCAGTTAAAGAAGTTCAAGTTAAAGTTCCAGTAGTTGTACGTCTTGAAGGGAACAATGCTCAATTAGGTGCAGATATTTTAAATAAAAGCGATTTAAATGTCATCGCAGCAAACAGCTTAACTGATGCAGCGAAGAAAATTGTAGCAGCTGTTGCTTAGAGCAAACTCAGTGAATATCTGAGACTTAAATTAAATTTCGGGGTTAACAATGAGTGTATTAATTAACAAGCAAACAAAAGTATTGTGTCAAGGTTTTACAGGCAAGCAAGGCACTTATCATTCAGAGCAAGCCATTGCTTATGGCACTAAAATGGTTGGGGGAGTTACTCCAGGTAAAGGAGGTCAAACTCATTTAGGATTACCCGTATTCAATACAATGCGTGAGGCAGTAGAAGAAACCGGAGCAGATGCTTCTGTTATTTATGTTCCTGCTGCATTTTGTAAAGATTCAATTTTAGAAGCTGCCAATGCTGGAATTAAATTAATCGTTTGCATTACAGAAGGCGTACCTGTTTTAGATATGCTGCAAGTTAAAGTGTATTTAGAAAATAATACAGATGCGCGTTTAATTGGACCAAATTGCCCTGGTGTTATTACTCCTGGTGAATGTAAGATTGGTATCATGCCTGGTTCCATTCATTTACCCGGCAAAGTGGGTATTGTTTCTCGTTCAGGAACTCTAACCTATGAAGCTGTAAAACAAACAACGGATAAAGGATTTGGTCAAAGCACCTGTATTGGTATTGGTGGCGATCCTATTCCTGGTACGAATTTTATTGATGCTTTAGCTTTGTTCGAACAAGATCCTAAAACTGAAGCAATCATTATGGTTGGTGAAATTGGTGGTTCTGCTGAAGAAGAAGCTGCTGAATACATCAAATCTCATGTTAAAAAACCAGTAGTCTCTTACATTGCCGGTGTGACCGCACCTGCGGGTAAACGTATGGGACATGCAGGCGCTATTATTGCTGGTGGTAAAGGGACTGCAGCAGAAAAATATGCTGCTTTAGAAGCCGCTGGCGTAAGAACGGTACAATCTCCTGCTGATCTTGGTGATGCTATTGCTGAAGTTACTGGATGGTAATTAGTACTGCGTGGTAATAAATTAATTTGTATGCAATTCATTTAAAACAATAAGGTAGGTTGGGCCTTGGCCTAATGCCGCTGCCTTAAGGACGTTTTCCCTGCTTTACGCTGAACCGTTCGGCCTGAGGAGGAAGCGGCAAGCTTCCGTCTCG
>CAMFHA010000017.1 GCA_945952115.1 uncultured Legionella sp. | reverse complement strand
CAATGATAGTGTGAGGTCTCCTCATGCGAAAGTAGGGCATCGCCAGGCCTTTATTTAAAAAAAGCAACGTAATGAATGTTGCAAATTAAAAGAGCATATGCTGGCGTAGCTCAGTTGGTAGAGCAACTGACTTGTAATCAGTAGGTCCCGGGTTCGATTCCTGGTGCCAGCACCATCTAGGTAAATAATGTCAATAAAATGTTGACATTATTTTAACATTAAAAGAAAATAGCGTTCATTTTGGAGGGGTTCCCGAGCGGTCAAAGGGATCAGACTGTAAATCTGACGGCTCAGCCTTCGAAGGTTCGAATCCTTCCCCCTCCACCAGTTATAACAGGTTAAACAGCGGGTGTAGTTCAATGGTAGAACTTCAGCCTTCCAAGCTGATAGTGTGGGTTCGATTCCCATCACCCGCTCCAAATAATAAAAATTTGCTTGTATTCAGAGTTATCAAGCTAATATAAAGCCCACATAGCTCAGGCGGTAGAGCACTTCCTTGGTAAGGAAGAGGTCGTTGGTTCGAGTCCAGTTGTGGGCACCACGTAAATATTAATTTTAGCAAACGGGGAGACTTTCCGATGGCAAAGGAAAAATTTGAACGTAAGAAGCCACACGTTAATGTGGGAACAATTGGCCACGTAGATCATGGTAAGACGACATTAACAGCAGCTATTACGACGATTATGGCTAAGAAATTTGGTGGAGAAGCCAAGGCTTATGACCAAATTGATGCGGCACCAGAAGAAAGAGAGCGCGGAATAACAATCTCTACTGCACACGTTGAATATGAATCTAAAAACCGTCACTATGCACACGTAGATTGCCCAGGCCATGCGGATTATGTTAAGAACATGATCACTGGAGCAGCGCAAATGGACGGAGCGATATTAGTAGTATCAGCTGCTGATGGTCCAATGCCACAGACGAGAGAACATATTTTGTTGTCACGCCAAGTAGGTGTTCCCTATATTGTAGTCTTCATGAACAAAGCGGATATGGTGGACGATCCTGAATTACTAGAACTAGTAGAGATGGAAGTACGTGATTTACTAAGCAGTTATGAATTTCCTGGCGATGATATACCTATTGTTGTAGGTTCTGCATTAAAAGCACTAGAAGGGGATACCAGCGAGATTGGAGTTCCTGCGATCGAGAAACTAGTTGACACATTAGATGCTTATATTCCTGAACCTGTTCGAAATATTGACAAAGCATTTTTATTACCAATTGAAGACGTATTTTCAATCTCTGGTCGAGGCACAGTAGTAACAGGCCGAGTTGAAAGCGGAATTGTTAAAGTTGGTGAAGAAGTTGAAATTGTTGGAATCAGAGATACGCAAAAAACTACCTGTACTGGCGTTGAAATGTTCCGTAAATTATTAGACGAAGGCCGTGCTGGGGATAACGTAGGTGTATTATTACGTGGTACTAAGCGGGATGAAGTAGAGCGCGGACAAGTGCTTGCTAAGCCAGGAACAATTAAGCCTCATACTAAATTTGAAGCAGAAGTATATGTATTGTCTAAAGATGAAGGTGGGCGCCATACTCCATTTTTCAATGGATATCGACCCCAGTTTTACTTCAGAACAACAGACGTAACAGGAACTTGTGATTTACCTTCAGGTATTGAAATGGTGATGCCAGGTGATAATGTTCAATTAACTGTTAACTTACATGCACCAATTGCAATGACAGAAGGACTACGCTTTGCAATTAGAGAAGGTGGCCGTACTGTAGGCGCCGGTGTTGTCGCTAAAATAATCGAGTAATCTTAAAGCTTTTGGCATAGGTGAGTAAAATTGCTTATGCCAGTTAATTAAGGCCAGTAGCTCAATTGGCAGAGTGGCGGTCTCCAAAACCGCAGGTTGGGGGTTCGATTCCCTCCTGGCCTGCCAAATGCAAAGTAAATATGAAAAATATAAATAAAAGTAAGACACAAGATATTTTTTCTTGGTTCGCAATGGTAGTCATTACCATTGCGGCCTTTTTCTGTACCTATTACTATTCTTTTTCAGGTCCAATTAAAGCAATGCTGTGGCTTAGTTGGGTTGTTTTAATTTTAATTCTTGGCTATTTAACAACTACAGGCAAACTAGTATTTATCTTTGCTCAAGAAGCAAAAGTCGAATTACTCAAAGTGGTTTGGCCAACACGTCAAGAAACGATACAAACAACGACTATAGTTATGGCCATGGTTACATTAACTGGATTTATTCTCTGGGGAGTAGACTCAGTAATGATGTGGACAATTGCTAAATTAACACATTTAGGGTGAACGCGGTGGATGATCAGAAAATAAAGCAATGGTACGTTGTTCATGCTTATTCAGGGTATGAGAATTTTGTAATGCGCGAAATCCTATCCAGAGCAAAACATCATAATCTAGAAGATAAAATTGGTGAAGTGGTTGTCCCTTCAGAAGAAGTAGTTGAAATGCGTTCTGGGCAAAAACGCAAAAGTACGCGTAAATTTTTTCCAGGATATGTATTAGTCAATATGATAATGGATGATCAAACTTGGCATATGGTAAGGGCGATACCTAGAGTATTAGGTTTTATTGGTGGAACTAGTCAAACACCTACTCCAATTACAGATAAAGAAGCACGCGCTATAATGCAACGTGTAGAAGATGGAGTCACGAAACCAAGACCAAAAATTCTATTTGAACCAGGCGAGGTTATTCGTGTTAAAGAAGGACCATTTGTCGACTTTAATGGAGTAGTGGAAGAAGTCAATTATGAAAAGAATAAACTCAAAGTAGCTGTTCTTATTTTTGGACGATCAACTCCTGTAGAACTCGAGTTTGGACAAGTTGAAAAAAGTTAAAAAAGTTTTTGTTAATCGGGGAGCTAATTAAATTAGCGTCTGACCCATAAGGAGTAAATATGGCTAAAAAAGTCGAAGCATACATAAAATTGCAAATCCCAGCAGGGAAAGCAAATCCTAGTCCACCAGTCGGACCTGCTTTAGGTCAACGTGGTGTTAATATTATGGAGTTTTGTAAAGCGTTTAATGCTGCTACTCAAAATATGGAGCAAGGATTACCTACACCTGTTGTTATTACTGTATATAATGATCGTAGTTTCACTTTCATCACAAAGACCCCACCAGCCTCTGTTTTATTAAAAAAAGCAGCTGGCATTCAAAGTGGAAGTGGTACACCAAACACTAAGAAAGTGGCTAAGCTACACGTTAGTAAACTAGAAGAAATTGCGAAACTTAAAGCGCCTGATTTAACAGCAGCTGATTTAGCAGCAGCAGTTAGAAGTATTGCAGGTACTGCTCGCAGTATGGGTATTGACGTTGAAGGTTTAGAATAAGAGGTTACCATGTCAAAATTATCAAAAAAGCAAAAGAAAATTGCTGAAGTAGTTAAAGTAAATTATTTATATACTGTTAGTGAAGCAGTAACAATACTAAAGCAATTTGCATCGTCTAAATTTCGTGAAAGTTTAGATATTAGTATTAATTTAGGTGTGGATCCACGTAAATCGGATCAAGTAGTACGCTCTTCTACTAATCTACCAAAAGGTACAGGTAAAACAGTACGTGTCGCTGTATTTGCTCAAGGTGACAACGCAGTAAAAGCAACTGCTGCTGGTGCTGATGTTGTAGGTTTTGAAGATTTAGCAGATAAAATCAAAGCAGGCTTTATGGACTTTGATGTAGTAATTGCAACTCCAGATGCAATGCGTCTTGTTGGTCAACTAGGCCAAATTTTAGGTCCAAGAGGATTAATGCCAAACCCGAAAGTTGGTACTGTAACAACAAATGTAGAAAACGCTGTTAAAGATGCTAAATCAGGGCAAGTTCGTTATAGAACTGACAAAAATGGTATTATTCATTGTTCAGTAGGAAAAGTAGATTTTGCTGCAGAAGATATTCTAGAAAATATGATTGCTCTAATTAGTGATCTGAAAAAGGCCAAGCCTACAACATCTAAAGGTCAATATCTAAAGAAAATCTCTTTATCAACTACAATGGGACCAGGTTTGCCTATTGATATTTCATCAATACCTGTATAAAATACCAACCCCATTTTTTAAGAATTCACGGCATTGATTTGGTTCTATGTCGTCGAAGACCGCAGGGGCATAAGCTTAATATCCTGCGCAGACGGTGAACCGGCTCCGAATAATCAGAGACGGCCACCATAACTGTCAAATCCTTGCGATTTGTACAATTTAGGAGGTCAGTAACGTGACATTAAATTTAGCTGGAAAAAAAGCCGTAGTAGAAGAAGTGGCGGAAGTTGCTTCAAAGGCTATTTCGGCAGTAGTTGCTGATTATCGAGGCTTAACTGTTAATCAAATGACGCAGTTACGTACAGAAGCACGTAAATCTGGTGTTTATCTTCGAGTAGTTAGGAATACCTTAACTCGTAGAGCATTTAAAAACACTGAATTTGAGTGTTTAAATGATATGCTTGTAGGTCCTTTGTTTGTTGCTTTATCTTTGGATGCTCCAAGTGATGCAGCAAGATTATTAAAGGATTTCTCTAAAACTTTTGATAAACTTGAAGTTAAAGCATTATCTGTAGGTGGTAAAGTATATGATGCAACTCAAATTGATGCGGTTGCAAGCTTACCCACTCGAGATGAAGCAATATCGAAATTAATGTATGTAATGAAAGCGCCTATTGAGAAATTTGTTCGAACCCTTGCTGAACCTCACGCTAAATTAGTGAGAACAATAGCAGCGGTAAAAGACAAAAAGGCTAGTTAAGGCGATTTAATCACTAAACCAATTATAATTTAGGAGCTAGTAATGGCTGTATCAAAAAATGAAATTTTAGAAACAATTTCTAATATGTCTGTTATGGAAGTTGTTGAGTTAATCGAAGCAATGGAAGAGAAATTTGGTGTTTCTGCAGCTGCTGCTGCGGTTGCAGTTGCAGCTCCTGCTGCAGGTGCTGCTGTTGCTGAAGAGCAAACTGAATTCAATGTAATTATGACTAGCTTTGGTTCTAACAAAGTAAATGTTATTAAAGTAATTCGTGCTATTACTGGTCTTGGCTTAAAAGAAGCTAAAGATTTAGTAGAAGGTGCACCTTCAACTGTTAAAGAAGCTATATCTAAAGACGAAGCTGAAAAAATCAAGAAAGAACTTGAAGAAGCTGGTGCTACAGTAGAAGTTAAATAACTAAATAACATAAGTTATATAAGACCCAGCCATGGTCTACATGGCTGGGTTTACGCGTTTGAAAGTCATCAATAATTTACAGAGGAACCACCATGGCCGTTGCAGAAGCTAAACCTCAATATTCACATGCTGAGAAAAAACGATTTCGCAAAAGCTTTGGTAAGCAGACCGATATAATGCCCATACCAAATCTGCTTGAAATCCAACTTAAGTCTTATAGGGATTTTCTCCAAGCTGATAGCAAATTAAATGAACAATTAAATACCGGATTACATGCTGCGTTTTCATCGGTGTTTCCCATAGATAGTTTTTCTGGCAATGCTAGATTAGAATATGTTGGTTATAAATTAGGCGAGCCTGCATTTGATGTACGCGAATGTAAATTAAGAGGCTTAACCTATTCTGCTCCTTTGCGAGTAAAAATTAGATTGATTGTGCTTGATAAAGATGCAAGCGGTGAACCAAAACCTATTAAAGATATCCGTGAGCAAGACGTGTTCATGGGTGAAATTCCTTTAATGACTGACGTAGGGACTTTTGTAATTAATGGAACTGAACGCGTTGTTGTATCACAACTACATCGCTCGCCTGGCGTAATATTTGAACATGATAAAGGGAAAACTCATTCTTCAGGCAAACTACTTTATTCAGCTCGAATTATTCCATATCGTGGATCTTGGTTAGATTTTGAATTTGATCCAAAAGATTGTGTTTATGCACGAATTGATAGACGGCGCAAATTACCAGTAACTATTATATTGCGCGCATTAGGATATGAGGCAGAAGATATTCTTGCTGAGTTTTTTGAAATCACTAGTTGTCATCTAAAAAATGGAGAATATCATATTGATTTAATCCCTCAACGACTCAGGGGTGAAATTGCATCTTTTGATATAATAATTCCTGAAACTGGTGAGTTAATTGTTGAGCAGGGTCGTCGCATTACTGCTCGTCATATTAAGCAGATGGAAAAAGCAATGATGAAAGATCTCATCGTTCCTAGAGACTATCTGATTGGAAAAATACTAGCAAAAAACATAATCAATACCGAGACTGGTGAGTTTATTGCCCAAGCCAATGATGAAATTACTGAAGATTTATTAGATCTAATGGCGGAAAATGGTATTTTAAATATAGATATGATTTATACCAATGATTTAGATCAAGGTTCCTATATTTCTGATACGCTAAAAATAGATCCAAGCACTTCACAATTAGATGCACTAGTTGAAATTTATCGTATGATGCGTCCTGGTGAGCCGCCTACAAAAGAAGCTGCTGAAGCTTTATTTAAAAATTTATTTTTCGTAGATGAGCGCTATGATCTGTCTGCTGTAGGACGCATGAAATTTAATCGTCGCGTAGGCAGAAAAAATGATGAAGGTCCAGGCACTTTAACTAAAGAAGATATTCTTGCTGTAATTAAAACGTTAATTGCAATTCGAAATGGGATTGGTATGGTTGATGATATTGACCATTTAGGTAATCGCCGTGTACGCAGTGTTGGCGAAATGGCTGAGAATCAATTCCGAGTTGGCTTAGTTCGTGTTGAACGAGCAGTTAAAGAGCGTTTAAGCTTAGTTGAATCAGAAAATTTAATGCCACAGGATTTAATTAATGCTAAGCCCGTTTCCGCTGCTGTTAAAGAATTTTTTGGTTCCAGCCAATTATCTCAGTTCATGGATCAAGTAAATCCTTTGTCTGGAGTAACTCATAAACGACGTGTATCAGCCTTAGGCCCTGGTGGTTTAACGCGTGAAAGAGCTGGCTTTGAAGTGCGTGACGTACATACAACTCACTATGGTCGCGTCTGCCCTATTGAAACTCCAGAAGGTCCAAATATTGGATTGATAAATTCATTATCGGTGTATGCTCGAACTAATGACTATGGCTTTATTGAAACACCTTGCCGTAAGGTAGTTGATGGTCGCGTAACGGAAGAGATCGAATATTTATCTGCTATTGAAGAAGTAGATCAATATATTGCTCAATCCAGTGTTGCCTTAGACGCGCAAGGAAATATCCTTGCTGATTTAGTACCATGTCGACATCAAAATGAATTTTCACTAACAACACCAGATAAAATCAATTATATGGATGTTTCACCTAAGCAGATTGTATCTGTAGCAGCTTCTTTAATTCCTTTCTTGGAGCATGATGATGCGAACCGAGCTTTGATGGGTTCTAACATGCAGCGTCAAGCAGTTCCTACTTTACGATCTGAAAAACCATTAGTTGGTACAGGAATGGAGCGCATTGTTGCTTCTGATTCCGGAGTTTCAGTAGTTGCTAAACGAGGTGGTATTATTGATCTTGTTGATGCTTCACGTATTGTGGTTCGTGTTAATGATGATGAAACTACAGCAGGAGAAACTGGTGTAGATATCTATAACTTAACTAAATACTTCAGATCGAATCAAGATACATGTATCAATCAGCGTCCTATTGTTTCAACTGGCGATCGTATCCAACGAGGGGATGTTCTAGCTGATGGTCCCTGTACTGATATGGGTGAATTAGCTTTAGGCCAAAATTTACTTGTAGCATTTATGCCTTGGAATGGATATAACTTTGAAGACTCTATCTTAATTTCTGAGCGAATTGTTCAAGAAGATCGATTTACAACTATTCATATTGAAGAACTAACTTGTATTGCTCGTGATACTAAATTAGGAACAGAAGAAATAACGGCTGATATACCTAATGTAGGTGAGTCTGCATTATCTAGTCTTGATGAATCAGGTGTTGTCTTTATTGGGGCAGAAGTTAGTGCTGGTGATATTCTAGTTGGTAAAGTAACCCCGAAAGGTGAAACTCAACTTACTCCAGAAGAGAAATTATTAAGAGCAATTTTTGGTGAGAAAGCATCTGATGTCAAAGACTCTTCTCTTCGTGTTCCATCAGGCATGAATGGTACGGTGATAGATGTACAAGTGTTTACCCGCGATGGCCTTGAAAAAGATGCACGGGCTAAAAGTATTGAAGAAGAGCATTTAGCGCGCGTTCGTAAAGATTTGATCGATGAAAGACGAATTCGAGAAGAAGATATTTATCATCGTGTTGCTAATTTACTCTTAGACAAAGTAGCTAGCGGTGGACCTAGTAATCTTAAGCCTAATTCTACTGTTACCCAAGAATATTTAGATAAAGTAACTCGTGAGAAATGGTTTGATATTCGTATTGAAAATGATGAAACCAGCCAACAATTAGAGCAATTGTCTAAGCAGTTAGAGTTGCTAACAAAAGAAATGGAAAAGCGTTTTAATGATAGTCGTAAAAAAATTATTCAAGGCGATGATCTAGCTCCAGGTGTTTTAAAAATTGTTAAAGTATATTTAGCAGTTAAAAGACGTATTCAACCAGGTGATAAAATGGCAGGACGCCATGGTAATAAAGGGGTTATTTCAATGGTAGTGCCTATTGAAGATATGCCTCATATGGAAGATGGAACAGCGGTTGATATCGTACTTAATCCTTTAGGTGTACCCTCACGTATGAATATTGGACAGGTACTTGAAACTCACCTTGGACTTGCAGCTAAAGGCTTAGGTAAAAAAATTAATCAAATGTTAGAAAGTCAAAAATCACTGCAAGAAGTTAAGCAATTTTTAAATCAAATTTATAACCATGATAAACAGCGTGTTAATCTTGATTGTTTAAATGATAATGAATTGATGAGACTAGCAGATAATCTTCGTGCTGGCGTGCCAATGGCAACTCCTGTTTTTGATGGCGCATCGGAAGAAGAAATTAAACGTATGTTATTGTTAGCTGATTTACCTTCAGACGGAAAAACGACACTCATAGATGGTAGAACAGGTAATAAATTTGATAACAAAGTAACTGTAGGCTATATGTACATGCTAAAACTCAATCATTTAGTTGATGATAAAATGCATGCTCGTTCTACTGGTTCTTATAGCTTAGTTACACAACAACCGCTTGGTGGTAAAGCCCAATTTGGAGGACAGCGTTTTGGGGAAATGGAGGTGTGGGCTTTAGAAGCTTATGGAGCTGCATATACATTACAGGAAATGTTAACTGTTAAATCAGATGACGTTGGCGGAAGAACAAAGATCTATAAAAACATAGTCGATGGAGATCATCGTATGGATCCAGGTATGCCTGAATCGTTTAACGTATTGTTGAAGGAAATTAGAGCACTTGGTATTGATATCGAATTAGATCATGATTAACCATTTAGCGATACTGACTAACCAATTTTTGGAGGCATAGACTTGGCTACTCTAAGCAACGACCCAATGAAAAAAGCGCCTGTAATGAGTGATTTATTAGGTATCCTCAAACAACAGGGGCAAAGTGAAGAGTTTGATGCGATTAAAATCGCATTGGCCTCACCTGAATTAATTCGTTCATGGTCTTATGGTGAAGTAAAGAAACCAGAAACGATTAACTATCGTACATTTAAGCCAGAGCGCGATGGTTTATTTTGCGCTAAGACCTTTGGTCCAGTAAAAGATTATGAATGTCTCTGCGGCAAATACAAAAGATTAAAACATCGTGGCGTTATTTGTGAAAAATGTGGTGTTGAATTGGCACTTGCAAAAGTACGTCGTGAGCGTATGGGACATATTGAATTAGCTAGTCCAGTTGCACATATCTGGTTCTTAAAATCGCTTCCATCTAGAATCGGTTTATTACTAGATATGACTTTAAGGGATATTGAGCGAGTACTTTACTTCGAAGCTTTTGTTGTTGTTGAACCTGGTATGACTGAACTAGAGCGAGGACAGTTACTCAACGATGAAGCTTATCTTGATGCTATGGAGCAATACGGTGATGAATTTGACGCCCGTATGGGTGCTGAAGCAATTCGTGATCTACTGCGACAAATTGATCTTGAAGAAGAAATTAAAAGTTTGCGTGAAGAGTTACCAACAACTAATTCCGAAACGAAGATCAAAAAGATCACTAAACGATTAAAGCTCTTAGAAGCCTTCTATGATTCAGGTAACAAACCAGAATGGATGATTATGGATGTATTACCAGTTCTTCCGCCTGATTTGAGACCGTTAGTGCCATTAGATGGTGGTCGTTTTGCTACTTCTGATTTAAATGACTTATATAGACGAGTTATTAATAGAAATAATCGCTTAAAAAGGCTTCTTGATCTTAATGCGCCAGATATCATTGTCCGTAATGAAAAGCGTATGTTACAAGAGTCAGTGGATGCATTACTAGATAATGGTCGTAGAGGTCGTGCAATTACAGGTACAAATAAAAGACCTTTAAAGTCATTAGCAGATATGATTAAAGGTAAGCAAGGACGTTTTCGTCAAAACCTTCTTGGTAAGCGAGTAGATTATTCTGGTCGTTCTGTAATTGTAGTAGGGCCTACATTGCGTTTACATCAATGTGGATTGCCTAAAAAAATGGCATTAGAATTATTTAAGCCATTTATTTTTTCTAAACTAGAATTTAGAGGTTTAGCTACAACTATTAAAGCAGCTAAGAAAATGGTTGAGCGTGAAGAGTCTGTAGTTTGGGATATTCTAGATGATGTAATTCGTGAGCATCCTATTTTACTAAACCGCGCACCTACGTTACACCGTTTAGGTATTCAAGCTTTTGAACCTGTTCTTATTGAAGGTAAGGCAATTCAACTCCATCCACTAGTCTGTACAGCATATAACGCTGACTTTGATGGAGACCAAATGGCTGTGCATGTGCCTTTAACTTTAGAAGCACAATTAGAAGCACGCTCTTTAATGATGTCTACCAACAACATTTTATCTCCGGCTAATGGTGAGCCTATTATTGTTCCCAGTCAGGACGTTGTACTTGGTTTATACTATTTGACTCGTGAAAAGGTTAATGCCTTAGGCGAAGGAAAAATATTCGTTAGTGCGCAAGAAGCTAAGAATTTTTATGAAGCTGGACATCTTGATATTCATGCAAAAATAAAAATTCGGATGCTGAAAGAAGAAGGGACAGACTACCACTTGGTTGAAACAACAGTTGGTCGAGCTATTCTTGCTGAAGTTTTACCTCAAGGAATGTCTTTCTCGACCATTAATCGTACAATGACGAAGAAGGTAATCTCTAAAGTTATTGATAGCTGTTATAGAAATTTTGGTTTAAAAGAAACAGTCATCTTTGCTGACCAACTTATGTATACTGGATTTAAATATGCAACGCGCTCTGGTATTTCTATTGGTATTGAAGATATGGAAATTCCAGAAGACAAAGCAAGTATTATTGAACATGCTGATAATGAAGTGCGTGAAATTGAATCTCAATTCCGTTCTGGTCTAGTGACTAATGGTGAGCGTTATAATAAAGTAATTGATATTTGGTCTCGTACAAATGAATTAGTTGCCAAGTCAATGATGACTCGAATTGCGACTGAAGAAGTGATCAATATTCAAGGAAAAACAGTGAGACAAGAGTCCTTTAATCCAATCTTCATGATGGCGGATTCTGGGGCAAGGGGATCGGCTGCTCAAATTAGGCAGCTAGCTGGTATGCGTGGATTGATGGCTGCACCAGATGGCTCTATTATTGAAACACCAATTACAGCGAACTTCCGTGAAGGTTTAAATGTATTCCAATACTTTATTTCTACACACGGAGCACGTAAAGGATTAGCAGATACAGCGTTAAAAACAGCAAACTCAGGTTATTTAACACGTCGTCTAGTAGATGTCGCACAAGATGTGGTTATTACTGAAGATGATTGTGGTGTTGATACAGGTATCTTGATGCAGCCTTTAATCGAAGGTGGCGATATCGTAGAACCTTTACATGAGCGCGTATTAGGTCGTGTTGTTGCTTCAGATGTATATATTCCAAATCAAACAGAGCCAGTAGTAACTGCAGGCACTTTACTTGACGAGGAATGGGTAGATAAACTAGAAAAACAAGGTGTAGATCAGGTAATGGTGAGATCGCCAATTACTTGTCAAACACGATTTGGTTTATGTGCTAAATGTTATGGTCGTGATTTAGCTCGTGGTCATCTAGTTAATACCGGTGAAGCAGTGGGTATTATTGCTGCACAATCAATCGGAGAACCTGGAACTCAGTTGACTATGCGTACCTTCCATATCGGAGGCGCTGCATCAAGAGCTACAGCAGCTAATAATATTCAAATTAAAACAAAAGGCGTTATCCGGTTACATAATATTAAGACAGTAACCCATGAAAACAAAAACCTTGTCGCCGTATCTCGTTCGGGAGAGGTTACTATTGTTGATGAGTTCGGTCGCGAAAGAGAGCGTTATAAAGTTCCTTACGGAGCAGTAATTTCTGTTCATGATAATTCTCCAGTAGAAGCTGGGCAAGTAATTGCAACTTGGGACCCTCATACCCATCCAGTTATATCTGAAGTAAAAGGTAATTTGAAATTTGTTGATTTAATTGAAGGTATTACAATGAATCGACAAACTGATGAGTTAACAGGCTTGAGTAATATAGTAATTATTGATGCTAAACAACGTAGTGCAGCTGGTCGTGATTTAAGACCTATGGTGAAATTAGTTGGCAATGATGGAGAAGATATCTTCCTTGCTGGTACTAATGTTCCTGCTCAATATTACTTACCTGTAGATGCCATTGTGAATTTTGAAGACGGTGGTTTAGTTGGTGTAGGAGATGTTATTGCACGTATCCCGCAAGAACGCTCTAAGACACGTGATATTACAGGGGGTCTACCACGGGTTGCTGACTTGTTTGAGGCGCGCAAACCGAAAGACTCTGCAGTAATGGCTGAAGTTTCTGGTTTAGTTAACTTCGGTAAAGAAACTAAGGGTAAACGCAGATTAATTATTAACGTTAATGAAGATGAATGTCATGAGGAATTAATTCCAAAATGGAGACATATTTCTGTCTTCGAAGGAGAGCATGTAGAACGAGGCGAAATAATTGCTGAAGGTGCTCTAAATCCTCACGATATACTCCGTTTACTAGGGGTTGGTGCTTTAGCAAATTACATTGTAAATGAAGTACAAGATGTATATCGTTTACAAGGAGTAAAAATTAATGATAAACATATCGAAGTAATTGTTAGACAAATGCTTCGTAAACGAGTCATTACTTTTGCAGGAGACTCAAAATTCCTAGCAGGCGAGCAAATTGAAGAAAGTGTAATGCTTGAAGAGAATGATCGTCTTCTAGCCGAAGACAAGCAAGCTGCACGTGGTACTCCAATTCTATTGGGTATTACTAAAGCATCTTTAGCAACGGAATCCTTTATTTCTGCTGCATCTTTCCAAGAAACTACGCGAGTGTTAACAGAAGCGGCGGTAAGTGGAAAAATTGATGATTTACGAGGTTTAAAAGAAAATGTGATGGTAGGTCGCTTAATTCCAGCAGGAACAGGGTATACTTATCACCAAAGCCGAAAGGCAAAAAAAGCAAGGGCTGCAGCAGGTGGCGAGCATGTAATTCATACAGTTACAGCTAGTGATGTAGAGCATGCATTAAGTGAAGCATTAAATGCGGATAATCATGATCACTAATCTGGATTCAAAAAAGGCAGGTTTAGGCTTGACAAACCTGCCATATCTATATAGAATCCGGCCTCTTTATGCACTCGAAATATTCACAAGTGACAGATCGGAGTTAAGTAGAAATGGCTACTATTAATCAGTTAGTAAGAAAGCCTCGTGCCGACGTAAAAAAGAAAAGTAACGTCCCAGCACTAGAGTCATGTCCTCAGAGACGCGGTGTATGTACACGTGTTTACACTACTACACCTAAAAAACCTAACTCAGCAATGCGTAAGGTTGCCCGTGTACGTTTAACCAATGGATTTGAAGTAAGTTCATATATTGGCGGTGAAGGCCATAACCTTCAAGAGCACTCTGTTGTTCTGATTAGAGGTGGTCGTGTTAAAGACTTACCTGGGGTGCGTTACCATACTGTTCGAGGTAGTTTAGATACTTCAGGAGTTAATGATCGTAAACAAGGTCGTTCTAAGTATGGTACAAAGAAACCAAAAGATAAAAAATAACTGATTGTAGGAAATTAAGATGCCTAGAAGAAGAGAAGTCCCCAAACGTGAAATTCTGCCAGATCCAAAACATCATAGTGAACTATTGGCAAAATTTATCAACGTGCTAATGGTCAGCGGTAAAAAATCTACTGCTGAGAAAATAATATATGGTGCCTTAGATGTATTAGAAGACCGTGTAAAAAAAGCTAAGAAAACTGATGAAGATGGTGAGTCAGGTTCTGGTACAGGTACAAGTACTGTTCTTAGATATTTTGAAGAGGCTTTGAATAATGTTCGTCCAAGCGTAGAGGTTCGTTCTCGTCGTGTGGGTGGAGCAACGTATCAAGTGCCTGTAGAAGTAAGACATGATCGTAGTATTGCTTTAGGTATGCGCTGGATTGTTCAAGCTGCTCGTTCTCGCGGTGAAAAAGGTATGATGTTGCGTTTAGCCGGAGAATTGATGGATGCCTATGAAACTAAAGGCTCAGCAGTGAAGAAGCGTGAAGATACTCATAAAATGGCAAAAGCAAACCAAGCTTTCGCTCATTTCAGATGGAATTAAGAGAGGTATGCGGTGTCAACTCCATTAAAACGATATAGAAATATAGGCATTGCGGCTCACGTTGATGCTGGTAAAACTACGACAACAGAACGAGTTTTATACTATACTGGTATGTCTCACAAAATTGGTGAGGTGCATGACGGTGCTGCGACGATGGACTGGATGGTTCAAGAGCAAGAGCGAGGTATTACTATTACTTCCGCTGCGACAACCTGTTATTGGCCAGGTATGGATAAACAATTTGATCCACACCGAATCAATATTATTGATACTCCAGGACACGTTGATTTTATGATTGAAGTAGAGAGATCGCTTCGTGTACTTGATGGCGCAGTAGTTGTATTTGACTCAGTATCTGGTGTAGAGCCACAGTCAGAAACAGTTTGGAGACAAGCTAATAAATACGGCGTACCACGTATTGTGTTTGTAAACAAAATGGATAGAATGGGGGCTAATTTTCATCGCGTAGTTTCTCAAATTAAACAGCGTCTGGGTTCTAATCCTGTAGTTGTACAAATCCCTATCGGTGCAGAAGAAGAATTTAAAGGGGTAATTGATCTTATCAAAATGAAAGCGATTCATTGGGATGAAGACAATAAAGGTATGACTTTCAAATATGGTGAAGTTCCTGAAGCACTGAAAGCTGAATGTGAAGAGTACCGTACTTTACTAGTTGAAGCCGCAGCTGAAGCTTCTGAAGAAATAATGGAAAAATATCTTGAAGGTGAAGAATTAAGTGAAGATGAAATTAAAGCAGCTTTACGCCACCTTACAGTGACCAATCAAGTTGTTCCTGTTTTTTGTGGATCAGCCTTTAAAAATAAAGGGGTTCAAGCAGTACTTGATGGGGTTGTTGAATACCTTCCTTCACCACTTGACATTCCTGCGGTTCAAGGGACAGATGATGATGGCAATGAAACAACTAGAGAAACTAGTTATGAAGCACCATTCTCTGCTCTAGCATTTAAAATTGCTACCGATCCGTTTGTTGGTACTTTAACATATTTTAGAGCTTATTCAGGAATAGTTAAGTCAGGTGATACTTTACTAAATTCTGTTAAAGATAAAAAAGAGCGTATTGGTCGGTTATTACAAATGCACGCAAATTCTAGAGAAGAAATTAAAGAAGTTCGTGCAGGTGATATTGCAGCGGCAGTAGGCTTAAAAACAGTGACTACCGGCGATACCCTTTGTGATCTAAATAATCCTGTTATTTTAGAAAGAATGGATTTTCCAGATCCAGTAATTGCAGTAGCTGTTGAACCCAAAACTAAAGCCGATCAAGAAAAAATGGGCGTTGCTTTAGGAAAACTAGCTCAAGAAGATCCTTCGTTCAGAGTTCATACTGACGAAGAAACTGGTCAAACAATTATTGAAGGTATGGGTGAGCTTCATTTAGAAATTATTGTTGACCGTATGCGTAGAGAATTTAATGTTGAAGCCAACGTAGGTAAACCTCAAGTAGCCTACCGAGAAACATTAAAGCAAGCTGTAGAGCAAGAAGGAAAATTTGTACGACAATCTGGTGGTCGTGGTCAATATGGTCACGTATGGTTAAAAATCGAGCCACAAGAGCCAGGCAAGGGATATGAGTTTGTGAATGCGATTGTAGGTGGTGTTATTCCCAAAGAATATATACCTGCAGTTGACAAAGGGATCCAAGAACAAATGCAAAATGGAGTTATTGCAGGTTATCCTGTAGTTGACGTTAAAGTCACTCTATTTGATGGTTCTTTCCATGAGGTAGACTCAAGTGAAATGGCATTTAAAATTGCTGGATCACAATGCTTCAAACAAGGTGCTTTAAAAGCTAAGCCAGTATTACTTGAACCAATTATGGCTGTAGAAGTGGTTACTCCAGAAGATTACATGGGCGATGTAATGGGAGACCTCAATAGACGTCGTGGTTTAGTTCAAGGTATGGAAGATTCTCCAGCTGGAAAAATTGTTCGAGCTGAAGTACCACTTGCAGAGATGTTTGGTTATTCCACCGATCTACGTTCTGCTACTCAAGGACGAGCAACATATACGATGGAATTTTCTAAGTATGCTGAAGCACCAAATAATATTGCTGAAGCAATTATCAAGAAACAATAAAAGTTAACGAGGTTATTGAAATGGGAAAGGAAAAATTTGAACGTAAGAAGCCACACGTTAATGTGGGAACAATTGGCCACGTAGATCATGGTAAGACGACATTAACAGCAGCTATTACGACGATTATGGCTAAGAAATTTGGTGGAGAAGCCAAGGCTTATGACCAAATTGATGCGGCACCAGAAGAAAGAGAGCGCGGAATAACAATCTCTACTGCACACGTTGAATATGAATCTAAAAACCGTCACTATGCACACGTAGATTGCCCAGGCCATGCGGATTATGTTAAGAACATGATCACTGGAGCAGCGCAAATGGACGGAGCGATATTAGTAGTATCAGCTGCTGATGGTCCAATGCCACAGACGAGAGAACATATTTTGTTGTCACGCCAAGTAGGTGTTCCCTATATTGTAGTCTTCATGAACAAAGCGGATATGGTGGACGATCCTGAATTACTAGAACTAGTAGAGATGGAAGTACGTGATTTACTAAGCAGTTATGAATTTCCTGGCGATGATATACCTATTGTTGTAGGTTCTGCATTAAAAGCACTAGAAGGGGATACCAGCGAGATTGGAGTTCCTGCGATCGAGAAACTAGTTGACACATTAGATGCTTATATTCCTGAACCTGTTCGAAATATTGACAAAGCATTTTTATTACCAATTGAAGACGTATTTTCAATCTCTGGTCGAGGCACAGTAGTAACAGGCCGAGTTGAAAGCGGAATTGTTAAAGTTGGTGAAGAAGTTGAAATTGTTGGAATCAGAGATACGCAAAAAACTACCTGTACTGGCGTTGAAATGTTCCGTAAATTATTAGACGAAGGCCGTGCTGGGGATAACGTAGGTGTATTATTACGTGGTACTAAGCGGGATGAAGTAGAGCGCGGACAAGTGCTTGCTAAGCCAGGAACAATTAAGCCTCATACTAAATTTGAAGCAGAAGTATATGTATTGTCTAAAGATGAAGGTGGGCGCCATACTCCATTTTTCAATGGATATCGACCCCAGTTTTACTTCAGAACAACAGACGTAACAGGAACTTGTGATTTACCTTCAGGTATTGAAATGGTGATGCCAGGTGATAATGTTCAATTAACTGTTAACTTACATGCACCAATTGCAATGACAGAAGGACTACGCTTTGCAATTAGAGAAGGTGGCCGTACTGTAGGCGCCGGTGTTGTCGCTAAAATAATCGAGTAATTATAATGAGTAACAATCAGAATATTAAAATAAGATTAAAATCCTTTGATCACCGATTAATCGATTTATCAACTCGAGAAATCGTTGAGACTGCAAAACGTACTGGCGCACAAATCCGTGGGCCAATACCTTTGCCGATTCGCAAAGAAAAATTTACTGTATTGATTTCACCTCACGTTAATAAAGATGCGCGAGATCAATATGAATTACGCACTCATAAACGCCTGGTCGTTATTGTTCATCCAACTGAAAAAACAGTTGATGCTCTGATGAAGCTAGATCTGGCTGCTGGAGTAGATGTTCAGATAAGCCTTGATGATTAATCATAAGCAAGGATAAACAAGAGGTATTACAATCATGATCGGTTTATTAGGTCGTAAAATTGGAATGACACGTATTTTTACTCCAGAAGGAGTCTCGGTTCCAGTATCTGTAGTAGAAATACATCCTAATCATGTCTCTCAGCTTAAAACTGTAGATAATGATGGTTATTCAGCTGTGCAGTTAACTGCTGGTACAAAAAAGGCAAACAAAGTTTCTAAGCCTTTAGCTGGACATTGTGCTAAAGCTGAAATAGAAGCAGGCGACATGCAAGTTGAGTTTCGTATCGAAGATGAAGATAAGTTCAAACTCGGACAAGCTATATCAGTAAGTGATCTTTTTACTGCTGGCCAATATGTTGATGTGTCTGGTATTACAAAAGGTAAAGGATTTGCGGGTACTGTAAAAAGACATAATTTTAGAACTCAAGATGCAAGTCATGGTAACTCTAGATCGCATCGTGTTCCAGGTTCTATCGGACAAAATCAAACTCCTGGTCGTGTCTTCAAAGGGAAAAAAATGGCAGGGCATTTAGGTAATGCTCGTTGTACAGTCCAAAGTCTTGAATTAGTACGCGTTGATGTGGAAAGAAATCTACTGCTCATTAAAGGTGCTATTCCTGGCGCACCAGGTGCTCGCCTTGAAGTTAAGCATGCAGTAAAAAAGCAAGCAAGAGGTGAGTGATGGAAATTACAACAATTGATACAAAAGCAAATATTAAACTAAACAGCGATGTTTTTGCATACAGTTATAATGAAGGTTTAATACACCAGGCCGTTGTAACTTATATGAATAATGCTCGAAGTGGGAATAGTGCCCAAAAAACTCGCTCTGAGGTTCGAGGTGGTGGAAAAAAACCATGGAATCAAAAAGGTACTGGTAGAGCTAGAGCAGGAACTATCAGAAGCCCTCTTTGGAGAAGTGGTGGCGTCACTTTTGCATCTAAAAAGAGAGATTATTCACAAAAATTGAATAAAAAAATGTACAAACGCGCATTACGTAGTATAATCTCCGAACTTTGCCGTACAGAAAATCTTCTTGTTGTAAGTAACTTTGAATGTGAAAGTCATAAAACAAAGGATTTTGCTAATAAAATGAATCAGCTCAATATTAAAAATGCACTGATTATTATGAGTGAAGTAGGCGAGAACGAATATCTAGGCTCCAGAAACTTAATTGACTACGATATCTGTGATGTTACAACTATAGATCCTGTTTCCTTACTTAGATTTGAAAAAGTTGTTGTTACAGAGGCTGCAATTAAAAAAATTGAGGAACAGTTACAATGAACGCTGAAAGATTGATGATGGTTCTACGTGAACCACATACCTCTGAAAAGACTACAGTAATAGCTGAAAAATTGAAGCAGTTCACTTTTAAAGTATTAAAAGATGCAACTAAAAGCGAAATTAAAATGGCTGTTGAGCACATATTTAATGTAAAAGTTAAAAAAGTATCTATTGTAAATGTGAAGGGTAAAACTAAGCGCTTCAAACAAACAAGTGGCAAGCGTAGTGACTGGAAGAAAGCCTTTGTATCTCTTCATGCTGATCAAGATATTGACTTTACAGTTACTGAATAAGGGTAGATCAAGATGGCATTATTAAAATCCAAACCTACATCACCAGGAAAGCGTGGCGAGTTACGTGTTGTTCATCACAATATCCATAAAGGTAAGCCCCTGGCGTCATTAGTTGAAAAATTAAAGAAAACTGGTGGACGTAATAACCAAGGTCGTATTACTGTACGACATATAGGTGGCGGTCATAGTCAAAAATACCGAATTATTGATTTTAAAAGAAATAAAGATGGTATTAATGGTCGTGTTGAGCGATTAGAGTATGATCCAAATAGAACAGCATTAATTGCATTGATTGCTTATGCTGATGGCGAGAAAAGGTACATTATTGCCCCTGCTAATCTTGAAGTTGGTGCAACTGTAGTTAGTGGCGCTGATTCCCCAATTAGTATAGGTAATTGTTTACCACTAAAAAACATTCCTGTAGGTACTACCATACATTGTGTGGAAATGAAAGCAGGAAAAGGTGCACAAATGTTGCGTAGCGCTGGGTGTAGTGGACAAATAGTTGCAAAAGAAGGTGTTTATGCAACTCTTCGACTACGCTCTGGAGAAATGCGAAAGATACATGTATTATGTCGTGCTGTTATTGGTGAAGTAAGTAATAGTGAGCATAGTTTACGTGCTTTAGGTAAAGCTGGTGCTAAACGTTGGAGAGGCATTCGTCCTACTGTTCGCGGTGTTGCTATGAACCCAGTAGATCATCCACATGGTGGAGGAGAAGGTAGAACTTCTGGCGGACGTCATCCAGTATCTCCATGGGGATTACCGACCAAAGGATACAAAACTAGAAGTAATAAACGAACTGATAGTTTTATCGTTAGACGTCGTAAGAAAAAATAATTTTTGAGAGGATATCAAGTGGCTCGTTCTATAAGAAAAGGTCCTTTTATTGACCATCATTTGATCAGTAAAGTTGAAGCTGCGATCAAATCTAAATCTAAAAAACCAATAAAAACTTGGTCTAGACGTTCTACAATCGTTCCTGAAATGATTGATTTAACTATAGCTGTACATAACGGCAAAGATCATGTTCCCGTATTTATTACCGATAATATGGTTGGTCACAAATTAGGTGAGTTTGCCATGACTCGTACATTCAAAGGCCACTCTGGTGACAGAAAAGCCAAGGGTAAGTAAGAGGATATTATGGAAGTTACAGCTAAATTAAAAGGCGCTCCTTTATCTGCACAAAAAGGCAGGTTAGTAGCTGATATGATACGTAATATGAATGTATCAAGTGCGCTTGATGTTCTCAAGTTCACGCCTAAAAAAGGTGCTCAATTAATGCTTAAATTATTAGAATCTGCTATTGCGAATGCAGAGAATAATAATGGGGCTGACATTGATGATCTTAAAGTAGGTATGGTATGCGTCGATGAAGCGGCAACGCTAAAACGCATTAGTCCCAGAGCTAAGGGTCGTGCAAATCGCATTTGCAAGAGAACTTGCCATATCACCATTAAAGTATCTGATGAGGAATAGCAATGGGACAGAAAGTTAACCCAATAGGAATACGTCTTGGAATTATTAAAGATTGGAATTCAAAATGGTTTGCTGGAAAGCGATATGCAGAATTTTTAATTCAAGATATTAAGCTTCGTGCTGAATTGAAGAAAAAATTAATGGCTGCCGCAGTAAGCAAGATTTTAATTGAAAGACCAGCCAACAATGCAGTGGTAACTATACTTACCGCAAGACCAGGCGTTATTATTGGTAAAAAAGGCGGTGGTATAGAAACATTACGTCAGGAGATTTCGGATAAACTAGGTGTCCCAGTACATTTAAATATTGAAGAAATTAAAAAACCTGAGTTGGATTCTACTCTAGTAGCTGAAGGTATTGCTCAGCAGTTAGAGCAGCGCGTTATGTTTAGAAGAGCAATGAAGCGAGCTGTAACATCAGCTTTAAAATCAGGTGCTAAAGGAATTAAAATCTGTGTGAGCGGACGATTAGGTGGTGCTGAAATTGCTCGAAGTGAATGGTATAGAGAAGGGCGTGTACCTTTACATACATTCAGAGCTGATATTGATTACGGTACAGCTGAGTCTAAAACTACCTACGGAATTATTGGTGTAAAAGTCTGGATCTTCAAGGGCGAGGTGCTCCCTCAAAAGAAAAGATCAACAGATAGCGCCCAGTGAGTGAGGATTAAAAATCATGTTGCAACCAAAGCGTACTAAATACCGAAAACAAATGAAAGGTCGTAATAGAGGCTTAGCCTTACGCGGCAGTAAAATCAGTTTCGGTGAGTTTGGTTTAAAAGCGCTTGAGCGTGGACGTTTGACTGCGCGTCAAATTGAAGCTGCTCGTCGTGCTATGACACGTCATATTAAGCGTGGTGGAAAAATTTGGATTAGAGTGTTTCCAGATAAACCTATTACTCAGAAGCCTTTAGAAGTTCGACAAGGTAAAGGTAAAGGTAGCGTTGAATACTGGGTAGCTCAAATACAACCAGGTAAAGTTTTGTTTGAAATGGAAGGTATATCTAAAGAACTTGCTATGGAAGCATTCAATTTAGCTAAAGCAAAACTTCCTTTCAAAGTAACCTTTGAAGAAAGGACGGTGATGTAATGAAAAAAATTGAAGAATTACGCAATTTATCTCAAGAGGAATTGCAAAATGAATTGCTTTCGTTACGTAAAGAACAATTTAACTTACGAATGAAAAAAGCAAGTGGCTCACTAGATAAAACTCACCTAATTACAATGGTGCGTAAATCAGTGGCACGAGTAAAAACATTGTTGACTGAAAAGGCAGGAAAGTAACATGTCTACTAGTGAATCAAATGCCAGAACACTGGTTGGAAAAGTAGTTAGCGACAAAATGGATAAAACCATAGTGGTGATGATAGAGCGTACTGTTAAGCATCCTAAATATGGAAAAATTATGAAGCGTAGAACTAAAATTCATGCTCATGATGAAAATGAAGTATGTCAAATAGGCAATACTGTTAAAGTCCGTGAGTCAAGACCACTCTCTAAAACGAAAAGTTGGGTATTAGTAGAAGTAATTTCTTAATCAATATTGTTGATTTACTTTTAAAACCCTAAAAGGCCTGATATAATCAGCAACCTTTTTCTGGTCGAAATTAGAGCTGGAGAATAAAATGATCCAAATGCAGACGGTGCTTGAAGTGGCTGATAACAGCGGAGCACGTAAAGTTATGTGTATTAAGGTACTTGGTGGCTCACACCGACGATATGCACGTGTCGGAGATGTGATAAAGGTTAGCATTAAAGACGCTATACCAAGAAGTAAAGTAAAAAAAGGTGCTGTAATGAAAGCTGTTGTAGTTAGAACAGCTCAAGGCGTAAGAAGAGATGATGGCTCTTTAATCCGTTTTGATGGTAATGCTGCAGTACTCTTAAACAATCAGAACGAGCCAATAGGTACGCGTATATTCGGACCAGTTACTCGTGAGCTACGTGAGAAATTCATGAAGATTATCTCTCTAGCTGCTGAAGTTTTGTAAGAAGGATTAAATATGAAACGCATTAAATCAGGCGATGAAGTAATTATTATCGCAGGTAAAAGTAAAGGTCATGTAGGCAAGGTTCTTCGTGTAATTGAAGATGCTGTGGTTGTTGAAGGCGGCAATCTTATTAAAAAGCACGTAAAAGCCAATCCACAACAACCTGAGAATAGAGGTGGAATAATTACTAAAGAAGCTCCACTTCATGTTTCGAATGTGGCTCATTACAACCCTATTACGAAGAAAGCTGACAAAGTAGGCTTTAAGTTTATTGATAACGGCGGTGTAAGTAAAAAAGTTAGATATTTTAAATCTAATGATGAAATTATTGACCGTGTTTAATTAGGTGATTGAAATGGCTAGACTGAAAGAGTTTTATAATAAAGATGTCGTCCCTATGATGATGAAGCGGTTTAACTATTCTAGTATTATGGAAGTGCCTAAACTGCTTAAAATAACTTTGAATATGGGTGTCGGTGAAGCTGTTGGCGATAAAAAAGTAATGAATCATGCTG
This sequence comes from uncultured Legionella sp., assembly GCA_945952115.1. GTDB lineage: Bacteria > Pseudomonadota > Gammaproteobacteria > Legionellales > Legionellaceae > Legionella. The sequence continues at coordinate 11,938 of CAMFHA010000017.1, read as the reverse complement.
TTGAAGACATGACGCTTATTTCTGGTCAAAAACCAGTGGTTACAAAAGCTCGAAAATCTCTTGCTGGATTTAAGATCCGCGAAGGGTGGCCTATCGGCTGTAAAGTAACACTACGTCGCGAGCGTATGTATGAATTTCTCGATAGACTAGTATCTATAACCCTACCTCGTGTTAGAGATTTCCGTGGCCTAAATCCTAAGTCTTTTGATGGTACTGGTAATTACAGCATGGGAATACAAGAACAGATCGTGTTTCCAGAAATTGATTATGATAAAACTGACGGCATACGTGGTTTGGATATTTGTATTACTACAAGTGCTAAAACTAATGAAGAAGCTAAAGCTTTATTAGAAGCATTTAATCTTCCGTTGAAAGATAGAGATAAAAATAAAGGGTGATATTGTGGCTAAAAAATCAATGCTTATGCGAGAGCTAAAACGTCAAAAGCTAGTAGAAAAGTACAGACAACGCAGAAATGAACTAAAGCAAACTATTAAGTCATCTACAGATTTCCAGGAAATTATGGATTGCCAGGCTAAATTAGCTAAATTGCCTGTAAATTCAAATCCTGTTCGCCATAGTACACGATGCCAGTCTTGCGGAAGACCACATGCAGTATATCGTAAGTTTAGTCTTTGCAGAATTTGCTTAAGACAACAACTAATGGTTGGTAACGTACCTGGCGGCAGAAAATCAAGCTGGTAATTTTTTTGGAGAACGATTGTGAGTATGCATGATCCTGTGGCTGATATGCTAACCAGAATTAGAAATGGTCAAGCAGCTAAACATCAGCAGATAACATTAGTTTCTTCTAAGCTAAAAGAAGAAATAGCTCGTGTTTTAAAAGAAGAAGGCTACATTGAAAGCTACTTTATAGAAACATTAGAAAATAATCTAAAATCAATAACAGTAAAATTAAAATATTATCATGGTAGACCTGTTATTGAGCTGATTAAAAGAATTAGTAAGCCTGGACTAAGAGTTTATAAATCATATAAGGATTTATCTTCAATTCCTGGTTTTGGTGTGGCTATATTATCTACATCTAAAGGTATAATGACCCATATATCTGCAAAATCTAAAGGTGTAGGTGGCGAAGTCATTTGTGAAGTGGCTTAATACTTGCGAGGAATGATATGTCTAGAGTAGCAAAAGCCCCTGTAAAGTATACATCAAATGTTGAAATAACAGTGGCTAATAGTGAAGTTACGGTAAAAGGGCCAAAAGGAATATTAACTCAAAAAATTAATCGATTAGTTAGTATTATAAAAAATACAGACGCTAGTCAGTTAGAGTTTGCACCAGCGGCAAATGATCCTAAAGCATGGGCTCATGCTGGAACAGCAAGGGCTTTAGTAAATAATATGGTTCATGGTGTTACTGAAGGTTTTCTAGTAACACTAGAGTTAGTTGGTGTAGGATATCGTGCGCAAGCTAAAGATAAAAGTATTACTTTATCTTTAGGTTTTTCTCATCCGATTGAATATGAGTTACCCAATGGAGTAGTCGTTGAGACTCCGAATAACACGACTATCTTATTAAAAGGTGTAGATAAGCAAATCCTAGGACAAGTTGCTTCTGAAATTAGAGCATTTAGACCACCTGAACCTTATAAAGGAAAAGGTATACGATATGCTGGTGAAGTGATTGCTCGTAAAGAAGCCAAGAAGAAATAAGGTATAAGTAATGAATAAGCAAATCTCGCGTAATAGACGTGGATTAAAAGCAAAAGCTTTAATCCGTAAATCGGGTAGAGCAAGATTAGTTGTATATAGAAGTGGAATGCATATCTATTCACAAATAGTCCAAGCTGAGACACTCGGTGATAAAGTACTAGTAGCTTGCTCATCAGTAGATAAAGAAATTAGAGCTAGCTTAGCTGGTAAATGTAAAGTAGATCAAGCTTCATTAGTAGGTAAGCTTTTAGGTGAGCGTGCTAAAGATAAAGGTATTACCGAAGTTGCCTTTGATCGTGCTGGCTATAAATATCATGGCAGAGTGAAAGCCCTTGCAGAAGGTGCTCGCGAAGCTGGATTAGATTTTTAAGGAACAACTATGGCATTCGATGAATCACCCAAATCTGATGGTTATCAAGAAAAATTAGTATCAGTAACTCGTACTGCTAAAGTAGTAAAAGGCGGACGTGTTTTTGGCTTTGCTGTTTTAGTTGTAGTAGGTGATGGTAAAGGAAAAGTAGGCTTTGGTCGTGGAAAGGCTCGTGAAGTGCCTATTGCGATTCAAAAAGCAATGGATCAAGCTAAGAAAAATATGGTTTATATTCCTCTAGCTGGGTCTACTATATTTCATGAAATTACCTGGAATTATGGCGCATCTAAAGTCTTTATGAAACCTGCAAGTGAAGGTACTGGTATTATTGCTGGCGGTGCAATGCGAGCGGTATTAGAGGTATTAGGTGTACATAATATACTTGCAAAAAGCATCGGTTCAACTAATCCAAGTAATATTGTACGAGCAACTATAGGTGCTCTAACGAATATTGGTACACCTGACTATGTTGCTGCTAAGCGTGGCAAAACAGTTGATGAAATTATGGCGGGCTAACCATGGAAAAGAAAATAAAAATTACACTAGTTAAAAGCTTAATTGGTAGAAAGCCGAAGCATGTTGATATAGCTAAGCAGCTAGGATTAGGCAAAACTAACTCTAGTGTTTCTCATAATGATACTCCAGCAATTCGTGGACTTATTAATGTAATCCACTATTTGTTGCTGGTTGAGGAGAGTGTGTAATGAACTTAAATACATTATCGCCCGATCCTGGTTCAAGACCATCTAAAAAGCGTTTAGGGCGCGGAATTGGTTCAGGTTTAGGCAAGACAAGTGGTAAAGGACATAAGGGACAAAAAGCTCGAGCAGGTGGCTACCATAAAATTAATTTTGAAGGCGGTCAGATGCCAATTCAACGTAGATTGCCTAAAATGGGCTTTAAATCTCGTGTGGGTAAAACTGTTGATCAAATTTGTCTTAATGAACTTGAGAAAATAACTGCTGAGGTAATTGACATAAATGCTTTGCGTCAAGCAGGATTAATTAATAGTAACATTAAAGCTGTTAAAATTATTTTATCTGGTGAATTAACAAAGGCCATTAAACTTAAAGGACTAAGAGTAACTAAAGGTGCTCGTTCAGTTGTTGAAAGTTTAGGTGGCAGTATAGAAGAATAAGATGAAAAACCAAAAGCATACCGCTGGCCAATCCTCTGGTGGTTTGGCCGAATTAAAATCAAGATTAGTATTTGTCATTCTTGGAATTTTAGTTTATCGTCTTGGTGCACATATTCCTGTCCCAGGCTTAGATCCAACACGATTAGCTAATTTTTTTAATGAGCAGCAAAATACAATCTTTAGCTTGTTTAATATGTTTTCGGGTGGTGCGTTATCACGAGTAACTGTATTTGCAATTGGGATAATGCCTTATATTTCTGCATCAATTATTATTCAACTTTTCTCTGTTGTTTCTCCTAAGTTAGAGCAACTGAAAAAAGAAGGCGAATCTGGTCGTAGAAAAATAAATCAATATACTCGATATTTAACGTTACTGCTTTCCATTTTTCAGTCTTTAGGAATGGCGCGGTGGTTAGCGGGGCAGCAGATAGCATTACAAGCAGATTTCTCTTTTTATTTTACTGCTGTTGTGACTCTAGTTACAGGAACTATGTTCTTAATGTGGCTGGGCGAGCAAATTACTGAAAAGGGTGTAGGTAATGGCATATCTTTAATTATCTTTTCAGGAATTGTTTCGAGTATGCCAGTGGCAATTGCATCTGTCTTACAGCAAGTAAAAGAAGGGCAAATGCAAGCTTTAACTTTAGTGATAGTAACTGTAGTTGTAGTCGTAGTGACAGGTTTTGTAGTGTTTATGGAGCGTGCTCAAAGGAGAATAAGAGTAAATTATGCCCAAAGAACACAAGGTCGTAAGGTGTATGCGGCACAAACCAGTCATCTACCATTAAAAATTAATATGTCTGGAGTAATACCTCCCATTTTTGCTTCGAGCATTATATTGCTTCCAGCAACTTTGGCTCAATTTTTCTCTCATACAAAAGGTATGGGATGGTTGTCTGATGTGGGAATGGCTTTATCTCCTGGCCAGCCATTGTATTTGATTGTATATGCTGTTGCTATACTGTTTTTTGCCTTCTTTTATGCGGCTTTAGTATTTAACCCTAAAGACACGGCAGAAAATTTAAAGAAATCAGGAGCATACATTCCAGGTATTAGACCTGGCGAGCAAACTACTAAATATATTGATTCAGTAATGACTCGCCTAACACTAATTGGGGCTTTATACTTGGTTCTAGTATGTTTACTGCCACAGATTTTAATGTATACATGGCATGTGCCTTTCTATTTTGGGGGTACATCATTGTTGATTATTGTAGTAGTTATTATGGATTTTGTTGCTCAAATACAGGCCCATTTAATGACTCAACAATATGATTCATTAATGAAAAAAGCTAATTTTAAAGGTACTAAATTACCTGGTCTATTATGATCTTTATCGGAGTTTTGGAATGAAAGTAAGAGCATCAGTAAAACGCATTTGTCGCAATTGCAAAATTATTAAAAGAAGTGGCACTATACGTGTAATTTGTAAAGATGCCCGTCATAAACAAAAACAAGGTTAATCAGCTTGATTTTGATTTGTAAAAATAGTATTCTTCTGTCCCTTTCGACAGAACAAAATAACGTTCGGAGAAGCTAATGGCTCGTATTGCAGGAGTGAACATACCTGACCACAAACATGTGGTGATTGCTTTAACAGCTATATATGGTATTGGTAAGACAACATCTTTAAAGTTATGCACTAGTTTAGATATTAATCCTTCAGCGAAGGTTTCCCAATTATCTGACGCACAACTTGAAGCTTTGCGTGTAGAAATTGCCAAAATGACTGTAGAAGGGGATCTACGTCGCGTGGTAACCATGAATATTAAAAGACTTATGGATCTTGGTTGCTATAGAGGTTTAAGACACCGAAGAGGCTTGCCTTTAAGAGGTCAACGTACGAAAACTAATGCTCGTACCAGAAAAGGCCGTAGAAAAGGCACTAGTAACTGATTTTTCATGTAGGAACATAAGATGGCAATAACTAAGTCAAAACAGCAAAAAGTACGTAAAAAAGCTAAGCGTGTTGTATCGGATGGTATCGTTCACGTTCATGCTTCTTTTAATAATACAATTGTAACTTTTACCGACAGACAAGGTAATGCCTTGTGTTGGGCAACTTCGGGTGGCTCTGGTTTTAGAGGCTCAAGAAAAAGTACGCCTTATGCTGCACAAGTTGCAACTGAGCGTGCTGCTGCTGTAGCCAAAGAATATGGTATGAAATCTGTTGCAGTGTTTGTTCATGGTCCTGGCCCTGGTCGGGAGTCAACTATTCGTGAATTAATAACTCAAGATTTTAAAATTGTTGAAATAACCGATGTGACTGGTATACCCCATAATGGGTGTAAGCCACCTAAAAAACGTCGTGTATAAAATGCTCAGGAGTAATTAATGGCTAGATATCTTGGTCCAAAGTGTAAATTATCACGTCGTGAAGGCACTGATTTACTACTTAAAAGTGGTGTTAGAGATCATAAATCCAAATGCAAATCTGAAAAATTGCCTGGACAGCATGGTGCTAATAAACCGCGTTTGAATAGCTATGGAATTCAGCTTAGAGAGAAGCAAAAAATCAGAAGACTCTACGGTGTTCTGGAAAAACAATTCCGTAACTATTATACAATGGCTGCTCGTCAAAAAGGTTCAACTGGTGAAAACCTAATGGGACTTTTAGAGAGACGTCTTGATAATGTTGTTTATCGCATGGGATTCGCGAGTACACGTGCTGAAGCTAGACAATTAGTGACTCACAAAGCAATCCTAGTTAATGATAAGATAGTTAATGTTCCCTCATTTTTAGTTAGTCCTGGCGATGTTGTTACTGTTCGTCAAAAAGCTAAAAGTCAAGGCAGAATCCAAGCTGCTTTAGCTTTGTCTGAGCAAAGAGCTCCTTGTGATTGGATTACTGTAGATACCTCTTCTTTTAAAGGTACATTTTCTATAATCCCAACATTAACTGACTTGTCTTCAGACTACAACGTAAATCTCGTTGTGGAACTTTACTCTAAGTAAGCTCGGAGAAATAGCTGAATGTATACTGAAATCAATGAAATGCTGACACCTAAAGTCCTCAAAGTACAGGCTGAGTCACCATATAAAGCTAGAATCGTTCTAGAGCCATTGGAGCGAGGATTTGGTCACACGCTCGGCAACGCTTTGAGACGTATATTATTATCATCTATGCCTGGTAGTGCTATTACTGAAGCATCAATAGATGGAGTACTTCATGAGTATAGTACTATTGAAGGTGTACAAGAAGATGTAGTTGACTTATTGCTCAATCTTAAATTAGTAGCAATTAAAATGACTGTTGGAACAGACGGCTATGTTACTTTAAGTAAACAAGGTCCTTGTCAAGTTACTGCAGGAGATATTCAATTAACTCATGGTTTGGAAATTATTAATCCTGAGCTTGTTATTGCTAATTTAAATGAGAAAGGTAAATTAAATATTACAATGAAAGTTGAGCGTGGTATTGGCTTTCATAATACAGATTCTTTTGTTCATCATTTTGATGATGAAATTGAACAGAGATCTGTTGGTAAATTAAAAATTGATAATGGTTTTTCACCTGTTAAACGAGTTGCTTATTTTGTTGACAGTGCAAGGGTTGAGAATAGAACTGACCTTGATAAGTTAACAATTGAATTAGAAACTAATGGGACAATTGATGCTGAAGAAGCTATTCGTATTTCAGCAAGTATTCTTCAAAGACAACTACATGCTTTTGTAGATATGAAGTTTGAAGAATCACGTTCTGATAATAAAGAACGCAATGATTTTGATCCTGTTTTGCTACGCTCTGTTGATGATTTAGAATTAACAGTACGTTCTGCAAATTGTTTAAAAGCAGAAAATATCCATTACATTGGCGATTTAGTTCAAAGAACAGAAAATGAACTCTTAAAAACTCCTAATTTAGGTAAGAAATCTTTAACCGAAATTAAGGATGTTTTAGCTTCCAGATCTTTATCGTTAGGAATGAAACTTGAGAATTGGCCGCCAGCAAGTCTTGGCGAGTAATATTAGGAGTCTTTGTTATGCGTCACCGTAATTCGGGCCGTAGTTTTAGCCGTACCAGTAGTCATCGTAAAGCTATGTTTTCTAACATGTGTTGCTCTTTGATTGAGCATGAGTTGATTAAAACAACTCTACCTAAAGCAAAAGATTTACGTCGCTATATTGAGCCTTTAATTACTGTTAGTAAAGCTGACTCAGTTGCATCACGCCGTCATGCTTTTAACATTTTACGTTCAAAATCTGCGGTTGGAAAACTATTTACTGATCTTGGCCCACGTTTTGAAAAACGACCAGGTGGATATATTCGTATTATTAAATGTGGTTTCAGAGAAGGAGATAATGCTCCTATGGCAATAGTTGAACTACTTGATAGACCAGTAGCATCTGAAGAATAGCAGTTTTAAATTTAAAAACCCGCAGATGCGGGTTTTTTTTTAGGATTATATTGCATTGCCTGCTAAATTTTAGACGAGTCCATCTTTTTGTGTGCCCAATATGTCTTGATTAGAATGTATAGCATTGTCCACTAAGTTTTAGACGAGGCGCATTTGAATGAAGCGAAGGTGTGTACACTAGTACATGACTGAAGCCGGATGAGAATGCAATGAAATATAAAGCTTAGTGGGAAATGCTGTACTTTTATAGAGATTAATAAGGTAATTTATCTTCTACAAAAGATTTACTTACTTCACCACTATAAATTTGATTATTCGTTAGTGGCAATCTCATTACTTTACCCTGTTTACTTAAATCAAATTGTTTTATATCAACCCAAAAAACATTAGGTCTATTGCTGTTCTCAAAAAAATATACTCCATGTTTTAAATCAGCTACACTTCTCCATAAGGTAGCCGCGATGTTTGGTTTTTCTGGGGTATTTTGACTAAATGGTACAGAGACCGTACGTATAATTGAGAATACAATAGAAACGGCTTGTTGTATATCCGATGTATTTGGTGCGGTGTTTAGATAATAACTAGCGCGTACAAATCGATCATCTGGTTCACTAGTTCCAGGAAGAAATTGTCCGTTTAAACGCTTCCAATAATCGGTAAGAGTAAGCTGTTTATCGTAGCTTGGTTCATTGGTCATTACTTTATATTCTTTGCCATGATGAATAATAAGTTTCCCGTTAACATGTTCAAAAATTGCATTATCTCCGCTTGGATCAGTTACGGCTAAGTGCAGACTGGCACTAGCACCATTAGGCAATATTGGAGCCGTCATATTAAATTGAGCGTTATTTAAACCAGAAACTACTTCATTGACACTGGCATAATTATCTAAGACATATTGTGCCCAATTTAAAACAGATAAATTTTTACGCGAAGCTTGTTGTTTTCCATAGTCAGCAGTAGTTAAGTAAAGTAAGTTTGCAGTTAGGCCTTTTGAGTTCAGACCATCAGCTGTACCTATATTATAACCACTTGCAATAATGCTTCCATATTTTGATGTCCAGTGTATTGCATTAGAAGATGAATCGCCTTTGCGTGATATTCCTGCTGGAAATACCCAAAGATCAGTTTTTACATCTTCTTCCCAATCCATTGAGCGCCCCGTAATAACTGTGTTATTTATCGATGTATAAGTGAACCGACTACACGCAATAGTGATCTTAGTTGTGATGCATAAAAGCACTAATAAAGATGAAAATATGAAATTGTTTATACGCATGATAGTCCTATTACGATGGCATATTTATGGATTAATCTAATCCTAGAAAACGCTGTTGAATCTCTCATTACGATTCAATTGCTTTTTCTAGGATAATCGATTTTATTGATAGGTGTAAATTAGGGAAAAGATCTTGGTTCAATGATTTTTTCTTAATTTGTCCAAAATAATTTTAATTAATTGGCTATCCCTAAAGCTTTGGGCGTGTGGTTTGTCAATATGATAAATTTCATGATTAAATTTTTTAAAATAATCAGGGATTTGTAATGAGCTATAAATAACGCTACCGTCTCCTTTACTTGATAGGATCTTGTTTTCTAATCCAAATTCAATGCTTGTTGGGGTTGAGTGAGTTAGATTATTGATGAAAATATACTTTGTTTTTTTACAAAACTCATGGGATGTATTTTCTAGCTTGTTATAAAAACTATTCGCTTTATTTAATTGAGTTTCTACAAATTTCAAATGATTATCTCTGGATGCTAAAGAGCAAAGGTTAAATTTTTTCCAGGTATTTATATCATAAAAACTATGGTTTGGTGTTGCCGCTGCATATCGCGGCAATAAATAATAAATACTTGGGAAGGAAGCCATTGATTCTTTTGATAGCAAGGTTTTATTCAGTCCCAATTTAGTTCCATACATCAAGTCTAGTAATGCTTTTAATGTACCTTGAAAAGGTACAGCAACAAAAAATACTTGTCGAATTGTTTCAGCAATTGAACTATTCATGAGGTAGCTTGTTATAAGGCCGCCTAAACTATGACAGATGATATCAATTTGGCTTTGCTTATCTCTGGCTATTTGCTCAATTAGGATTATTAGCTTTTCAATCGTTAGCATAAGATCTTGCCGCCAATCATAGTGAAACAATATCAGATCTGTATTTTGACTTATTTGTTTTTGAAGCACAGTAATAAATTGTTCGTATACCCTATATTTAAGGAGTCCAGGCAAAAGTGCCACTGAATTAACTATATCTCCTGATTCAAAGTGCATAGGATTATTTATACCAAATTCAGGAATGTCATTAGAGAGACTTATTTTGTGATTAATCTGAGCCTTTATGAAGTTTGGCCAAATAATAGATTTATCCTGGTCAATAAGAGTAGACCCCTTAAAGCCAGGAATAAAGATAATGGTATTGCTTTTCATTATTTCCTTCTAACATATCTAGCGTTTCTAGGTTAAAGTACTCGACAACCATTTGTAATAGGGAGGGTTGGGTGTAGTAAAACCACACCCGCTCCAGACTCATCTACACCCGCGAGCACTAACACTTCTGATTTTACCCCAGCTATTCTTTTAACAGGAAAATTAGTTACTGCAACTATTTGTTTGCCAATGAGATGCTCTGGCTTATAGTTTTCTGTAATTTGCGCAGAACTCATTTTTATTCCTAATTTACCAAAATCAATCTTTAAGATATAGGCCGGCTTTTTTGCTTGAGGATTTAATTGAGCCTCTATAATTGTTCCTGCCCGAATATCTACTTTCAAAAAATCTTCAAATTGAACAGGGTCTTGTTTATTGGACATATAGTTCTCCATTTTTTCTTTGTTTACAATAAGTTTCTTCAATAAAAAACAATATAAATAATGCAATAATAAGGTAAATTGATAAGGCTAATAGACTGTAATGATAGTCCTGAAGAGAAAATGAGCGTGCTCCATTTTTATAAGTTCCAGCCCAGTTCAAATCCAATAATTTACCAATGAATGGCTCGCTAATTGCTTCGCAAATAGAATCAAAAGTATTCATAAAACCAAGTACTGTTCCCGTAAAAATTAGAGGATGTAGTTCTCTTATCATAGAAAAGCAAAGAAAAAAGCAACTAGCCCCTATACCAAATAAGAATAATAAAATAGATAAACAACCTAGAGAGATAGGTGCATATACTAGAGTTGATAGACTAATAAGCGCGAGAATTGTTCCAATAGCCATTATTGATTTTCTTTGTCCAATATAGTCTGAAAGCCAACCAGTTAAAGGGCAACCAATAGCAAATCCGATAAAAATTAAAGAGACATAATTAGCTGCAAGCGAAACATCTAATGTATAAGCTTTTTCTAAAAAAGAAACACCCCATAGTCCGCCGAATACGGAAACTGGTGCAAAAGCAAGACCACTATATAAAGATAATAACCAAGTTTGTTTGTGTTTTAGGAGGATTGTTAACTTATTAGTTAATTTTATATCCTTTTTTTCATCAATTAAATTATCTATGTGCGTTATTTCTTTATCTTTTATAATTAACCAGATAAAAAATGATAAAATAAATCCTAAGATTGCTATTAATTCCAAAGCATGACGCCAACCAAATTTATTAATTAATAGTGACAATGGACCTTGTCCGCCTATTGCTCCTAGCATAGCGGCAGTCATACTTAAACCCGCTACAAATGCAAAACGTTTGGGTGGAAACCAGATACTGGATAATTTAAAACAAGATACCGCAGCAAAAGAGGCTGAAAGTCCGATTAAGAACCGGCTAATACTTGCTGGAATTAATGAATAAGAATTGGCAAAGGAAAATATACTTAAGGCACAGATAAACACAGCGATAGAGGTAATTTTCCCTGGACTCCATCGGTCTAATAAAATTCCTACAGGAATTTGCATCAATAAATAACCATAAAAAAAACAAGCGGCTAAATTACCTAAACCTGCACCACTAAGTGAATAAGCTTTCATTAATTCAGAGCTCATTACGCCAGGGGAAACTTGAATTAAATATTTATAATAAAAGAAACTAGCAGCAAGTGCCCAAACGATCCATGGATATATTGTTTTTGAAAAATAATTTTTTTTAGACATCGATTTACTCCTATCTTAGTTGTTACCTTTTTAGGAGTTTCGATTTGAGATTACAAGCCGCAACTCCCGAAAGGGGGGCGGCATTTTAATTTTAAAGCAAATTATGACCGCACGTTACTGAAGTAACGACGACCACATTGACAACGTAGAATGCTTTAAAATTTGGCATAGTTTTTATAAACAAATAAAAATTTATATTATTCTAATCTAGAATGGATTTGAAATGCAAATATTAGATCCTAGAGGGGTGCGATTTTAAGTGCGGTTAAATCTATTTCACCTCGCCCACTTGCGGGAGAG
>CAMFHA010000016.1 GCA_945952115.1 uncultured Legionella sp. | reverse complement strand
TGAGTACGTCATAAATAGATGATTATAATCAATTTATTAGGACTAGGCTATATATGGCTCTATAGACAAAAATGCTATTTGTTTTAAATATGAGGAATTGCAAGCAAAGAACCCTCATCGCTTTCACGCTCCGGATAAACAAAAAGAAGAGATTTATGATCACACTACTTGTTCTTGTGTTATCGCGTAATGAAGTCTTAAACCCCCATCGTTCTTTTATAGAAGGAAGATGGGAACATTTTAGAAAGAAATAGTGCTTAAGTTAACGCCAGTACTCTATGTATTTGGCTTAAACAAGGCTTTAGCATCTTGAATTTCTTTTGAGCTATCAAACTGTTCTTGTGCTTTACTTTTAAAAAACAAAAAAGGAGTATATTCTTTTTTTTGCAATTTTGCCCAAGCTTGGCCTAGCTGATTTGCTACTTCGATTAAAGCATTCAAAATAGGTCGGATTAGACCCCAAATATACCCATCATTTTTAAATTGCTGCTCTGCTTTTTCTAATCGATTATAAATATTTTCTGAAGCTGTTTGCGGTTTTTCTAAAAAAACATGTATATCGCCAACCAGACTGGCTATTTCTTTACGATGCTTCGGTCTAATTGCTTCTTGGCGCCCAATCTCATTAATGGCTTCAATCAATTTGTCGCAAGTTTCTTGAAGAGAATCTACTTCCTTTAAAATCATCCTAGTATTGTTATTATTGTGTTGTATATTTTCTACTGCACGCGTTAACTTTTCTTTAGCCTGTATTATTTCTTTACTAGACAATTGAAAATCATTCTGGCATTTTATTATATAGTTTAGATTACCTATTTGCTCACGTATTTCATAGCTCAAAATTTCATCTAATTTCTTAGAATATTGTTCTATGAGTTCATCAGCTCGCCTCATGAGATCATTAAAAAAACTTTCATTCTCTGCATTTTCTAGTTCGACTGATGTTAATCCAGATATTGTCTCAAGGAACTCACTAATTTCCGTTCTATAGGTTTGCAATTGCTGAGAAAAAGCAAACCACTGTTGTTGTTTTTCTTTTATTAGGCGCTCAGCTTCCATCGGAATTATATTAGATTCTTTTCGCTCAGTATTTGGAACAATGTGATCATTATCCCAAGAAGACAACTTTATCTGATGATCCGCTAATACTGTAGTTGCCCACCAACTTTTTTCAGGGTGCGTGATACAGCTTAAGTCCATTGGGCCATATTGGCGATAATTTTTGCCATGTTTCTTATCTTCCGCAGCAGCCAAATTATGCAGAGACTCTATTGAATGTCTAAGAGGCTCTAAAAACTGTGGGTTAGTATTATTCCATTGAGTTAATAAAGCCGATAAAGCAGCTGTGAAATTACTAGAGCCAGCCCAATAATTTTGAGGATCAAAAAATTCAAACAATGCTGTATACATAGGGTTTTCAAGAAGATTCTTTAAAGAAGCGGAAATAGTAGAAGTATCATTCATGTCAGAAGCAATTGCATTCTCAGCATTAGTCTCTCTATTATCCTGTATAGGAAGAAAAGCTTGTGGCCTATAATTAAAAGCTATTTCATCATGTAACCAACGTAAAATATTACATCCTCTTCCCGCACTAAAACTTTGCTGTGTCCAAGGAATATCCTCCCAATCATGAGAAAGAATAATTTTAGTAATTAGTACTCCAAAACTAGGAAAATTCGCAGGGAAACGGGTTTTATAAAGATTTTCTATTAAATAAAGATATACTATAAAATTATGTTCAACCGCATCAAATAGATTATCACCAGAGGATTTAATACTTGGGAATACGGCATGTACAAACTTCATTATCAAAACAGAATATTCAGGCGACAAGCCAGCTGCTCCAATAATTTGACTCATGCCACGAATTTTACTTTCAAATACAGCAGATCCAAAAGGAGAGCCGATAAAAAAAGAATTGGTATAAAACTTCAGATCTTTTTCTGATAAGTGTATTTCTGAAAAAAAGTCTTTTTCTTGATTTGATGGCTTTTTTTCTTGATTTAATGGCTCTTTTTCCTGTGATGGCGATTGCCCAGCACTAGATTCTTCTATTTTTTCGGCAACATGCCTAAAAAACTCATCTTTCGCAATCAAAACACCATTGGTAATTATCTTACATAGTTCTTTCTTTTCCATATTATGGTCCGGATGAACTTGAAGCAATACTTGTTTAAAAAAGAATCCTGCTACTTGGTATAAATCATTTTCACTCAAAAAAGCCAAAGTATCTCGACAGACCACTCGTTCATTTAATGGTACATCATATAATTTCAATTGAGCGGCTAATTCTTTAGCTTTATCTTTTATAAAGGACTTTTCATTTTTGTTCAGAATAGATTCTTTATCTTTGTCGCTCATGGTTCACCGGCTACAAATAAATTAAGTTATAGCTACATATATAGCACAAACACCGATTCTTTAAAACACACATCGCGCTATTTTTTGACAATCAAAAACCTTTTAGAGCTATAACAGAGCCAAAAGCTATTTAGGAAACTCCTCTGCAGTAGCATAACTCCAGTCCTGTTTATAACTTTCAGGAATATTGTCAGCTAGTAACTGTCCCGGCTCAAGATAATCATAAATTTTATTGAAAGGTTTTACTTCATCCACCGTTACCCGTCTCATAATATGAAAAGGCTTTAAATCAGAAGGATCATTTAAACCTAAAGCACCGACCATTTCTTGAAAGCTTTTCATCGTATTTTTATGGAAGTTAGCAATATTATGTTTTTTTTCATCCACCACGAGACCATATTGGAGGCGTTTATTTTGTGTAGCTATTCCTGTTGGGCAAGTATTGGCATTACATTGTTTACTTTGTATACAACCAGTAGCGAACATCATACCTCGTGCTGAATTACACATATCCGCACCTAAAGCGATATTAAACAGCATATCAAAACCATTGGTAACTTTACCGCTACAAATGATTCGAATCTTATGACGCACATTGATTCCTACCAGAGCATTATGAATATACACTAATCCTGCTTCTAAAGGAGTGCCGATAAAATTACTATATTCTTCAGGAGCAGCACCCGTTCCACCTTCTGCTCCATCCACAGTAATGAAATCGGGTAAAATGTTTGTTTTTAGCATCGCTTTACAAATAGATAAAAATTCATCTCGACGTCCCAAACATAATTTGAAGCCAGTAGGTTTTCCACCAGAAAGATTTCGCAATTTTTGTATAAACTCTAAAAGTCCAATGGGTGTATCAAAAACAGAATGAGCAATAGGCGATAAGACATCTCGCCCCATTGGTACTTTTCGTGCATGAGCAATTTCTTCCGTTAACTTAGCGGCAGGGAGAATACCTCCATGTGAAGGTTTTGCACCTTGAGATAGTTTAAGCTCAATCATCTTTACTTCATTTCTAAGGGCTTCTTTTTTAAACTCTTCTTCACTAAAACGCCCTTCATTATCGCGACAACCAAAGTAAGCTGTTCCTATTTGGAAAATAATATCTCCACCTTGTAAATGATATGAGCTTAAGCCTCCCTCGCCTGTGTTATGGGCAAAACCTCCAAGTTGTGCGCCTTTGTTCAACGCCATTATTGCCTTAGCTGACAAAGATCCAAAACTCATAGCAGAAATATTCAATAAAGAAGCACAATAAGGTTGAGTGCAATCCGGACCACCAACCCAAATTCGACTTTCAACTTCTGAAGCATGTTTAGGAACCATAGAGTGTAAGGCCCACGTATAACCCACACTGGAAATATCTCGTTCTGTTCCAAAAGGAATCGTGTCGCGAACATTTTTGGCGCGCTGATAAACCAGGGATCGACTTTCACGATTAAAAGGAAGCTCACTTTCATCAGTGGCAATAAAATATTGTTGAATCTCAGGACGCACAAATTCTAAGAAATAACGCACATGTCCTAAAACCGGGAAATTGCGCAATAAAGTATGTTGCTTTTGTAGTAAATCATAAATCCATAACACTACAATCGGTGTAATAAATACAAAAAACCAACGTAGATCATGCAGCATGATAAGAAAAGCTAAAAAAACAAGTAAAACTATTCCAAAACCTAAATACCATTGTCGTCGCATAAAAAATCCTTTTAATACACTATATTATTTATAATGAGCTCGTCTTAATCAGTGGCAGGAATATGATAAATATCACCACTGATTGTTTTATTTATTTTACTTTCTAAAGAACTAATAAATTGATTTACTTGATATCGTTGTTGCTCTTGTTCTGTTTTACAAATAATTAATTCATGACTAACATCAAGTGCGGCCAGAAGCAAGGTTTGCATATTATCTAAATGGTTACATTTATTTTTATGAACCATAATTTTTTCATTAAGTTTAGCTGCAGCTAAAAGAAGAGTAGCTTCTTCACTTTCGGGACATTTAATTTGATAGGATTTATTCAAAATTTTTATTGTACAGGTCTTAATGTTAGTCATTTTATGCCTTAATCGGAGCATTATCTCGTTAAATAGTATCAATTTTGTCGCGTATCGGCAAATAATTAACCCATTTTAGTAAAAATCGACTTAATATAGCATTACCCCACAAAATTTTAGACGAAATGCATTTGAATGTGGCGCAGGAGGATACACCAATACCTGACTGAAGCCGAGTGAGAAGGTAACCAAGTATAAAAATTTGTAGACTATGCTCTACAATAAAGTGAAGAATCTAAACGTGGCAATAAGGGTATTTTGTTTTCTTTAGAGGTTTTCTTTAAGGGTATAGAACCTTTGTTGTAAATTAGTTATCATTAGTCATTTTATAATCAGGTTTTTACATGCCCTCTACTGAACATGATAGTTTACATTTACCAGATTATGAGGTTTTTGTAGAATCTATTGCTGCTTTATCACTACAAATATCAGCAAGTGAATTACATGGCCTTCTTTGTGGTTATTTATGTGCTGGCGCTGATCGTCAAGGCGAATCTTACGTCCGTGCGCTGCTACAAAACAAGAAAAGTGCTGAAAGCCGAGAGGCCTTACTGTCTTTATTTTCAATTTTTTCCATTAGCCAACAGCAAATTAGTACTTATGATTTAGGATTTAATTTATTATTACCTAAAGATGAGGATCCGCTTCGAGAACGAGCAAAGGCTTTTAGCGAATGGTGCGAAGGATTTACACAAGGGCTTACTTTAGCGGGTGTGGATATCGAACATCTTAATGAAGAAGACGCACAAGATATTTTACAGCATCTCGTTGAATTTGCAGAATTGGATTATGATTCTCTTGATGTGGACGAAGATGATGAACGCGCTTTAATGGAAGTCACGGAATATGCACGCATGGCTGTAATTCGTTTACATGGCGATTTGATGATGTATAAAGACAAAAAAAGCGGCTCTGGAACAGCGCATTAAAAAAAGGATTTTCTATGATCAGTCAACAAGAGTATCAAACAAGACGTAAAAAATTAGCTGCGCAATTACCTACAAACAGTATCGCTCTGATTGCTGGTGCACAAGAGCTTCATCGCAATGGAGATGCTCATTATCGTTTTCGTCAGGAAAGTGATTTTTATTATTTAACTGGTTTTAATGAGCCGGATACCCTACTTCTGATTACCTCTGAGAAATGCAGCCGAAGTATTTTATTTAACCGCCCAAGAAATTCTGCTGAAGAACAATGGACAGGAAAGCGTTTAGGGCAAGAAGCAGCCGTGACACAATTAGGCATGGATAGCTCTTTTTCAATCCATGATCTCGCCAATGAATTACCTAAATTATTGATGGGAATAGATGGCCTTTATTATTCTTTTGGTAAAAATGCTTCGCTAGAGCGTCAAATTATGGATGCATTAATGCAGGTTAAGGCCCAAGTAAGAAAAGGGATTAAAGCACCTGATAATCTTAATGATTTAGAACCTATTTTAAGTGAAATGCGTTTATTTAAAAGTGAAGCCGAAATAACCTTAATGCGACGAGCAGCAGAAATTTCTGTAGAAGCTCATAAAAAAGCGATGCGAGCTTGTGCTTCAGCAAAAAATGAATGGGAATTGGAAGCAGAATTAATTTATGAATTTACTCGCCAAGGATGTCGTAGTGTAGCCTATGATCCTATTGTAGGTAGCAGCGAAAATACCTGCATTCTTCATTATACAGAAAATAATAAGCCTTTATGCCAAGGTGAGCTTGTTCTTATTGATGCAGGTGGCGAATATGAAAATTATGCGGCAGATATCACAAGAACTTTTCCCATCAATGGTCAATTTACTCAAGAGCAACGCGCTATTTATGAATTAGTACTCAAAGCACAAAAAGCTGGTATTAATGCGATTAAACCAGGTTTAGCTTGGAATCAAATTCAACTGATCATTATTCGTATTTTAACAGCGGGCTTATGTGATTTGGGTATTCTACAAGGCTCAGTAGAGGAATTAATTGAAAAAGAAGCTTATAAACCTTTTTATATGCATAATTCTGGGCATTGGCTTGGTCTAGATGTTCATGATGCAGGCCGCTATAAAATTAATAATGAGTGGCGACCGCTTGAAGAAGGAATGGTATTAACAGTCGAACCTGGCTTGTATATTAGCAATACTATTCCCAATGTTGATAAACGTTGGTGGAATATAGGTGTTCGTATTGAAGATGACATCTTAGTCACTTCTACAGGGCATGAAGTACTTACAGCAGGCCTACCAGTAGACGTTACAGAGATTGAGGCCTTAATGCGTGGCTGAGCAAGTAGACATACTCATTATTGGCGGAGGACTAACCGGCGCAAGCTTAATGCTGGCTTTGCGCGAGCTGGGGTATCACTGCTTATTAGTAGAGCGGCGCCCTTTAGACGATAAAATCACTCTAGATTTTGATGCGCGCTCCTTAGCCTTGTCACCAGCTAGTGTACGTATTTTATCCATGCTGGGTGTATGGAGTTTATTGCAAGAGTATGCCACTCCTATCCGTTTAATTCATGTGTCCGATCAACACCGTTTTGGTAGTTCCAAACTAGAAGCAAAGCCTGATAATCCTTTAGGCTACGTAATAGAGATGTATTATATTAATCAAGCCCTTCAACAATTACTCATTAAAGAACAGCTTTTGGCTCCAGCCACTTTAAAGGAATTGGATTTAAATGCCCAAGAAGCAGTTCTTGAAACATCAAGTGGCCAACGCAGAATAAAGGCTCAATTAATTGTTGCAGCAGATGGTACAGAATCCTCTCTTCGTACTTTATGCCAATTAACAGTGCGAAAAAAATCATACAAACAAGAGGCTATTGTTGCTAATATTGCTTTAACTAAACCCCATGATTATCAAGCCTTTGAACGCTTTACACCAGAAGGACCGTTAGCTTTACTACCTCTGTCTGAAAAAAAAATGTCTTTAGTTTGGGCTATGTCACCAGAAAAAGCAAAAGAACGTATGGAGATGACTGATCAAAAATTTTTGCAACAAGTTCAACAAGCCTTTGGTTATCGTTTAGGGCGTTTGGTTAAAGTAAGTCGTCGATTTTCTTATCCTTTACAGCAATGGATTATGCCTCAACAAAGCAAATGGCCGGTAGTTTTTATTGGCAACGCAGCGCATACACTTCATCCTGTTGCAGGACAAGGTTTTAATTTAGGCCTTAGAGATGTCGCAGCTTTAGCTCAAACCATTGCTGAATACGGCTTAACTAAAGAGATGTTAGATTGTTATATTAAAACGCGAGAGCAAGATCAAATAAATATTATAAGTTTAACCAATTCGCTCATATCACTATTTACTAGTCGAATTCCTGGCGTTGGTTTAGCGCGTGATTTAGGTTTGCTCCTATTAGATAACAGTCCTTTTCTTAAAAAATGTTTATCACGTTATGCCCAAGGTTATAGTGGTATTATACCTGATTTAGTATGTGAAATTCCTTTAATAAAACAACGAGGGCACAATGAATCATTGTGAACTAGTAATAATTGGCGGTGGCGTAGTCGGTTTAACCGCAGCATTAGCTATGGCTCATTGCCAATTAAAAGTGGCATTAGTGGATGCCGGTCCGCTCAAAATAAATGATGAACAGCCAGACCTACGAGTTTATGCTATTAATAAAGCTTCTCAAGCCTTATTAGATGAATTAGGTGTAAGCCTTAATGAAAAAAGAATTTCACCTTACCAAAAAATGCATGTTTGGGATGCGCTGAATAAAGCCTTCATTGATTTTGATTCTCGCATGATTGCGTCCTCTTCTTTGGGAGCAATTATTGAAGAGTCTGTTTTAAAATCAGCCTTATTAAAACAAGTCCATTTATCGCCGAATATTAGCTTATTTCCGCATTCTAAAGTGATCCGCATTCAATCCTTAGAGCAAGGGATTGAAGTAGCTAGTGAAGAACAGTCTTGGCAAGCTAATTTACTCCTAGTAGCTGATGGCGCCTCTTCTCCAACACGGCAACTTTTAGATGTCTCATTAACGAGCTGGTCTTACAAGCAACAAGCGATCATTGCGACTGTGCAAACTCAAAAAGAACATCAACAAACCGCTTATCAAGTATTTCATCCTAATGGCCCCCTTGCGTTCTTACCATTAAAAGATCCTCACCAATGCTCCATAGTATGGTCCACCGAACTCTCTCATGCCAAAGAGTTAATGGCCTTAAATGAAGAGGAGTTTAATCAAGCCCTTTCCTTGGCTTTTGAGCATCAATTAGGAGAATGCACCCTCCTGAGCACCCGACATCAATTCCCTTTAACCATGCGTCATGCGCAAGAATATGTGGGAAAAAATTGGCTGTTATTAGGAGATGCGGCGCACACCATTCATCCTCTAGCGGGACTCGGCTTAAATATTGGTTTAGCAGACGTAGCAGCCTGGTATCGTCAAATAAAAAACAATAAGAAAGCCCTTCATTCTACAAAAGCTTTAAAGGCTTATCAGCGAGAACGCAAAAACGCTGTTTGGCAAACTATTTTATTGATGGAAGGATTTAAACAACTTTTTTCTTTTCCTTCAACTCCTCTACGCTTTTTACGGGGTTTAGGTTTAAATTTCTGTAATCAATTGACGCCATTAAAGCGCTTGTTCATACATCATGCTGCTGGTGATAAATAACAAGGATATTAATGAAGTGAGCATTTTGCATCAAAAAATTAAAGATCAAATTAAAGTCGCTCTGGAACGAGTAGAATACCGTTTTATTATTACTCCAAAACCAAAACAAGCGTCCTTTAATGCAGTTTATAATTTTGCTTTGGCATTAAATAATTTTAGTGGAACCTTCCAAAATAATAAGGATGTTCATGTATTAGATATGACCAAAGATTTATCCTACGCTCTACTGGATTTTTTAAATAAGACTAATGGAAAATATATTAATAATACAGAAGAGTTCTCTTTTAAACAAAAATGTACAACCATATTAAAGAACAATTTTCACCATATTATTGCAGAACCTGTTTTATGGACTAGCATTAAAGATTTATTGAATGACCTTTGCCAAACCATTGAATACTCCCCAGAAACGACCCTCGATATCAACACTATGAATACTAGTTTAAAAGCACGATTTCAAACTTTTAGAAAAACCACAATGGAAATTAATGAAGCTGAAGAGGCTCAAAATCGGCTTTCCTTTACTTAAGCTTGCTCTTTAATCACTTCCATTGGTTCAACAAGGCTGTAATTGCAGAACCGGCCCCAGTATCTAGCTGTTGCAATAATCAGTTCTGGCTGTAAATAAGGCCTGGTGCTAATTTGGCTAGTGTAGGCGGAAATAACTTTTAATTTTGAATCCATGTAGTCATCAATATTAATAAACGTATTAGGGCGAAAATCGATAGTACTGGATGGTGATAAATAGCTGAATAAGTTAGCGACGGAGCGGCAGGCTGTTACGGTCGATTGGTAGGTGCTTCTATGATCTTGATGATTATCAGAAATAGAATGAGTATATACATGAGTCGGCTTTACTTTTTGGACTATTTTTTCAATAAATTGAATGGTCTCTATGCCATTCGTAATGTTAGTATCCGAAAAATCGCCAAGATATAAATTAGCGCCTTGTAATTTTGCTGCTTCATAGGCTTCTTTTTTCCTGACCACAGGATCACCACCATAATGCCCTAGGCTTAAAGTCAAGATATTAATTTCATTTCCTTCCGCCAATAACTTTGAAAGCGTTCCCCCGCAGCCAAACTCAACATCATCAGGATGAGCGCCAATAGCTAAAATAACTCTAGTAGTTTGAGATTTTTTCTTCCGTGCATCTTCGGCTAACTGCAAAGCGCGGCTGACAAATTCTTTTTCATCCAAGGGCTTAAAAAATAAACCATCAGCGTGGTACTTCATTGCGGTTAAAATAAAATCAACTTTTATATTTTCAGCAACCACCAAAATGGCGGCTGAAGGATTGGCTTTTTTGATCACTTGGATAATATCCAGATCGTCTATTTCAGATGAATTGATATCAGTGATAATTAAATTCCAATCAGGCAATGCGCCTTGCTCCAGTGCACTTTTTTTATCTGCCGCATGAACAAGGTACACTTTGTCTTGAAACCATTGGGTAATTGTTTTTGCTAGACCCATATTGGATTCAATGAGTAAAATTTTAAAAGGCGATTGCACATTATTTTCCATTTATATCTCTAACTGACATTTAATTATTTCACCATTTTTGATAGGAGAAAGACGTTCTTGATTTCGAAAAAAACTCATCCAATTTGGAGTTAACTCAAACCCGTGCTCTAAACCTAACATAAAGGCTTTAAAAAATTGACCATGGCCAATGGCGACAATATATCCTTTTTGCTTGAGGAGTTCTTGATAGAATAAGTTCACACGCATTAAAAACGAAGCAAAAGTTTCTGTTTCATGGCTATCATCACAATAATAAGGATCATCTCGTAACCAATAATCTTTTATACATAATGTCCGCTCTTCTGGAGTAAGAAGGTTTAATTTTTGCGGCGAAAGATAGTTAAACTCTTGAATGGGAAGGAGGAGCACCGGGGCTTGTGGCCATTGTATGCGTAAAAACTCGCTTGTTTCTAGCGCTCTAATCAATGGTGATACAATAATTAAATCCGGTTGAGTCGTCACTTGAGATGCACTAGCTTTTGCTTGCTCTCGTCCTTTGGACGTAAGGTTAGTCTCATTAGGCTTAGCACTCCATACACCAGAATTGACTTCAGTTTCACCGTGGCGGATTAACCATAAATCTACTTGTGACATAAGTTGTTCCACTCATCAATTTCAATAAATTGTTCAGTCCAATAACGGACCACCATTAACTCTTTAAATGGTAATAATTCTTTCCCTAATGGCTCACCCAAAATATCTTTTATTAGTAATTGAGGTATATCAATGCCTGCGGCCGTAGTTAAAGGCAAAGTGCCTGGGAATCGAGGGTTAATTTCTAATAGTTTATATTCTCCTGCGGCATTAGCTTTAAATTGGATATTGGCAACATAAGTGATACCTACTTTTTTACTAATTTGTAAAGCATGTTCAATGAGTCGACGATTATTCAATGTTTGACAGGCTACAGCAACACCAGAGTCGATTTTTAAACGTAAACGTGGCACAGCAGCAAGAGGATGACCACTGCTCGTCACACATACATCAACGGAATACTCTTCTCCTGGCAATAAGTCTTGAATAAGATAGCTATTATCCTTGGGCAGCAGATTAAACTCTTTCTCATTATTAATTACCATAGCTCCAGTTCCCCCTGCACCTAAACGTGGTTTGGCAAAGAGAGGGTACTGTAAATCAGAGCCCTGTAAGTGTTCATTTACAATATGGTAGAAAGGTGTTAGCCCTGTATCTTGACAGAATTCTAATAATTTATATTTATCTCTACACAACTCCAAGGAATGAGGTGAACTTAAGGGTACTTTAATCCCTTTAGCAGTAAATTGTTCTTGATGTTCAGCAATTTGCAATAACTCTACGTCAACAGTAGGGATTAACAGCTCAATAGAATGTTCATGACAAAGCTTAAGCAAATGAGCAATAAATTCTTTTGATTTTCCTGAGGGGATTATTTTTCTTTGCTGCGGAGGAACAAGGTATAGGCCAGCAGCACACGGATCCATATCGGCCATAAACAGCGTATGTTCTTGATGCACGCTTTTCCATACGCTCACCGCGGCTGCGCCCCCAGCTCCAGTAATTAATATCTTCATTGCTTCTCCCTCATCTAAGCCCAATATATTCGCCATCCCGCAGTAGCAAAGGTACTGTTATTAAACATATAATGAGAACCTTGTACTACTATAGCCTGATTTTTTAAGATTGGAACAATTAATTTACCATGAATTTCCCAACTTGCTTGTTCAATTAAATAGGACGGGCCAAAATCATAAAAAAGATGGCTACTGTATTCCTTACTTAAATCTAGAGAATAAGAAGAATTATAGCCTCCAATTTGCTGAAAAGCCCAGAAACCAGTAAGAGTAAAATTTACGGGTAATGGAGTATAAGCAGTGAATCCTGATATCAGTAATTGTGTATTCCATAGATCAGGAAAGGCTAAACGTGTTCCTCCAAACCATTCCAAATTGCGATTTAAATAAAGGTTGCCGGCTCCATAAACGCGGTTTTCAAAAGGAAGCGCATTGTGTTGGCGACCGTCATAAGATAATTGCCAGCCATATTGATTAGGGATAGAGTGCTGATAGCCTAAGAGTACGCTATTATTGGGGAGTAAGGCTGAGCCTTCACCAAATCCACTTTGTATTTGCCTAGTATTGTGAGTGGCATATACCGTCATGCTATCTGTAGCATTCAAATTTCTAAAATAATATAAGTTTAATCCTTCAGAACTATTTGGCGGCACAACATAATGCCCAAGAGTCATTTCTAAGATGTTTTTAGTGGCGTTATCTAGAAGCTCTAAATCGTGTTGAGCATTTAAATTTTTAGGATCAATAGCTAAAGTTTGGTCAAATTTAGTTTTTGCTTCTTTAAATTGGTAATTCATCAAATAAGTTTCCCCCAAGCCATTCAGTACATCAACATTTTTGGGGGCGATTTGGAGTAAGTGCTTATAAATAGCAAAAGCGGGTTTGATCTGATAAGAAAATCCGAGTATCTGTGCTTTTCCTAATAAAGCAGCAATATTATTGGGAGCTTTCTTCAATATATCATCATAAATAAATAAAGCCTGAGGGAATTGATTCATCCATTCATAAGTCACTGCCAATTCAAGCTTCGGCGCATAGTTTCCTGGTGCAGCTGTAGTTGCGGCTCGTTCCAACCAAGGAATAGCTGCAGAATAATCCTGAGTTTTGCGTCCTAGATAACGCTGCAATAACCCATGTAACAAGAGAGCTGAAGTAGCATTCGGGGTATTTTTATCACAAGCCTTCAGGATGTGTTCAATCCTACCAATGGGAGGTTTTTGTTGATTTAATAATAGAAGCCCTTGATCCGCATCACATAATACAGGCATCTTAATGGAAGAAGCTTGGTATTGTTGCGCTTGAGTCTGCCGTATATTTTTTATGGCCTCTAGTGCTTCTGTATTTTGCGGTTGAATTTTTACTACTTGTTCAAAATAGTATTGAGCCTCATTTAAGTTGTTTTTGGCAGCATTTATCCAACCAAGCCCATTCAGGGCGTCCACATCATGCTCGTCCTGTTGTAATAAATGTTGGTAAATTTTTAACGCTGGAGCATCTTGATTTTGTATTCTTAATAGGCGCGCTAATCCTAATTGAGCACTTCTATTCAGCGGTGCATGTTGGATTATTTGCTGATAAAGGTGCTCAGCTGCGACTAATTGCTTATCCTTCTCGTAGGTGGTGGCAAGCTCTAATAGAATAGATGAATCCTCAGGAGCAACATTAAGCGCTTGTTTAAACCACTCAATGGCTTGATTATACTGTTTATTGTTTCTTGCCAATAAACCATGCAGTAATAACACTTGCTTAGAATTGGGCGCCACTTTGTCACATGCATTCAAAATCATTTCAATTTGCGATGCTGAATAAGCATTACTATTAATAAGCTTTAATCCTGTATTGGCATCACACAAAGTTACTTCAGCAGCATAAGTTGAAGTAATACAACAGATTATAAATAGACTAATAAGCTTCATAAATAAATTAAAATAAGAATTCCAATGACTAAAAGTAAGCTGGTCAACTCCCGACAAAAAAACTTATACTCGCGTTGCACATCTCGGACTAAAGCTTGTTCAAAATCATATATTTCTAAAGCAGGTGGCCTTTGGCGTAGTACCCGTTTAGTAGTCGCCTTTTCTGTTTTATCCCATTTCAGTGTTGGGCGTTTGATCTCAGCAATATAAGCAGCAAGATTGATAGTGCATAAGAGAGGTCCATAGCCTACAATAATCAATAGGAAATTGGTAATGCGTGTGGGTAGGCCTGCATGCTCAAGGCGAAACACTATATAAGCAAAGATCATACATAACGCGCTCCAGGTTTCCATGAACAGTAAAATACGTGCTTCAAATAATGATGTATTTTTAATATTCAATAAACTATTCAATAAGGAAAAGAAAAATGGGGGATTTATTGAAAACAATAAAATAGTTAATGAAATAAGGCCAGGATAAACTATTCCTTGGAGCCACGACAGTCTTGATGTCCGTCTATCCACTAAAATCGCAAGAATGGTTGTATACAAATAAACAAAACAGCTAACAGAAGCTAAATAGAAAAAAAAGTGTAGGCCATGATCCGGCTCAAGAAAAAACAGTCCTGATAAACCTAGGGCAGAACATATCATCAAAATGGGAGTGAGGATGACACAAAACCAGATGATGCCGAAGAAATAATTACCTAAACGCGCTTCTTTTTTATTAAACCAGATATCTTTAAACGCTTTGGTTATTTGCAAATTACCACGCTCCCAGCGAAAACGCTGCTTCCACACATCACAGATTGATGTCGGTTCTTCAGCATAGACAAAGGAATTGCCTTCATAAATAACCTTTTTCCCCAACTTTTGTGTTTGCAAAGTAGTATAGGTATCCTCAGCTAAAGTCGACATATTAATATGTCCACCTAAAGCTTCAATATTTTTACGTGTATGCAGCTGGGCGCCCCCTGCCAAGCAAGCAACAACGCCTAGAACATTTTGAGCTCTTCTGGCAATGGATTGTGACACTATATATTCATAACCTATCGAACGAGTAATATAATTAGTATTACGGTTACCCACTTTAATATAGCTAGTCACCGCACCCACCTCAGGATCGGCTAAATGCCGGGTTAAACGCCTTAAGGCATCTCTTTTAAAAGAAATATCAGCATCAATAAGTAGCACTGCTTCTGCCCAATCATTTGATAGCACCACATCTAAACCATAATTAACGGCATGAGCCTTGCCTTTGCCGCCACCTTCTTTGCGCACATGAAATACATTTTCAGGATAAGCTAAATGCTTTTCTTGCAAAATGTCTGCGGTATTATCAGTGCTGCCATCGTCAACAATGTAGAGACGAAGCGCAGACAATGGATAATCAATTTTTAGCAAAATATCGATGGTATGTTCTAAAACTAAAGCTTCATTCCAAGCAGGCACAACAATAGCGACTTTAGGAAAATAATCTTTACATTTTCTAAAATGGTTTATAAAAGCATGAAAGCCAGAAAGGTTATGTTCAATAAAAAACACCACTACTGGAACAACACCACAAAAGGCCAAGGCTAAAAAAAAGTAATGTGCGAATCCATAGAGTAGGCGATGAGAGAGCGTTGCTTTCGTAAGAGTCGGTGATGATACATTTTGTTTCAATTGTTCTTGCGCATGCTGCGGCAATGAAAAGGTGGAAGTGGCGTTAACAGAAGGATGCGAAGTTGCAGCATGCAGCGAAAAAGGCAAAAAAAATAAACAAATAAAGAATTGAACATAAGCATTCAACACCATTTTATTAATTAGGCTGATCATTGGCTAAAAAATAAATAGTATTGGTCTTAGAGTCGCCATTGTCATAGTCTTCAATCTTCGACTTCATGGCTTGCTGGAGCAAAGCCTCCTTCTCTTTTTTATTCATCACCGAGTAAACTCCTTTTATTAAAATCCATTTCCACGCAGGTGTAATGGCTCCGTATTCTCCCACTATTAATTTTTGTACGGTAGGGTATGCATTACTCAGCCATGCTTGATTAAATAAGTAAGGAGAAATCTCCGTAAAAGGAAGCATTTGTATTCCAAATGAATACTGCAACCCACATCGATATTCCTTTGTACATTTTATAAAAAAAGCATTCGCATCAATCTTACTGGCCCACAGATTGCCAATGACTTGATTGTCTTTGTTGTAGCCAGAATTATATACCGCATTATTTTTTGTAATTTGCCAATACGTTTGAGCAGAGCGTAATTCGCGTCCCATAAGAAAACGAGCCCAAACAAATAATTGCTGATCATTAAGGGCTTGAGCATATAAAGCTAAGGCATAATAAGCATTAACTGCTTCGCTACTGGATTGCTCGTTTTGCCCATCTTCTCCAGAGGTTAATCCAGACGCCCAAGAATGTCCAGCGTAATCATCTTGATAGCGTTGTAAGGGATAGAACGCGTTATTGCCTGGATTAGCATAATCATTAATGAGATGTTCAATCCATTGCTTGGGAGTAAATGCTTTATCTTTTAATGGATTATCCAACCACCGCTTATCTAAATGAGCAAGCACGGCAAAAGTATAAACCCAATAACCATAATGATAATGGTGATCGTTATAATGGCGAGCGCCGTAATTATCGATACTTGGAATGATGCCACCCCAGGTTTTATCGTACTCAAAAGACCATTTTGTTTTACCTAACATTTTGACGGTTAATAAGCTCTCAAGATGCTCAATGAGCTGCTTTTGTATACCGCTTTCATGCAGCGCATTAGCAATTAATAAAAGCCTGGCGGCACGGGCATAACGTTTGCCACTTAAATAGGGGCCCTCATCTGGAAATGGGGTTTGAAGCAATAGCTTGGTTTCGGCTGCGAGGGCGCTCCGAATGCTTTTTTCCTGTTCATTTGAAAACGATTTAGTGGCTAAAAATTTTATAGGAATTAATGGCAAGATTATGCCCCAATTGCTTTGAGTTATCCCCTGCATCATCCCTTTAATTCCTGAGTATTTTATTGGGATATTATTCTCAGTCAAAGTAGTCCGCTGGTGCGGTAAAGTCAGCATCAACGGCGGTTTATTATTGGATGTTTGCCACGCTAGAGTATAAATAAGCTGCTTGGCATGAGTGTAATAAGTTTGTTTATAGTCAAGAGGAATTGCCGAAGCATAAGCATCTAAAACAGACACATTGTTTTCTATGCCTTGAGCGGTATCACTTTGTAATACTAGCCGGATCCAGCCAGTGTAGGGCTCAGTTGCCACTAACTGTTCGCCGAGGGTACTAGTGCTCCAGGTTAACTTAATTGGTTTTTCACTATATACGATCCATGTTTGCGTATTTTTATGATCTAAGGCCAGCTTTATTTCATAACGACTTGTTGGTTCTATACTCTGCATTTGTGCTTGCTGGTTAAGCGATAGCCATTTAAAAGAGCTTAATATTTTGGGAGTAGCCTTAATAAAATACTCAGTAAAATAAGGAGAACCCTGAAAGATAGGCGCTTTGATTTGAGCGCCTAAAGGATTATTCCAAACCATATTTACTCGCAAACCATGATAATTTTCTACGCCATAATTATCCATTGACTCTGTACAACCTAATACTAGCTGTTCGGTATATTGATAATATAAGGCCGAAATAATATTGGGATAGGCAGGATCTTTATAAGAAATAGGCCCTGTATAGCTTAATCCCACTCCTGGTAAGCCTACTTTAATAAGATAGGGAAATATATTAACTGGAGCACTCCAGCGCTGATTGTTATTGATTATGAAATTGGTGAACCATGCATTAGTTGGGAGTGGTTTGCTATTATTAAGCCACAATTTAGACGGTGTTAATGCGTTGCTTACGACAGGAAATATTTTTTCAGGTGCTAAAGCACTATAAGACGCTATATGCCAGAGTGATAATAATCCACAAACGAAGGTTCTTAAATCCACGGCCATTAAGTTAACACCATAATCTACATCGTCCTTCGGCTTGACCGGAGGAGCCATGACGTTAATGGGAACCAGAATGTTCCGGTCAAGCCGGAAGATGGCGAGAATAAAGATTTTACTTAACTTAATGGCAGCAATTCGTAAGCCTCCTTTCATAAGTAAATTCATTTCCTTTATTTTTTACGCCGCTTTAGATAAATAATTACTGGAACAATAAATACGAGCAAATAAATAAATAGTTGCGGATGATTGAATAAATAAAATTTAATGTTTTTCGCTTTATTGCTAATGAAATTAATGAGCTGCTCTTTTTTACTTATATAATGCCCATCATGACTATTAAATACTTCTACTAATCGATCTGCATTAATGAGCGCTATATTTCCATTTAATTTTACGCGCGCTTCATCGTTAATAAACTGATTAACCGCATTATTTAATCCTGATTCCTCGGTGCCAGTAAGCAAAAATACGGCATGTTTCGAGCTCCAAGGTGAATGCATCAGCTCTAATAGTCCGGTCGAACTAGCTCCCCCTAGCTCGAGGTACTTATGTGATAATTTTAAAACGCGCTCATTATTTTTTAATTGGATAGGCATATATTCTAAAGCAAATTTAACCCAAGGATTACTCTCTGGCGTACCATAAAGAATAAGATTATGAGTACGTATAAATGCTTCATCAATTTGACTAGCACTTAAAAAATTGATGGTTAATACATTGTAAGGAATGAGCTGGCCAAATTTGAAAAACAATCTACCCAAGTTACTTATTTGATTTTTTGATAGCTGCTCAGGCACTATCACATTAATTTCGGAGCTAAAGGGCACAGGGAATTGATTGAGAGTAGCCATGGGGTATTCATCAAGAAAGAATACTGTAAGCTTGGTTTGGTTGTGAATGGTAGCCCATACTTGCTCATAATTTTGTAAGGTACATTCCTCTTGCGCCAAATGTAAATTAATTAC
Source organism: uncultured Legionella sp. (assembly GCA_945952115.1). Taxonomy (GTDB): domain Bacteria; phylum Pseudomonadota; class Gammaproteobacteria; order Legionellales; family Legionellaceae; genus Legionella. Next base: position 17,305 of record CAMFHA010000016.1, on the reverse strand, counting down.
ATATTCGAAGGTATTAAAACCCGGTTTTAGTGCACTGGCATTAATCGTTGCTTTCCATGCGAAATGATCAGAACTCAGTTCGAATGAAGATTGTTTTTGTCCGTTGACTAACAGAGTAACATAGGAACTCCCCTCTTGCTTTGTTAAGGGAGAAGTTATTAAAGTTTCTAGTGTTGCGTTTTGGGGAATTTTGTCTGTGGGTAATAGAATAGAGTAACTCACCTTATGTTGCCCTAATCCTGTTACCATTTGCTCATTATAATCCAAATGTTCCAAAGTGGTTTGATACCATTGGTCAACCGCTACGTTATTCTTAGTGGTTTGAATAGTCTTAATCAAGGCCAATTGCCCGGACGCAACCTCTTGAAATTCTGGCAGTAAAAATGCACGTACTGCTTTATTTAATGCCTTATAATTACTAGCAGTAAAAGTCAATAAGCCATATTGAGGATTCAATGGCGATTCACTCAGCAAAATAATACCATTTTCTTGCTTAAACGCATTTTGTACTTTTTGATTGAGCTGATTCAAATAAGGCGGATAGGTTTGCAATTCACTTTCTGTACCAATTAAAACCAAATTATGATTATTTAATTCATTGTCAGGTTGATCAATAAAATGAGTACTTAATACTATTTTATTATTATCGGTTAATTGACCAAAGCGCATGGCTATACGCAATGAAGCAAAAATGTCTCCTAATGAGGGCGTTGCTGGCAATAATAACAAAGGAGAGCTAGGGTTGATTGCGGGGTCATTCAAAAATAAGCGCATGACTTGATTTAAACTGCCAGTAAAAGGAGCGTTTGTAGTGGTCAAAGTTAAACTACTGTCGGGGAGTATATAGATCCATAGCTCGGGGCTACATAATGTTTTTTTACTATTGAGGTATGCGGTGAACGATAATCCTTGCCAATCTGCTGATAAATTACTAAGCGGCAGCTCAATATCTAAAGTTATTGGGTCCGCACTATTGTTTGAAGGTGATATAGTACGCAAAAGAGTTTGATTAAACTTTATTTCTAAACGTGTAGCCTCAGTGAGCTCTTGAGAAAAAGCTATTTTTAAATGAAGAATAGCTGTTTGTGGCCTTGGTTTATTGGTGATCGGCAGATAAAGCATGGCGCTGGGGTTATAACTATTTAAAGTAATAGCATCATCCCAACCAAGCTCTTTAAAGGTATAATTATTCTTAACTAGTGCTGGCAAATTTGATTGACAAAAAGCATTTAACGATACAATCAATAACAGCACCAATAAATGCATTTTTTTTAAAATTCGTTTTAATGAGGTCATACTTTTTATTTTACAGATCCATCCATCAGCTCACTCCTTAATTGCACTTAAGTATATCTATAGATTTTATGCAAAACAAGAAATCTATAACCTCAGAACATCGCTGTACCAATTTTCTACCAACTTTCTCATTGACAATATTTTTAATACTATGAAACAATACATACCTTTTTTTATCGGAACTCTTCATGAAATTTTTTCCAGACTCACCTGATATGTTATCTAAGGTTTTTACTCAACATTTCCCAAATGAGTTAAAACAAAAAATGGAACATTACATACCCACTAGGACAGAGCTCTATTTTTTGCTTACATTAACTGCCATGGGGAAACTTTTGGGACACGGTATAACAAAAGTCATGTGGCTTTCGATGTATTTTGGCCTAAATAAACAATGTTCCGCTATTGAACAGTCCACTGAAAATGTCTTGGCTAATAAAGTTGCATTTAATACATGTATCTTTGCCATGGCCTTTTGGATGCTTTGTAAACATAAGAATATTCCTGAAGATGAACGTGGAGCATTAATTTTTGCATCAACATTGCTTATGAGTGGGCATATAGGTAATTTTATCCGCATATGGGATACCCCTGAGCTATCTTGCTACACTTCGAATAGCCCATTTAACTAGAAGCGCCCAAACAAATGCCCGTATTAGCGCAGCATAATTCGGGTTTTTACATTAAACTTCTCAGCGCAAGACATTTCTGTTGAGTGCAAGAAAATATTAATGCCCATTTTTAAAAGTCTCTTGACCATTTCAATTCTATCAAATATTATGATTTCGCTTAATGTTCAAAAACGAAGCAGAAAATGATTGCCTTCTCTCTGCGAAGCATCAAGATTAACCAAAGGAAACGTTAAATCTTGTTGTAATAAAGTGAGTCAAACAAAAAGCAAAGTATTTATATCTCTCGTATAAAAAATATAAATGCTTCTGGACGGATAAAATGGAAATAAGGAGTACACTGCTATGTTTTTTAATGCAATTCCAACACGTGGCTTAGGTAAAAAAAATAATCTCCTGCAGCAAGCAGAAGTGGTTTATGGGCAAGCAAAAATTTTGCTCAATGCCAATCCCCTCAATGGCAACCTCTTTATCAAAGATTTTACTAAATCACTTACAACTCAAGGTTTTCAGCTTGACATCGGTTATGTATACAATAGTCAATCGCAAACTCCTTGGAAATTAAACCAAGGCAAGACTATTAGTTCTATTCAAGGCGAGCTTAATAAGCCAAATAGTTTTTTAGTGGTTGAAGAAGCGGATGGCCATGAAAGCATTTACACGTACACGCCCGATCGCAATTGTTATGTCAATTTATCAGAAACTGGAGGCTCCTCGACTTTAACTTATAATGCCTCAGAAGAAGTATGGTCTGGATGGAGTCCCGCTAAAAATATTCAAGAGAATTATAATAAAAATAATCAAATTGAAAAAATAATAGATTCCTCAGGAAATTTTTTAAGCTATGAATACGATAATACCGGTCGTTTAATTAATATCAAAGACATTACAGGCCTAAGATTAAGTATAGAATACTCCCTTAACCAAATTAAGATTAACGCGCATGAAGACAATAATAAAACTCTTCTCATGCACTATTTTTTTAATGAAAACCAGTTATTAACTCAAACATCTATTCCTATTGCAGGGCAAGAATATTATGACATTAATTATCATTATACAGATGAATCAAATCTATTAGAGCAGATCAATCAAAGCGATCAAACTGAAGTGTCTTTCAGTTATGAAGGAAACTATCTAAGCAGCGTTACCAGCGGCGAAGAATATACCTTTCTTTTGCATTATCAAGGGAACTCAACTTTAATCAGCGACCCATTAGATAATGACTATTTTTTTTCTAAAAATGAAGCGGATTTATTAGCTAAATACGTTCATAACGAACAAATTCAAGAATATTATTATGATGATTTGGATCGTATTGAATCAATACATTACTCAGATGAAACAGAAAAAAAATTCACTTATGATACTCTTGGGTTTTACTCACAATGTACTGGACGCCAAGAAGAAAAAAAATTATATCACCATCATCCTTTAACCGGTTTAATTCTTTGCGAAACAGAATTTGCTAGTGATAAAGAATTAAATACATTCTACATCTACAATAATAAACAACAAATCGCTTTTAAAATACAGCCTCATGGAGCGGTACATTCTTACTCCTATGATAAAAAAGGAAATAGAACTAAAGAGCTAGTTTATTTAGAACAAGTATTTGATACTAGTAATCTAACAAGAAAATCGATAATTCCTTTTGAAACGATACAAGAATGGTGCACACAACAAAATAAAACTGCTGTTGCTTTGACCGAGTGGACTTATAATCTTTATGGACAAATTAGCACCGAGATGGTGTATGCAAATAGTACTGAAGATGGTATTGGAATACAGGATCAATATGCTGCTTACCATGAGTTTGAATGGACTATTCATGGTGATTTACACACTAAAAAAAGAAAGTTAAACGAACAAGAAACGGCTATAGAATCTCTACATTACGATGGTCTTTCACGACCAATACAGTTCATCAATCCCCTAGGGCAAATAACCCAGCATGTGTATGAAAAAAATCAACACCAAATTATTTTTCAACCCACAGGATTAATCACCACTCAAATCTGGAATAAAAGTGGTTTTATAAATCTAGAAGAACAAAACGCTCCTGAATATAGCCTTGCTAAGTCATTTATCTATGACAATGGAGGACGTGTTTGTCTTATTAAACAAGAACAAGGAGCGGAAGAATACTTCATTTATGATGAATGCAATCGAGTTATTTTCCAAATTGATAGTTTAATGAGAGTCATACAAAAGTCCTATGATAAGAATGATTATCTTCTACATCAATGGCGTTATGCAGAACCTTTAAAAGAAGTAAATAAAATTGCTTTAATTGCAGGAAATTATTTTCCTCAACCAACAGGAGACTATTGTCTTGAATCAACATTTTATGATGCTAACGGAAAATTATTAGGTTTTATTAATGGAGATAATTATTTAACACAACATCACTATGATACTCATGGAAATGTAAAAGAAACTATAAAATATGCTAATCCGTACAGTACTCGAGAGAAAGCCAGAGCAAACTTGGATAAACTTCCCCAGATTATTGAGTCAGAAGAAGATAAGCATCATTACTATTTTTATAATAAAGCTCATGAGCTCATAGGCGAACAATTTCCTTCTGGACAAGTCATTGCTTATCAGCGAACTACTTTGGGGGATTTAAAAACTCTAACCACCTCTTTAGGTAGCCTGCCAAAAATTACTCATTGGAATGAGGATTTGCTTGTTTCTATTCCAACTAAAAAAGAGAGCTATCAACTAGATTCTAGAGGACAATGTAAAGAGCACATCAATGCAGAATCTATAAAAAAATCGTTTCTTTTAGACGCTGAAGGACGAATTATTGCTAGCAACTGCGGTGAAGAAAACACGCGCTTCACCTGGGATCTTATGAGTCGTTTGATAGAAGAGCAACATAGTTCTGGTCTCCAAATCATCAAAGCTTATGCTCACTGTGGAAAAGTTGCTAGTGAACTAAAAAAAGACTTACTTGCCGATACGAGGTCTCGAAACAGACACACACGTTATAACGCTTTTGGTCAAGAAACACATGAATTATCACCTCGAATGACTTTAAAATTAGAGGAGCTTGAGTTAACTAACAATTCTAATTTAATCGAAGCACTATGGCAAAATGAAAGTCTACGTCATTTTTATAGCGCAACAGGATTAACTAGAAAAACGCAAGATGAATTAGGGAACACTCATTATTTTTATTATAATAGCGAAAAAGAGCTTTGTTTTAGTATCAGCCCCACAGGCGGAATAACCGAATTTACTTATGAAGCTATTCATCATCTTCCTGAAACCATACGCCACTATACCTTAGTTTTAAACCAAGAAGAATTAGCATGTCTCGAAGGCGGTCTGCTCACTTCAACATTGACTGCCTTTTTTCACGCAAAGAAAAATGAACACGATGCTGTAAATAAAACCAAATATAATAATAGAGGTTTAGAGATCGTCACCATTGATGCGGAACACTATGTTACGAACAAAAACTATGATGGCTTTAATAACCTTATTTTTATACAGCAACAAATTAATGAGCAACAGAATCTAATCCATTCTATGACTTACGATAAAGCAGATCGACCTCTTTTAACAATCAACGATTTAGAAGGCATTAAAGCAACAGAGCATTGGATATATAAAGATGAAGAAGGTTTAATAATTCATACGGATCAATATCGAGCCCAACGTAAAACTTATAAAGATAAACTAGGCCGTATTATTAAGGAAATTAATGGATTAAATCATGAAGCACATTTCACTTGGGATGAGCTTTCTAGATTAAAAGAAACAACAGATGCTTTAAACAACATCACTACACTTACTTATAAAAATCATGGCCGTACAATTGTTAAGAGCACCCCATTAACTACTTCTCTCATTGAAAAAAATGCTTTTGGTGAATTTGAATTAGAATGTAATGCAGATAATGAAATAAAAAAATCTGTCTTTGATGTGGATGGACAAATTAAAACCTACATCGATGCAGAAGGAAATCAGCAAGATTATGAATACAATAATGCAGGATGGTTAACTAAATTATCAAGTCCGTCAAATAAGACTTTAGAATATAAACATAATAAATCAGGTCATATAGAACAACAAATTGAGCGGGGTGCGAATAATGAACTACGAGTCTCTTTGTTTAAACGAGATTCTCAAGGCCGAGAATTAGAACGGATCACTGAACATCAACATCTAATTAAAACAATTCGTGATAAACGTGGTTTAGAAACAGAGCATATCATTGATCCAGAAGGATTAACACTTCACACGCATAAGCAATACGATGGTTTAGAACATGTTGTACTTGAAACTAAAGGCTCTGCAGAATATCCCAATCAATTAACGACTCAATGGATATACGATCCTCTAGAGCGCCTAATTAATCAAATCATAGATCCTGATCAAATTAAACTTAGTAATAAAACATTCTATCATGACAGTGATAATTACATCCTATACATTGACCCCAATAATCATCAATCTTATTCTTGCTATGATGTTGAACGGCAAGAGCGTTATTTTATTGATCCTCTTGGATGTGTTGTTGGCAAACAGTATGATGCTAATGGGCAATGTATTGAAGAGCGTCATTATGCTATTCCTTTAGATTTAAACACGGTACAACACTTTGCTTGGAAACATCTTGAAACCCTACTTAAACCCAGTGAAGACGATAAAGTTATTTATTATGCTTATGATGCCGAAGGCCATAAAATAGCAAGCCTTAATGAGCACAACAAATTAACTTGCTATAGCTATAATGCTCAAGGTAAAAAAATTCATGAAATCAGTTATGCCACAGCGCTAAATAAAACCGACTTCATGATTAAAACACCATCATCTACTGGAGAAGACAGACAATGCGCTTGGTTTTACGATAAGTTAGGTAATGAGCGATTTAAAATCAATGGAGAAGGAGGTGTTAGCGAACAATGTTGGAATGAACAAGGTTGGCTAATTGAAGAGCGGACTTATGCACGCGCTTATTTTGATTATACTCATTGTCCTAGGCGAGAGTTGCTTGAGCATCCTGATGATCGTTTCACTCGTTATATTCATAATGATTTTGGCCAAGTTATTTTTGAAATAAATGCAGAAGGTTATGTCACTGAGCACGAATACGATCGCAGTGAAAAACCTACAAAAAGTTGGTTTTATCCAGAACAAATAAAAATCCCAACAATTTATACTCTTGAATCCATTCGAAATCTACTTTCTTCTAAAGAGCATATACCCTCCATTGAAACCTATTATGACGCAGCCTTACGAACAATAGAAACAAGGGATCAATTAGGATATAAAGAAACATTCAAACTAGATTCCTTAGGTAATTTAAGAGAATATCAAGATAAAGGTGGCGATAGCTGGACTTTTGCTGTGGATGGAGCAAATCGTCTTATTGAAGAAGCAACGCCTCCAATAGAAATTACTTCAGTAACGGAGCAAGGCCAATTAATTCCAGCAGTAAATAAGCAAAGAATTATAAAAAAAATAGAGTATCAAAGCGATATCCAAATCGTTACTGAAGCCTATGGCACCCCCGAGGCAAGAGCGCTTGAACTTCATCATAATGCTGCTCAACAACTGGTGAAAACAGTACAATGCGGTGTAACGGTCGATGATAAAAACAAAGTCGCCACTCAACTTATAGAAAATTATTTTTCTCCAACAGAATCCAACTACGCCAAACAAAGCAGTCTAGAAATACTAGAGCAACAACAAGGCATACTTCTATTTCGACCTGAGGAAGAAAAAAATCTGAGCTCGCGAATTCTTTATAATAGCTTTAAAAAACCTATTGTAATTATCGATGAAGCTGGAAATGCACAATTTAAAATCTATTATATCAATCAACTACGTTATGAAGTAGATCAAGAAGGTTTTGTAACAGAAACAAGATACAATGTATTTGGCAATGCCATTCAATTAATACGTTATGCGCTAACTCTTGATTTGAATTTATCCGATTTTACGAGCACAGGAATTCCCTTAACGCTTATCGAAGCTACTTTAAAAAAATCACCTCAAGATCGCCCTCTTTTTTTTAAATTTGACCGAGCGAATAGACCAACGCAAATTACACAAGCACCTATTTTTACTTATATACCGCAAATTCAAGCAAAAGCACATTATGGTTTTTGTTCGCCTATCAAAAGCAATGAATACAATAGCTTTGGAGAAATTTATAGCGAACGAGAGTTGGTCGATCCCTTCAATGATGTGTGGAATGAAAATAGAACTTGGTTCAACAAAATAGGACATCCAATCGCTCAAGTTGATGGCTTGAACTACCTCAGCACCCATGTCACAGATCGTTTTGGCAACAATAAAAAAACAATAGAATATGCTAATACACTAAACATAATTTTACAAAAAGAAAGTACCTTACAAGAAGTAGTGCAAGGAATAGAAGCAGATGCAGACAATGATAGACTTTATACCAGTGAAATTAATGCACGTAATGAGATAACGAAAACTATTCAACATAAAGTATGCCTTTACGATCCTGAAGTAGATCCGAGTAATCTAGCCAACCTCTTTTTATCACTGGAACCACAAAATATTGAACACCAATTCTTACGTAATGCAAAAGGTCTTTTAGAAAAAGAAATAGTGCCCAATGGTACTGAAAAAATCACCTTATATAATGCACGTAATCTCCCTGTGTTAAAAACTGAAGCCCCACGTCAACTTGCAAACGGACTAGCTACCCCAGTCATTACTATGGGATATAATGCTTTTGGACAACCAACACGCATCACTCATCATGCTAATCCTTATGAAGCTAAAGCCTATCTCATTCCTCATCCAGAAGATCAAATTTATTTAGCAGGATTTGATATACGTGGTTTGCAAATAGTAACCGTAGAACCCGAAGGAGCCATCCATTATCAAAACTTTACTGAAACAAAAAAATTAGCATCTAGCTGGATTTGGGTTCAAGGGTGGGGAGATAAAAACCAATTAATTCGACGTCTACATCAAACCCATTATGAATACGATAAACGCGGCATTGAAACACTACGTATTGAATCTATTGAATCAGGCGCTACCATTAAAACCGCTACTCAATCTAATGCTTTTGGAGAAAAAATAGCCGAAGGATCTGGCGATGGCTTTTATCCTATTTATTGGCTGCGAGATAGGACAGGAAGAGTTTGGAATACCAATGAACAAAATGGAGTGCCTGTTATTACTCTAAGTAATGCCACTGGCCAGGAAACACTTAATGCACGCTCTCGCACCCGTTCTTTAAAAGAAGTAACGAGTCTAGAGCAGCTTGAAGCAATAATGGAGCTAGACTATACCCATCTTCAACGTTTAGAATCAGAGCGAGATGTCAAGGGAACGATAAGGACGCAAGCCTCCCCTGCATTTAGGATGCTTCCTTTGAATGCTCCAGAACCAATTCAAACCGAAGTGAGCAGTGGAACCAGTTATCCTTCTTTTGGTAAAGCAAGTTTAACATGGCCTGTTCCAGATATTGCTGGTTTAGAAGCAGAAGCTAGTCTTTGGCCTAAAGGTAGAAAAGAAGAAATAAAATCTTTAACGGTCAATACGATAGCCGCTCGTTGCGGTATCGATGTCAGTGCATTTCCTACAGATGAATATGATTATCAAATTGATTTTTATTATCGCGATCCGCAAACGAAACAACGCGATGCTTATCCCTGTTATCGTGCAGAAGGCAATTGTTTTATTGCAACTGAAATCCTACTCCCAACGTCTAATCTTATTTGGCAACAAACCGATGAAAGTCATCTCACTCTTTATGGTCATTTAAACAATATTTCAGGAGTTGAATTAAGGGAAAATGGGCGTGTAATAGGCCAAGTGGCGATAAGTGACACTGAAAAAGCTCATTGTTGGACGATTGATTTAAGCTCCATACCCTCAGGTCGTTATGAGTTTCACTGGCTTCGAGGTTATTCTTTATTAGAAGAAAATCCGATAACACTAGGAGCAGTTTCGGTTAAGGGAACAAAAATCGATTCTATTAGCACTCAATTAAATCAAACTCTAGATTTATATTTAATGAATTTTAATACTGTTATTTCCTCTTCTTGGAGTAACATCCCTCCACAAATAAGCACCCTTTACCATGAACTAACTGTAGCCAATGCGTCTCATCCCTATCCTTCTCAAGACACTATCCTAGTTAACTACAGTACTCAAATTAGCTGTATTGACTCAGCGATTAAAAATAAAAGTCGATCCTACACCATCCACAATAGCTTTTATCTTGGTCTAAAATCGATGTCGCGCTTCTCAGCAAATGTAGTACGTAATCGTCTTTATGTCATTGATTCAAACAAAGTAGAGCATACTATTGCGGAAGTAATAAAACCTCATAGTGGAGTTCCGAGCTTTAACGCTAATTTTTTATATGTGCAGCCTGGCCCTGATTTACCAAGAGTAGATGCCTTACGCGAACATTTTAACGACGGGCATTTGGGAAAAACCATCGCTTTAAGCCCATGGATGAATCGCTCTAGTCGCTGTCCAGCTTTGATTCATAACACTAACACAGCGTATGACTTAATTTCTTTACAAGCTAGCTTTGCCGATCCTATCCCTTGTGGAGAGATCAGCATTCATACTGCCAATACACAAAGTAAAGAATTATTAGTCAGGGAAATAACGCTTTCAGAGGTATGCATTTCCAAAATAAAAACAAATATTAATTATCAATTGATGCATTACGATAAACGTATTGGCTTGAATTTTAAATGGAATTTACCTGATGATCTTACTAATAAGCCACTTAAAGTACAATTTAAATTAAATTTCCGCACAGAAGTCTTTCAAAAAACCTATGGAAATTATACCTTTGAATATCAAGTCGGTAGAAGCTCAGAAATGCCTTACAATGGACATTTAGTACCTATCTCTTTAGGAGGAGCCACAGTAAAAATACCAGCTTTTACTGATTTTGATCTCAAGTCTTTAAAACTCTATGTGCAATACAATAATGAATGGATTGTGCTGCTGGATACCACCAGTTTTAAATTTAATTCCGCACAACAAAGCAAAAAAAGTAATATTACCATTAAAAGCCATGATGGTTGGTACTCTGGCACTCGCTCAATATCACAATATATTGAAGGCGGCACAGCAACCACTGAAAACACCCATACTCTACTATTTTATCCTATGCCTTCAGGCATTGATTCTAAAACCATCTGCTTGGAATACAAAGATACCACTTTAGTCAATTCTGCTTGGCGAGCACTCACTAAAGTTTATCATACAGGACAAATCCTTAGCGCCTCAGCTACGGTTATTGCATCAGGAACCTATCAATATCGCCTTAAAGCAAAAAATATTAGAGGAGAAGCAATTAATTTTTCTCAACTTGCTCCTGAAACACAAGGTGATTGGGCTTTAGGTTTTTTTAATGTAACTCACGGTGGTATATTAACTAAAACAAAAAGTGCCCCTCCTTCTCAAGAGCTAGTAAGACCTCTACGGATGCAATCCACTGATCGCTGGGGTAATATAATCAACAGCACCAATGCATTAGGCAATACAACACAAATTTATTATAACGGCCGCAACAAAGCTTTAAAAAAAATTGACCCCGCTGTTGAAATTACTGAAAAAAATGGTCTAAAAAAGATTGCAAATCCCAAAACCTACACCCTTTATGACCTTAGCGACAACATTATTGGATTAATTGATGCTAATGGGCACAAAACTATTCATGAGCGTGATAATGATGGTAAAACACTAAAAACAACCTTCGCAGATGGTGTTTTTAAACAGTCTATTCCTGATATTTTTGGCCGAACTCATCTTACTCGTGATCCTTTTAATAAAGAGAGCTCTAAGCAGTATGATCGGTGCAATCGCCAAATAGCTTATCAAGATCCATGTCATTGGAAAACGAAATTTAGTTATAATGAGCTTGGCGATCGTTTAGCTGTTGTGAATGGAAACCTTGAAACAGAGCGTTATGATTATCTTCATCCATCAAGACAAGTTACTCACTATTATTTAGCTGAAGAAACAAATCCTACACGTAAAGAATATGAGCGCCATGGAGTATTGATTAAAGAAGAATTAAGCGATCAGCGTTGCACTATTTGGGAAACGGATGCTTTTGGCAATATTATCGCTCATTCAGATTTAGGTGGAGCTCGCTATACTTATCAAAATAATCCTTATTATCCTACAGAGCTCACTCAAATAACGAGCAGCGGAGGACAACATGGGACGAGGCTTTCAGCAGATGGCTCCACTCAGGTAATGCCCAATCAAAATCTTATCTATCAATACGATGAAGCGTCCCATGAAATTGCCATTTTAGATAATACACTGCCCTTAACAACTCAATATCGTTTTGATCTAGCTGGTCGCCGCGCGCGCGAAACTTTTATTGGTTTTGATGGGCATATTTATCAAAGCGTTTTAATGAAATGGAATGCTCTTGATTGGTTAAGTGAAGTTCGCGACAACAAAATGCTGGTTAAATACAGTCAAGATGCTAAAGGAAATCGGCGCTCAACCATTGCGTCTCTCTATTGGAATGAGCATTGGGATCCTATAGGCGAGGAAAATTGGTATCTTTATAATGAAGCCGATAAAATAATTATTAGTCGTGGCCTATTAAAAAATAATCTCATTCAAATTGGGCCAAATAAAGGCACTGCTCTTTTATATGATATTGGTGGAAGACGTCAATATGAATGTACCTTAACACTAGAAGCTAAAGAAGTTAAAAAGAAACTGGTTTATCTTGATAATAATTTATTAAAACAAACCGTCACACTCTCTGATAATAAAATAAACAATTATGAATACGATAAGCAAGTAGCACGCCGAACGCTTTTCACCACAGGCACGAAGGAACATCATAGTTATTATAACCACAAGGGGTGGGTAGAACGAGAAAAGACTTTTAATAAAACAGATCAAACTACCGCTGATACGGTTTATAAAGCCAATCGCATAGGTTTACCTACCGAACAAAATACCAAAGTACGTAATAAAGAAGGGACTGATGGCTATGATGATCATATTAAAACGATCTATGCTCCCTTTGAATCCGATAAGGTTTTAAGAGTTGAAGGGACAAGACAACGCGTTGGAGGAGATCAAAGTCATTCTTTAGTTCAAATAGGCTATGATCCTAATGGTAATACTGAAGTTGTTTTAGGAGATAACCAAGAGCCCAGAACGTTTATCACCAACTGCAAAAACCGTATTGTGCAAAAGAAACAGGGGCCTATAAATCAAGAAAATTATTTTTACACCACCTCAGATCAACCTTTAGGACGCTTTGGCACCATTTCCCCCGAAGGTTTTACAAACAGGCCTAGTGATATTGACTTTGATTTGAACTATCATCCCGTTAGTGAACATTTTCCACCGCCTACTCCAAGTCGTTATATAGTCAATCAAGGCGACAGCTTTACTAGTATTTCAGAGCGTATGTATGGCGATCAAAGTTTTGGCGACTTAATTGCAGAAGCCAATGGTTATCGCCTGGAAGAGTCACCCCCTACAGGATTAAATTTAACTATCCCCAATTTAGTCAATACCAATATTCATAATTGGGATGGTCAATATTCTATTTACAATCCAACAGCAATTATAGGCAGTTTATATCCTAATATGCCTATACCTAACCGAATGGTAGTCACTGCTCCGCCTCCTCTACAACGTAGCCATAAAAAATTCTGGCATATTCTCATCAAAGCAATTGCAAGTACCGCCATTATGGCCTTTGCACCAGAATTTGCTGGAGTATTTGCAGGAGTATTTAGTGAATTAATAGGTGAAGCTCTTGGCTTCGCTTTAGCAGGAGCTGCTTCTAATTTAGTGCAACAAGAAATGGCAATTGCTTTAGGCGATCAAAGCAAATTTTCTTTAAGCGCTCTAGGCCAAAGCGCCTTACTTGCGACGGGCACAGCAGGAATTGGAAAAGGATTAGGTTTAGATTTTATAAAAGCCCCTCAATATCAACATCTAGTAAACACAGCGGTTCAAAATATTGAACTAACCAAGCCACTCAAGGTTTAAGCTTGGCCACAGGCCAACAACGCCATTTCGATTGGAAAGTCATGCTTGCTAACATAACCAATGCCCTAGCTAACGTAGGTGCTAAACAAGTTAATCTAGCACCTCCAATATTTAATGAAGCTCTAGCAACAGCCGCAGCATCCGTGACCTCTCTTGGTATCGACCAAATGCTTGGCAACGATATAAGCGCAGAAACACTAGCAGCCAATACACTCGGCACGTTCATAGGAAACCAACTAGCCGCCCAAGCAAAACAACACTATGCTAATTTTCAAGCTCAAAGAGCAATCAAAGCGCTGTATCACCAAACTACTATCCCAGAAATCCAAGAAGAACTAACGCTCTCAGAACAAAACTTCCTTCGTCAATTAAAACTACATCCTAATCCAATAGGACATATCACCGAATCAAGGGCTCATAGCGCATCTTCACAAAAAACTATAAAACAACATCCTGAAACACAACCAGAAGCAAAACACAAAACAAGCAACCAATCTGTGCATCAATTGCCACCTCAACCGCATAGAGAGGTTGAGGTAATAAAACAAGAAGAACAATTAGAGCAAATTGCAATTAATGCTGAGATGCAAACAGCTCGATTTAAAATTTATACAACAAGATACCCCTTTTGGAGCCCTCTTAAACCAACTAATGCCCCCCAACCTGTTTCAATTCTTAACGAAACTCAAGCCGCTTATTCCTCTGGTATGATATACCAAAGCGAAATTTTAACCGGCTATCCTTATATCAACCCAGGACTTTTACGCCCAAGTACTAGAGATATAATTTATAAAAATTCAAATACAATGAGGTTAGGATTTTTTGGATCAAAGCCTAAAACAACTGAGGGCAAATATAATATTAATTACAAAGCAATTTTTCACCCCAAAGTACCATCCCACCCTACTAGGGCTGAACGTAATTCTCACTATTTTTATACCCCCTGTTCACCAAATGCAGCCGATGTTAGTATGCAAGTTCAAATAGAGTCCATAGATGCGCTTATAACAGAAGCTAAAAAAGCTAACTTTAGCGTAAGAGATACAGCTCACATGCTAGCTATTGTACGCCACGAATCCGGTTTTAACCCTTATGCAGCTACGCCTAGCAGCTCAGCTGGAGGATTAGGGCAATTTATTGATGATACATGGCGGGGTTCGAATTATTCTGAATCGCAGCGATGGGATATGGCTGCACAAGTAAGCGCAATGATAGAGCAATTTAAATATATAAAAAGAATAGCTCATAACAAAGGTAAGCCAGAAATTTATTTTTATAAATATCATCATGATGGCCCTAAAGAGGATCATGGCGGACTTAAAAAAGCAAAGGAGAATATTTACCCTCATATAACTCCAATACAAGAGGCAATAAAAAATGCATATTAAAAAAATTTACATTGATTTAGTTTTACATTTAATAAAAATTAACTTTTTAAGGATTAGATGAAATGAAATTTAAAAGAATGATTATATTAATATTTATTATTTTAACCTTCCCCGCCACTTCTTCAGTTTTTAAAAAAAAATGTGGCAATACTCTTTTTTTGATAAAAATTAAAGATGGAGAATATGCTGGTATAGCTGAATTTACTTTATATTATAAGCCTCTCTTTTTTCGAGAAAAAAAAATTCACGGACCTGTAGGTGATTGGATGGGTATTGCATGTTTGAAAGATAAAAATAATACTGATTTGTTAGTATGGCAAAACTCTTGTATGGGGAGCGGATGCTCAGACAATGGCGTATATGGTATATTCGAACCTAAAAGTAAAAAAATCCTATTAAAATACCAAACTCCTTCACGTAATAAAAAAGAAAACTATAGAATAACAGCTAAAAAATTTCAAAATTCTGAAAAACAGAATCATAAACAAGCAGCGGAATTATTAGGATATCAACCCCCCATTTTATTTACATATAAAGAATCTTTTTGCTGTACACAAGGTCAATATTAAATAAATTAACTCTACTCACCAACATGAAGAAATAAAAATGCTGACAAGCTAGATAAGAAAAATAACTCCTTAAAAAAGCACCTCTTATAGCACAAAGAACAAATTAAATCTTTTGAGAGCTTATAACGCGTAAATTGGGTCATTTTGACCCAATTTTCTCTAATAACGTTACTGTTTTCAATGAATGAATGAATTTGTGGTATAAAAATCTCATTTTTGCACTTAGGAAAATCATTTGTGAACTTAATTTCCTCTATAAATATACAATTTAAAAAAATCATCTTAATACTTTTATTACTAACACTTTCACAAACTGTTATTTCTTCAATTGTAAAAGGAAGATGTGGCAATATGGATTTTTTAATAGAAACTCAAAAAAATGGTTCAATTGCATCAGAGTATACTCTTTATTACTTGCTTAATTCTGAGCGAAAAAAATTTTACGGCCCTACAGGTGATTGGTTGTATGCAAGTTGTATAAAAAACAAAAAAAATCATGAATTATTTGTATGGCAAGAATCATGTATTGGAAGCGCCTGTAGTGATGAAGGAGTGTATGGCATATTTGATCCAGAAAGAAAAAAAATACTCCTACAACGTAAAGAGCTAACTTTCAATGGATATAAAGCAAATAATATTGAACAATATGTTAGAGATAAAATTTATAAATATGAAGAAAAAAATCATCAACAAGCTGCTGAAGTCTTAGGATATGAACCTCCCTCGTTATCTACTTATAAGAAATCTTTCTGTTGTTATTGAAAATAACATTTCTCACATTATCGCAAGATACTGTACATAATCCCAGAAAAGTATTAAAACAAAATTAATCATTAAAACCAGCCTTATGATCCTGTATTAACATATTCATACAATTTACCCCATTAATAATTGAAAGCTCATGGCTTAAATACTCCAGATAATTATCATGAGTTATTGAATGAAGAGATCGTTCTAATATGATTTTACACGAAGAGGTAATTTCTAATGGAATAGTTGTCACAACCTCTTGCTTATGGTTTTTTATAATTAACTCTTGTAAATAATGACTAGAAAATACAATGGAAGTATTATCATGCAAGGTAAGCGTATAACCATATTCAAATCCATTAAGATGAGTTATTGGCATACTTCCACTCATTTCGATTTTAAAATCTTTATATAACCAAATTTTGCTACAGGATCGAGCGCTATTTTCATTAACGAGGGTATGCTCCGGAAATTTAAATACCTGCAAGCAAAAATCAGTGTCGTGTGATAATAGGTCAAATCGGGCAGAAACATTAGCCATATAGTCTTGAGGTACAGCTCCAATTCTATATACTTTATAATTCATAGGTGCTTTTTCTTGACTAGCTAAGCAGACCTCATTAAGTATCTATAACAAAGTAGCATACGCATCATAATTGAA
>CAMFHA010000015.1 GCA_945952115.1 uncultured Legionella sp. | reverse complement strand
TTATTTTTCAGGGCAAAAATCTTTAGTCTTTGCTAACTACCCCTGACCTATTACCCTAAATGTTTTTTAACTAATTCGTTAACCTGTTCTGGATTAGCTTTACCTTTAGTTTGTTTCATCATTTGACCGACAAAAAAGCCAAGTAATTTTTCTTTGCCTGCACGGTATTCTGCAACTTGATCGGGATATTTTTGAATGAGTTGAATAATCAATTCTTCAATTTCTTCATTATTTTGTGTTTGTTGATGACTATCTCGTTTAATAATTAATTCAATGTCTTGTTCTCCTTGCCATAAACTGGAAAAAACTTGTTTGGCACTATGTGTGGACAATGATTTATTTTGAATTTTATCTAGCAGTAATGCCATATTTAAGGCTGATATTGGCAAAGTATCGAAAGATAGCTGAGCTTCATTGAGTGCTGCAGCATAATGGCTTTTAAGCCAGTTAATGATTAATTTATCTGATGAGACGCTTCTTCTTTTTATTTCTTTATAAAATAAATAAATAGCTGGAGAAGAAAGAATAAAATGAATGTCTGCGTCATTTAATTCATGCAATTGCTGTAATTGTTGTTTAATTTTATCGGGTAAATCAGGTAACTCTCGTTTAATTTCTGCAATATGCGTCCGTGTTATTTGTATAGGCAATAAATCAGGATCAGGAAAATAACGATAATCATTTTCGTCTTCTTTACTGCGCATCGAATGAGTGCTATTGCTATCAGGATTATAAAGCCTTGTTTCTTGGGTGATTATATCACCATTCTCTAAAAGATCTCGATGTCTAGCTTGTTCGTAAGCAATTGCTTTTTCAATATAGCGAAATGAATTTAAATTTTTAAGTTCCGTACGTGTACCTAAAACAGTTGAGCCTTTAGGTTTTAATGAGAGATTAACATCACAGCGAAACGATCCTTCTTGCATGTTCCCATCACAGATTCCTAAAAAACGTACTAATTGGTGTAATGTTTTTAAATAGGTAATTGCCTCTTCAATAGAATAGAGGCAAGGTTGTGTAACTATTTCAATAAGAGGGGTACCTGCTCGATTTAAATCAATACCAGTATAAGAAGAATGAGTATCATGTAAGGATTTTCCTGCATCCTCTTCCAAATGGGCTCGATTAATTAAAACTAATTTTTTACTTCCATCACTTAATTCAATTTCTAAACTACCATTAGATACAATAGGTTTTTGAAGCTGACTAATTTGATATCCTTTAGGAAGATCAGGGTAGAAGTAGTTTTTTCGTTCAAAGAACGAGCAGTCATTAATATCGGCTTTTAATGCAAGTCCTAATTGAATAGCCATGACTACTGCTTGTTGATTAAGTACTGGAAGAACTCCAGGAAGACCGGCGTCAATAAAAGAAGTTTGCGAGTTGGCTTTAGCACCAAAAGCAGTCGATGTGCCAGAAAAAAGTTTAGATTTTGTTTTTAATTGTGCGTGAACTTCAAGTCCAATAACAAGATCCCATTTCATAAATCACCTCAAATCTGGAGAAGCAAGATGCCAATTTGTATTTTGTTGATATTGATGAGCACTTTGCAATAATTTAGTTTCAGCAAAATGACTGCCTGTTAATTGTAAGCCAATAGGCAAATTGTCTTTAAAACCTGCCGGTATTGATACCGCAGGAAGACCTGCTAAATTTGCGCCTACAGTAAATACATCAGCAAGATAATTTTGAATTGGATCTTTATTATGCTCGTTTAGTTTAAAAGCACACGTTGGTGTGGTGGGACCAAGAATTAGATCGACTTTTTTTAAGATTGCTAATAATTCTTCTTGAATTAAACGACGAATTTTTTGAGCGTGTACATAATAAGCATCAAAATAACCTGAAGATAATACATGAGTTCCAGTTAATATACGCCGTTTTACTTCATCGCCAAATCCTTCTGTTCTTGATTGAGTGATTAGTTCCGATAGGGTATTGCCCTTGTTACTTCGATGACCAAAGCGTAATCCATCATAACGAGACAAATTTGAAGAGGCTTCAGCGCAGGCTATAACATAATAGCAAGGAACCCAAAGTGCTTGTAAGGTTAAATCTACTTCGATAATTTCTGCCCCTAAATTTTTAAAAACTTCAACCGCAGCAAGAATAGCTTTTTGAATCGCGCTATCAACTTGCGGTTGAAAAAAACCTTTGGGTAATCCAATTTTTAATTTATTAATTGGCTGATTAATTTCATTAAAATAATGAGGTATTTTACTTTGACTAGAAGTTGAATCTTTAGGATCAAAGCCTGCTATAGCGTGTAAAATAATGCTTAAATCTTCTGCACTACGAGCAAGAGGACCTGCTTGATCAAGGCTTGAAGCATAAGCCACCATTCCATAACGTGAAACTAAACCATAAGTAGGTTTAATGCCGCTGATACCGCAAAATGCAGCTGGTTGGCGAATGGATCCTCCGGTATCTGAGCCAATTGAGTAGGGAATAAGTCTTGCTGCAACAGCCGCTGCAGAGCCACCAGACGAGCCTCCAGGAACTCTTGATATATCCCAGGGATTTTTAACTGATCCAAAATAGCTATGCTCATTAGTTGAGCCCATAGCAAATTCATCCATATTCGCTTTGGCCAACAAAATAGAGCCTTGTGCTTTTAATTTTTCAGCAATTGTTGCGTTATACGGTGCGGTAAAATGCTCTAACATTTTTGAGCCACAGGTTGTTCGCATTCGAGTAGTACAAAACAAATCCTTTAAGGCCATGGGAATGCCCGTGAGCATTTTATTCTCTTTTTTCTGTATTAGTTGATCAGCTTTTTGTGCTTCTTGTAAAGCATGTTCTTCATCAATACTAATCAAAGCATTTAAATTGTGTTGGGTATTAATTTTTTTTATAAAATGCTGAGTTAATTCAACACTGGAGAGTTCTTGTTTTTGTAAGGCAGTGGCTAATTGAACTAGTGATAATTGGTCCATGATTATTTTTCCGATTCAATAACTTTTGGGACTAAATATAAATTATCTTCAAAAAGAGGTGCCATTGCTTCAAGTTCAGCTATACACTCTTCTTCAGTCACTGTATCTTCTCTTAATCGTTGATGAAGAGCCAATGGATGAAATAAAGGGGCAATATTTTGAGTATCAACTGAATGTAATTGTTCAACAAAATCCATTATTGCATTGACTTCTTCGTTGAGTTGAGCTATTTGATCACTGCTTGTATCTAAATAGGCTAAACGCGTTATGTTTTTAAGATCACTTGTAGAAAGGGTCATGATAATCATTTTGAAAAAAAATTGATTATAACGATAATAAATTAAAAAAAGTAGTTAAAAATGTAAGTTAATAATTAGAATCAAAAAGAATGCCTCATTATATAAACAGTTTAAGGGATGAACATAATGTTTGGTAAAAATACTCCGTCAATGAAAAATAAACCATTGCAAGGAAAAGCTGAAGAGCTAGCAAATCTGGTTTCCAAAGAAGTCAAGCCAAGAATTTTAAATTTTTTCATGGTATTTCCAGAGTGTTTTACAGCGCTAATGCAGTTAACTTCTTTTAATGAACAGGCTTTAATTGATTGTTTAAAATCTGTCTATAAAGAAGAACAAGAACTTAATTTAAGTGAAAAACAGCAAAATGAGCTAAAGAAAGATTTTGGTCTCATTTTAGTTTTAAGTCAGCCAGATCTTAGTGCGTTGACGCTGTATGAAATGGCAAAAAAATTTGATTTAAGTGATATTTTGATCTGTGAAATAGCTGTTCTTTCTGGTAAAACGGATTTGTTTAAAGACTTGCTAAATTTTTATAAACAAGAAGGAAAATTAAACGAGTTATTAGAACAGGAACATTATTTTTTATTTTATCGAGCTGCTACTTGTGGTTATTTAACAATGGTAGAATATCTTACTGAATGTATTTTTTCTAATGATGTTGAGTATAATAATAAACCTGCAAGCATGTGGTTTTTTTGGAAATCCAAAAACTATATGTCTAGTAGGATATATAATAATATAATTTCAGCTCAAGCTTATAAAGTGCTTGAGGACATAGCAAAAAATGGGTATTTAAATATTTTCAATTATATAGAAAGCAAAATACCTGGTTTGTTATTAAATTTATCGTTTAAAAACCAAACTAATCTTTTTTATTTTGCAGTATCTACAAGCCAAAATGCTTTTGCTATATATTTAGCAGAGCATTTGCAATCAGAAAGATTAAAGCAACTGTTTGCAATTAATGACTATCTTGTTTTTCATTTGTGTGCAGAGCAAGGTAACCTTGATCTTTTAAAATATATTGGCAGTAAAGTTAATAATCCTATTGAGCGAGCAAATATGGTTGCGGGGAATGAGTATCATGGTTTGCGTGTTGCATTAAAAAATAATAATGTACCAATAGTAGATTATTTAAAAACTTATCCTGGAGAAAAAAATAAAATATTGGAAATAGAAGATACGTATCCTCATTCACTTCAATTTTAATAGGTCTATTGATGCTACAACATTACAAAACTCAAGCTGGAATAACGATCGAGTATTTCCAACAGACTTTAGATTATAAACAAGGGATAGAACCTTTATTAGAGCAATTAGACACACAACGAGGCGCACTTTTTGCTTCAAGTTTTGAATTTCCAGGACGCTATACCTGTTGGGATATTGGTTTTTATAATCCTCCTTTAGTTATTACGTGCAAACAAAATTTTATTAATTTAGAAGCTTTAAATGCTCGAGGAGAAGTGCTTTTATCTTTTATTTACCCTGTACTTATTGAGCAAAATTATCTTGAAATATGCTCACAATCAGCTATTTTTATTCAAGCTAAGATTAAAAAATGTGAGCAAATTTTTAGCGAAGAAGAGCGAAGCTTAAAACCTTCAATCTTTAGTATCATTCGTTTAATCCTCGCCTTATTTAAATCGGATGAAGAGTCTTATTTAGGCTTGTTTGGTTCTTTTGGGTTTGATTTAATTCATCAATTTGAAGAATTACAACAACATAAAGCCAGAGATCATGCTCAAAGAGATATGGTTTTGTATCTTCCTGATGAGTTGTTTGTAGTAAATCATAGAAAAGAAGAGGCTTTTATTCGGCGCTATGATTTTCATTTTCAAGGCAAATCAACCCAAGCTTTAGCTCGAGAAGGGGCTTATGTTCTTTATTCACCTAATAATAAACCTAAACGTGAATGTGATCATAAAGCAGGAGAGTATGCTGATATAGTTCGCAAAGCAAAAGAGCGTTTTGCTTGTGGTGATCTTTTTGAAGTAGTGCCTAGTCAAACTTTTTATACTCATTATACTGAAAAACCTTCTGGACTTTTTAAACAAATGAAGGAACGCAATCCTTCTCCTTATGGTTTTTTTATTAATTTGGGAGAAGAGGAATATTTAATCGGTGCATCTCCAGAGATGTATGTACGAGTTCAAGGTCAACGAGTAGAAACCTGTCCAATTTCTGGAACCATTAAACGAGGTGCAGATGCTATTGAAGACGCTATTAATATTCAAACCTTGTTAGATTCTAAAAAGGAAGAATCTGAGTTGACTATGTGTACTGACGTCGATAGAAATGACAAGTCGCGTATTTGTGAGGCGGGTAGTGTTCGAGTGATTGGACGACGGCAAATTGAAATGTATTCTCGTGTAATTCATACCGTAGATCATGTCGAAGGAGTCTTAAGAGAGGGCTTTGATGCGGTTGATGCTTTTTTGACTCATATGTGGGTAGTGACGGTTACAGGGGCACCTAAATTATGGGCCTTGAATTTTATTGAACAACATGAGCAATCACCTCGCAGATGGTATGCTGGTGCTGTTGGATGGTTTGGTTTTAATGGTAATCTTAATACAGGCCTAGTATTAAGAACTATTCGTCTTGAAAAAGGTATTGCTGAAATTCGAGTAGGAGCTACTTTACTTTACGATTCTGTACCGGAGGCAGAAGAAGAAGAAACACGTTTAAAAGCGTCTGCTTTTTTAGACATTTTACGCTCCTCTGAAAATAAACAGGAAGCATTAATTTGCGCCGTATCCTCTAAAGGAAACAATAAACACATACTGCTTATTGATCATCAAGACTCTTTTGTTCATACCTTAGCTAATTATTTAAGACAAACGGGCGCAAAGGTGACGACGGTGCGTTATGATAGAGCGTTGAAGTATTTAGAAACTAATCCATATAATTTAGTCGTTTTATCGCCTGGCCCAGGTAAGCCTTCTGATTTTCAATTGTCGCAAACAATAAGTGCAGTACTAGCAAAAAAAATCCCTTTGTTTGGTGTTTGCTTAGGTTTGCAAGGGATTATTGAGTATTTTGGCGGAAATTTAGATACACTCGATTATCCTATGCATGGAAAACGATCTACTATTAAAGTATTAAATAGTGCTCCTCTTTTTTCAGGATTAGGAGAGAAATTTGAAGCAGGGCGTTATCATTCTTTGTATGCTCGCTCACAGACTTTACCTGATGAATTAATTGTTACAGCAATGAGTGATGATGGGATAATCATGGGGATTGCTCATAAAAAATTACTTATTCAAGCAGTACAATTTCATCCAGAAACGATTTTATCCCTTGCAAATCAAGCGGGCTTAAAGATTATTATCAATTTAATGGAGATGGTAAACTAAGGATGACTAAAAAAATACTCGTGCTTTATATTATTGCTGCTTTATTAGGTTTATTAACGGGAGGAGTTGCCTCTTTGTTGCAAGTAGCTATTGCAAAACTTGATGGAGTTTTAGAGTTATTTTTTATTTGGATTAAGCAGCATAATTTGCCTGTAAGTTTATGTTCTGGTTTAGTGTCTATGAGCATGGTTTTCCTTGCCTGGCTTGCTGTTCATTATGTTGCACCAGAATCATCAGGAAGTGGTGTCCCTGAGATTGAAGGAGCACTTCTTCATAAACGGCCTATTTTTTGGAAACGTTTGTTACCAGTGAAATTTTTTGCTGGTATTTTATCTTTATCAGCAAAAATGGTGATGGGACGAGAAGGGCCAACCATTCAAATTGGAGGGAATTTAGGCAAGATGCTTGCGGATGTTTTTCAAATTTCAGCACATCGTAGTGATACGCTGGTGGCTGCTGGATCTGCTGCAGGTCTGGCTGCTGCTTTTAATGCGCCTTTAGCAGGCGTTTTATTTGTGATGGAAGAAATGCGCAATCAATTTAACTATTCCTTCATAAGCTTTAAAATGGTAGTTATTTGTTGTGTAATGGCAACATTTACCATGCAGTTTTTTATGGGCTCAGGCCCTTCAATCCAAATGGAAATATTTTCTTTACCTAGTTTGAATTCTTTATGGTTATTTCTTCTTTTTGGCTTAGTAGTGGGATTAGTGGGGTTGTGGTTTAATAAAACATTAATGTGGTTTTTAAGACAATTAAATAAACTTAGCCTAGTACAAAAAATAATTTTTGTACTTTTAGTTGGATTTTTAGTTGGTTATTTAGCAGTGGATTATCCAGGAAGTGTAGGTGGAGGGTATGTAATTATTGCTAAATCTTTGAGTATGTCTCCTGCGATGCATCTTCTATTCGCTTTATTAATTATCCGTTTTATCACAACGATGCTTTCTTATTCCACTGGTGTTCCTGGTGGTTTTTTTGCCCCTATGTTGGCTTTAGGCACTTTGTTAGGCTTATTTATTTTTAATGTGTTTAATTATTTTATTCCTCATTTAGATGTTCAGCCGGGAATGTTTGCTGTAGCAGGAATGGGAGCGCTTTTTGCTGCTTGTATCCGATCTCCCATTACTGGTGTTATTTTAGTAGTAGAAATGACTCAAAACTATTCATTAATTCTTCCATTAATGATTACGTGTATTACTTCAACTACAGTGGTGCAAATAGCACGTAATGCACCGATTTATACCCAGTTATTGCATCGCACTTTAAAATTGGAAAAGAGTTCCAATTAAAACATTGGTGAATTCGCTTTGCATTTCGAAATGGATACCCGCTAAGAAGTCTCAGAACTCTGTTGCGAACATCTTCCAGCGGGTAAGTAGATTTAAAGAGGTGAATAAGAGCAATAGAGATGATATTCTTGTTGTTGAGTCCAAAACTCTATAACAAGGAAGAGCAATGAATTTATTTTATGTTTATATCATGTCCTCTAAACGCAATGGTACTCTGTATATTGGTTCAACTTCTAATCTCATTAAACGTGTTTGGGAACATAAAACTCAGGTAACGCAAGGATTTACTGCTAAATATAATGTACATATGTTGGTTTATTATGAGCTGCATGATTCTTATATTGAAGCCGCTAAACGTGAAAAAAATTTTAAAAAATGGCCTCGACAATGGAAGTTAAATTTGATTGAAAAAATGAATCCTGCTTGGAATGATTTATATGAAAAAATGTGTTCTTAGTCGAATAGCGCTAGATATTTAAAATTCAGAACTAGATACCTGCTATATCAGTATATCACTTTGCTTCTAATGAATACCAGGGTTAAGGTTCATGTAAAAATAGCTCTTTTTATTACACTGATCTTTCAGGCGACGTACCCGCTAGTAGGAATTGAAGACAAAGTGATAAGACCATATAGCGGGTATCTAGTTTTGTCTTTTAACGAAGTGAATTTACTCTATACCCAAAATGTTTCAAGATGCGAGGTTTTGGGCGTTAAAAGCGATAGACCAAAAATTGCATCTTGAAACATTTTGGGTATATGTTCTTATCCTGACCGTTAATACTCACGTATGCGAGTCACTACTGTTAAATTAAGGAAAATCCATGTTCTCGTCGTCCTCCGGCCAAGCCGGAAGATAACGTAAACCAAGATCATAGTCTTAATAATGGCAGTGCCTCTCTCCCTAAGCAGTTTAGATACTACATGTAACCGATGTTTTTATTCCTTTCAATTCATCTAATTGATTAATAGTATTATTAAATTCTTTCGATAATTCTAAAGCACGATCTCTTAAAGATGCTTCTGGAAGTTTAAAGAAAGGTTTATAACCTGGAGTATCATTTTTAGTTTGTCCAGACTTAAAAGACAAAAGGAGATCAAATAACCTAAAAAAGCCTCGAAACAAAGAAGCTACCCAATAATGCACATGATAAAAAGCTGAGTTAGGTTTTCTTACAGCTTTTCCTCTTGAATCCTCATATAAATGATAATGAATTATACCTTTAAAATACTCATATTGAGCTTTTTCATCAGGATTATTATGGTTTCTTTTATTAATATAACCATTAAGATCAGCGGATAGTATAGCAAGAAAAAGGCCCATTTCTGCTGTGCGTCCTTTTTCATTAAGTTTTGGTGATGGAAATTCTTTTCGCATTTGGTCAAGTGTTTCTTTTAATTTTGCTAACAACTCACTTTGTTTAGAAGTGCGAATATTCTGCTTGATTGATTGATCTATTTTTAAATCACGTTTGGGAGTTGGATCAATGGCTGCAGGGGTTGGGTCTATATTGTTTGGAACAGGAGTTTTATTAACGGTTGTGGGTTGAACTTTTACATTATTTAGTGCAGGAACTGTGCCAAAAAGTAGAGTATTTATTTTAACATTAAAAGAAGAAAAATCATGTGACTTAAAAATATTTAGAGAAGCTTTCTTTTTTGAACATGTTGTTGAATCTATGTTATAATTTTTGGATTGAGCATTAAGCAATATCCAAGTGTCTGCCTCATCTATCAACTCTTCACAGCGGTTGTTGTTTTTTTGTATTTGAGCAATTAAAGCAAGACGTTTAGTTTGTATTTGTTCAGATGGTAAATTAGGATAAGTTCTCTCTGCCTGTTGAATTTCTTTTTTAGATGCTTCTAGAATATTATCTATTTTATCAAAAACATTGAGCAACTCTTTTCGATTTTCAATAGTCATAAATTGTTCTTTTGTAATTGTTTGGGATGCTGGCATTATAACCTAAAAAGAATAGTGTGGCTATATTAATGGCGCAATGGTTGTTTTTTAATCTAATTCATGGGGGATAAATTAGTATTCACACTCGCATCTTAAATAAATTCCTGTACTATTAAGATATGGTAAGTTGAGTATTCTTTTAAATGGCAAAATTTAATTATCAAAGTGCTTATGCTTGGTTGTTTATTATACCACAGTTGGTAGTGACTCTTATTTTTTTTATTTGGCCTGCATGGAATGCGGTAATACACTCTTTTTTTTATATGGATGCTTTTGGTTTGCACCAGCATTTTGCTGGATTAAGTAATTTTATTGATTTAATACGTGATCCTACTTATGTTACAGCCTTTGGCGTTACCTTTATTATTGCAATAAGCATTACTTTATTAACAATGAGCCTAGGCCTAGTATTGGCCAATTTAGTGAATAAACGTAGTAAAAGCCAAAATTTTTATAAATCTTTATTGATATGGCCTTATGCGGTTGCTCCCGCGGTAGCAGCTATTTTATGGCGTTTTTTATGTCATCCGACTTTAGGATGGCTCGCTCAATTTTTAAATTATTTGGGCATCTATTTTGATTATGTGAATAATGCGAAGCAGGCATTATTAGTGGTTATTTTAACAGCTAGTTGGCAGCAATTAAGTTATAATTTTCTTTTTTATTTTGCTGCATTAAGAGCAGTGCCTCAACATTTGATTGATGCAGCCACCTTAGATGGAGCAGGGCCAATACAACGTTTTTGGCATATTATTATTCCTTTATTATCACCGACCACTTTTTTCCTTCTTTTAATGAATTTAATTTATGGATTTTTTGATACGTTTGGAATTATTCAAGTAATGACTCATGGTGGGCCAGGCAACAGCACCACTAATTTAATTTATAAAGTGTATCAAGATGGTTTTGAGGGAATGGATTTAGGAAGCTCATCAGCGCAATCTGTGTTGTTAATGATTTTAGTTAGCATTATATTTTTAATCCAATTTAAATACTTAGAAAAAAAGGTGCATTACGAATGAGTTGGTTTAAAAGAATATTGGCGCATCTTTTTTTAATTGCTTTTATTTCATTAATGCTATTGCCGTTATACTTAGCCTTTGTAGCTGCAAGCAGCGATGGCGCATTACTCATGCAAGCAGAGCTTCCTTTTATTCCGGGAGTTTCGTTTTTTAAAAATATGAATACCGTGTTAATGCAAGGTCTTGCAGTAACTGGAGGAGAGCCTATTACTAGAATGCTCATCAATAGTTTTATTATGGCTTTAAGTATTACTTGTGGAAAAATTATACTTGCTTTGACCTCTGCTTTTGCTTTAGTTTATTTTGATTTTCCTTTCAAAAAAATTTGTTTTGCATTGATTTTTGCTACAATGATGTTGCCTGTCGAAGTGCGAATTGTACCGACCTTTCAAGTAGTTGCTTCTTTCGGTTTACTTAACTCATTCTCTGGTTTAACTTTACCTTTGTTAGCCTCTGCAACAGGTACTTTTTTATTTCGACAATTTTTTAAAACGCTTTCAAAAGAATTAGTGGATGCTGCCAAATTAGATGGAGCAGGACCAATACGTTTTTTCTTTGATGTTGTTTTGCCTTTATCAAAAACACAAATTGCAGCGTTATTCATTATTTTGTTTGTTTACGGTTGGAATCAGTATCTTTGGCCTCTAGTAATTACTACAGAGGCAAAAAGATCAACTATTGTTATGGGTATTCGTTATTTAGCCGGGGTCGCTGATCAAGTCCCAGAATGGCATTATATTATGGCGATTGCTCTTATTGCTTTAGTTCCTCCTTGTTTAATTGTTCTCTTAATGCAGCGTTGGTTTGAAAAAGGATTACAATAGTATGGCTACAGTAGAGTTAATTAATGTAGGTAAAAATGTTAATAATAATACTATTTTAAATGCAATAAATGTGACTATTAAAAAAGGTGAGTTTATGGCGGTAGTCGGGCCTTCTGGTTGCGGCAAATCCACTTTATTACGCTTAATAGCGGGTCTTGATAATCTGAGTTCAGGGCAGATATTAATTAATGAGCAATGTGTCAATAATATTCCTGCAGCTAAACGAGATATGGCTATGGTTTTTCAAAACTACGCACTTTATCCGCATATGACTGTTTTTGAAAATATGGCCTATGGTTTAAAAATGCGCCGTTTTCCTAAAAATGAAATTCAACAAAGAGTGACTGATGCTGCGAAATTGCTTCAATTAACTCTTTATTTAGAGCGTAAGCCTCAAGCTTTATCAGGAGGACAAAAGCAGCGTGTTGCTATGGGGAGAGCAATTGTTCGTTCACCTGCTGTATTTTTATTTGATGAACCTTTATCCAATTTGGATGCCAAATTAAGAACTGAAATGCGGCATGAAATAAAAAAATTACATCAAAAACTTAATATAACAAGCCTTTATGTCACTCATGACCAAACAGAAGCGATGACAATGGCAGAGCGTGTGCTGGTTCTGAATCATGGAACAATAGAACAAGTAGGAACTCCATATGAATTATATCAAAAGCCAGATACGCTTTTTGTGGCGGGTTTTACAGGACACTATCCTATGAATTTTTTATCAGCGGTATTTGATAAAAGCGCTCATCGAGTTAATACTAGTGTGGGTATTAATTACGAAGCGCCAGAAGAATTCGAATTAATTAATGATGGAGTTGAGTTGATATTAGCTATTAGACCAGAGCATGTGTTGTGTTCTTCTAAAACTAATGCTCAATCTATTGAATTAAAATTAGAATTTGTTGATGATATGGGTGCTGATAAATTAATTCAAGCATACTGTATTAAAAATAATGAACGTTTAAATTTACGAATTCCAGCGGATTATCCACTACCTGAAGAGCGATTTTATGTGGAGTTCCCTTTAAAAAAAGTACATATTTTTGAGCAAAAAACTGGAAAACGTCTTGGGGAATGGAATGGCCAAAAGAAAAACTAATTTAAAACCAATTAATGCACCTATCTATAGGATATGGCAAGCTCTTTATTTATGTTTTTATTCCATGCGCCTTTATATTGATGTAGGTAAACGTTGGACAGGTTATGGAATTCGATATTTATTTTTAATGATTGCAGTATGGTCTATTCCTATGGCTGTTAAAATGGGAATAGATTTTAACAGAATCTTTAATCAACAATTGGTTGAGCCTTTATTAATTATTCCCACTATTTATATCCAAAATGGAGAAGCAAATTTTGACAAACCTATGCCTTATTTAATTAAGAATAAACAAGGTGAAGTAGTTTTAATAGTGGATACTACTGGAAAAGTAAATGATTTTAGTAGCGCTTATCCTAAATTAACGGTACTTATCAATAAAGATAAAGTATCTTTTCGTATGCCCATCTTGCCCCTTCTAGGGAAAGCCACAAAAAATGATCATAATAAACCTTTAGTTCAATATTTTAATAAAGGAGATAATTTGGTTTTTGATGGGAAAAAAATTGTTGAACAAAATTCATTTGGCCAATGGAAAATAGTAGCTCAGCTTATGGTTTATCCTGTGGTTTTTTCTATTTTCTTTGGAATGTTTTTATTTATGTTTTTGGTATTTGGTTTTTTGGGCCAACTTTTTACACGAATCTTTTTTTCTTTCAATATTACTGTAAAAACATCCTGTCGTTTATTCATGGTTGCAGTTACTCCTATGATGTTTACCTTATTAATTATGGAGTTAGCTAAATTTCTGTTTCCTGGATTTGGATTTTTATTAGTGATTGTTCTTATAGCCTATTATTCATTTGCTGTTTTTTCTTTTATTTCTGAAAGCAAACGTATGGTGAATATATGAGAGAGCTCATTCATTTTGCTCATGGCAATGGATTTCCCTCTCCTTGCTATAAACAATTTTTAGGTTATTTAACACAAAGATATGATTACTGCTATATTGATAAAGTAGGGCATAATCCCTTATATCCCGTAGAGGAAAATTGGCAAAAATTAGTTGAAGAAGTTCTTGAAAGTGTTAAAACCCAAGCTAATCAGCCTGTTATTGCTATTGGTCATTCATTAGGTGGTGTGCTTAGTTTATTAGCAGCCATAGAGGAACCTTCTTTATTTAAAATGGTTATTATGTTGGACTCACCATTAATAGGTCCTTTTAAATCTCATATGGTCAGATTAGCTAAAGCTTTAGGTGTTATTGATCGCATCACTCCCGCTTTTCGTACTAAAGGACGAAGAGAATATTGGCAGGATAGAGATCAGCTGATTCATTATTTAAAAACACGGGAATTGTTTAAAACGTTTACTGATGAATGCTTGAATGATTATATAAGTTATGGATTAGAACACAAGGATGATGGATATTATCTGCGTTTTGATCGACATATTGAATATCAAATATATCGAACTATTCCACATACGATACCCAAATTAAAAGGCCGATTAAATACACCCACTGCATTAATTTATGGTGATCAATCGACTGTTGTGGATAAAATGGATAGACGTTATATGCGCTCTCATTTTGGTATTAAAACTTTTAAAATTAAAGGAACTCATTTATTTCCAATGGAAAATCCTAAAGGCGCAGCGAATCAAGTGTTTCATGCTGTAGATACCTTAGGAAACTAGTTAAAAAATAAGGAGATTATTGTGCTAAGTGCCATGTTAATACTTGCAGTTATTGGTGCTGTAGGAGTTTTGCTGACTCGCCAAGCAGCTATTTCTGTGTGGGCAATTAGTTTTGGTTTATTGCTTGGCTTAATAATAAAGTATGCCGATCTAAATGCCTTATCTTTAACTTTATTGTGTACCCTTGAAGTTATTTTTCTCTTTGGTGCGCTTATTCCCTTGCGGCGAACATTTTTATCGCGACCTCTTTTTAAGCTAATTAAAAAAGCAATGCCTACTATGTCTTCTACAGAGCGTGATGCATTAGAAGCAGGTACAGTAAGCTGGGAAGGCGATATTTTTAGTGGTGCGCCTGATTTTAATGTATTACGTAGCGCTCCTACTGTTTCTTTGACTGAAGAAGAGCAAGCATTCATGGATGGACCAGTCAATATTTTGTGCGCCATGTTAGACGATTGGGATATTACTCATAACCGCACCGATTTATCTCCTGAAGTATGGCAATTCATTAAAAGCAATCGTTTTTTGGGAATGATTATCCCCAAACAATATGGGGGTTTAGGGTTTTCAGCAACAGCTCAAATGTCTATTTTAGTCCGGATCTATGGCCGATCAGTTACTGCGGCTACAACTATTTCTGTTCCTAACTCTTTAGGCCCTGGTGAGCTTTTACTTAAATACGGTACAGAAGAGCAAAAAAATTATTATTTGCCTCGTTTGGCAGATGGGCAAGAAATCCCTTGTTTTGCATTGACTGGACCAACTGCTGGTTCAGATGCTGCTTCAATTCCTGATGTAGGTATTGTTTGTAAACAAGACTTCAACGGTAAAGAAACCCTAGGAATTCGTTTGAATTGGGATAAGCGTTATATTACTTTATGTCCTGTGGCTACTGTAATTGGTTTAGCATTTCGTTTGTTTGATCCTAATAATTTATTAGGAAAAGGGGAGGATGTTGGTATTAGTTGCGCTTTAATTCCAGCAGGCACTAAAGGAGTAACTAAAGGCCGAAGACATTATCCATTAAATACTGCATTTTTAAATGGTCCAACTCAAGGTAAAGATGTATTTATTCCTATGGATTATCTCATTGGCGGTGCTGCTATGGCCGGCCAAGGTTGGATGATGCTTATGGAGTGTTTAAGTGCGGGGCGTGCTATTTCTCTTCCATCCAGTGCTAATGGAGGAGGGCAGACAGTTGCTTTAGCTTCTGGGGCTTATGCACGAATCCGTCGTCAATTTAATCAGCCTATTAGCCGCTTTGAGGGAATTGAAGAGCCTTTAGCGCGTATAGCTGGTCATACCTATATAATTGATGCGGCTGTAACTATGGCAGCGGCAGCAATTGATCATGGTGCTAAGCCTTCTGTAGCAGGCGCAATTCTTAAATACCATACTACTGAATTAGCACGTAAGATTGCCAATGATGCAATGGATATTCACGGTGGAAAAGGAATTTGTTTAGGTCCAAATAACTATTTAGGCAGAGGGTATCAAAGTTCACCTATTGGAATTACTGTTGAAGGAGCCAATATTTTAACTCGAAGTCTAATTATTTTTGGTCAAGGAGCTATTCGTTGTCATCCTTATGTATTTAAAGAAATGGAAAGTGCTCGAACTAATGATTTAGTCGCTTTTGATAAAGCTTTTTTTGGGCATATGGGTTTTATACTTGCGAATCTTACGAAATCGATTATTTTTGCTTGGACAGATGCACGTTTTACAAAAGCACCTACCAGCAGTGTAAAACGCTATTATCAATTAATATATAAATACAGTGCTAATTTGGCTTTTTTAGCAGACTTTTCAATGGCAGTTTTAGGAGGAAAATTGAAGCGGAAGGAAAAATTATCTGCTCGTTTAGGTGATATGCTAAGTTCTCTCTATCTTGCTTCTGCTGTATTAAAACGATTTTATGAAGATGCAGAGCCTGAATCAGATTTGGCTTTAGTCGAGTGGAGTTGTCAACAATTACTGCATGAATGCGAAGCCGCAATGCATGAGGTTATTGTTAATTTTCCAGTTGCTTGGGCTCGTATCACACTTCATTTCATTCTTAAGCCTTTAGGTGTTCAGAGATATAAACCAAAAGATAATTTAGGGAGAAAACTTGCGCGTATTTTAACTGAACCTAATGAGGCTCGTACACGTTTAACTCGATTAGCTTATAAAGAGGCTGGTCCTTCATGTCCAGTTGGTCGAATGGAGGATGCTTTTTATAAAATATGTGCTGTGGAAGAAGTGGAGAAAAAGCTTTTAAAGTCAATTAAAGAACGTGGTTTAAAATCATTAAAATTAGTGAATTTAATTGATGAAGCGCTTCAATTAGGGATTTTAACAGCTGAAGAAGCTCAACGCTTACAAGAAGCTGAGATAGCACGTCAATCAGTAATTAAAGTAGATGATTTTGCGGATGAAGAGTTAAGAAGACCTAGCGTAGAAATAAAAACTAATAGGCGAGTTAATGTAAAAAAAGATGAAGAGGAATCAGAGGCTGTTTAAATATACCATTCCGAACATAGAAAAAGCCGCATTTGGCTCAGGTTGAGAAAACAACAAGTTCAAAAATGCTCAAATAGACATCTATTTTGCTCTTTTTGCGTTTGTTATTTTCTCGACCTGGACTCAAAATTAAACATTCTCCAATGTAATATCCATCGAAAGATCTGGATTTATTTCCTTTACTATATCAATAGTAAAAAAATCTTTACTGGATGAGTGAATGGAATGAGCGCAACTATTATTTGTATGTGAGCAGCCAATTACTAGGGCTTGTGCATTGATATTTTTTTCATCAAGAATGCAATCAAATTTGCGTTCCTTAATAAACAATATAATTATAATTATTCACAGTACAGTCGATTAAAGAGAGAAAAATATTGAAAAACCTCAAACGGTTGATCATTTAATAATCATAAAGTACACTGACGTATACTATTCAAATTAGAGCAACAAAATGGATCTTATTTTTATTTCAACTAAAAACCCCAAAAACCAATTTATTGAGATCGGAATTCACACAGGAGAGCCAAAGGATAATCAAATTCAATTAATACGAACTATTGAAGGCTTAATAAAGGATTTTCAAATTAAAGTGTTTTTACCAACACAATACACTCTTGACCGTTATATTATTGAATTTAAACATGAAGAAGAAACTATTTTTTCTTATAATGTAAAAGAAAAAGGGCGATTTGCTGAAAAATTACTAGAGGTACTAGTGGAAATAAAAACACATCAAAATAACTCCAGCGTAAGCGTATCTAAATTTTGAGTACTAAAAGCGTCTCTGTTGCCTACGTGCTGTGCTTTATGCATGGCAGACGATCATGAAGTGAGATAGAAGCTGGATTCTGCGCATAAAGCGCAGAACATGGGTTTTTTGGATTTATAATGTACGTTTAGATGCGTTTGCTCTGCCCATTGAATTGATACTTTTTTATATAAAGGTGTAAGTTAATTTACAATTTTCCTCTTCTTGCATTTCGGCTTCTT
This sequence comes from uncultured Legionella sp., assembly GCA_945952115.1. Lineage (GTDB taxonomy): Bacteria > Pseudomonadota > Gammaproteobacteria > Legionellales > Legionellaceae > Legionella. The sequence goes on along the minus strand of CAMFHA010000015.1, from coordinate 18,687 downwards.
TTTGCTTCTCAGTTTGCTGTAGGCGCTCGTTCGTTACTTGAAAATTGTTTATTGCTAATCCTATCGGCCCTATTTCATTAGTATCAGTAACATCTATTTGGACATGTTCAGGTTCAAATACATATTTTCCATTAATTAAAGTTGCTAAAAATCTTGACCCTAACGAACATAAAGACATTAATAGGTTGCAAACATTTAGAATTAGTGTTGCACATTGAATTAAGGTGGATACAATCATAGTCAATGCCTGGATTGGTGATTGCAAAGTTAGAATGGATTTTCCAAAAAGATAAGTGCCATAAACGATTGATACGGCATTTCCTAGGCATTGTGCAGTATGTAAAAAAGGATAGTTTAGTGCTTGACGTTGTGCATTATCAGTATAATAGGGGCGAAAGAATAATGTGCTTTGGCTTAATAATTTATTTTTAGCATTATTAAAACCATTAAGTGCCTGCTTTTGAAATAATAGAGATTGATGTTGAAATTTCATGATATACCTCACATGTACACAATTTGTTCATTATATATCTTTTTTGTTTGAAAATAAACCTTAATGAGGTGTGACGAATTTAATGAATTAATATCTCAAAAGAATAAAAATACTGTTAAAGCTATTAAAATTAAAAAAGTAAGAACCACGTAATTGCAACTGGCATCGATTTGATTAAAAGTATATTAATTAAGCTTCTGCAAGAACTTCATCTGGCATAGTAATATTTAGTTCCAGAACTGCATTATCACCCATGCGCTCTAAATTAACGCTGACTTGCTCCCGATTAATATTGATGTATTTCGCAATAACTGCAAGGATTTCTTCTTGCAGTTTTGGTAAATAATCTTTTGTGTTACGTTGAGAGCGTTCATGAGAAATGATAATTTGTAATCGCTCTTTCGCAACTGAAGCAGTTGAATTTCTTCTTCGTAGATAATTAAATATACTCATAGCGCCACTTCCTCCTTGTTCTTACTAAATAAGCGACGTAATATTCCTTTACGTTCAGTGCTTATAAAGCGCATGGGCTTTTCTTCACCAAGAAAACGAGCAATCGCATCTTGATAGGCGAGACCCGCATCACTATGTTCATCAAGAATAACAGGTGTACCGGTATTAGAGGCTTTTAGTACAGACTTAGATTCTGGAATAACACCCATTAAAGGAATAGCCAGAATTTCTTTAACATCTGTTACTGAAAGCATTTCTCCTTTTTCAACTCGTTCTGGATCATAGCGAGTAAGTAATAAATGCTCTTTTATTGGCTCTAGATTTTCTATAGCACGTTTAGTTTTACTTGCTAAGATACCTAAAATGCGATCGGAGTCTCTAACAGAAGAGACTTCTGGATTAGTAACGACAATAGCATGATCTGCGAAATACATTGCCATTAACGCTCCAGTTTCAATTCCTGCAGGAGAGTCACAAATAATATAATCAAATTCTTTTGCTAGCTCATTTAAAGCCTTTTCAACTCCTTCGAGTGTTAAGGCATCTTTATCACGAGTTTGAGAGGCAGGAAGAATAAAAAGATTAGGAACTCTTTTATCTTTTATAAGCGTTTGATTTAAAGTGGCTTCACCATTAATAACATTAATGAAATCATAAACCACACGACGTTCGCAACCCATGATAATATCAAGATTACGCAAACCAATATCAAAATCTATTACAACTGTTTTATGCCCTAAAAGAGCTAAACCTGAAGAAATAGCTGCAGAAGAAGTAGTTTTGCCTACTCCGCCTTTACCTGATGTAATTACAATTATTTTAGCCAAGGCTGAACCCTTCCTATTTTCGATTCAACACGATATTTGAACATCAGTGTACACAAGTTTAAATAGATAATTCAAGTTATCTGAAAAAGAATTACCAAAAACTTTGTTTAAATCCTTTTATTGTCATATTTATGGATTATTTGTTTAACTTTTTCCTCTTTTCTGGTAAACTATTTGGTTAATTTTAACTATACTTCGCGTAGTTGAAATTTACGGTCTTTTGACAAGACAAAAACCGTAAATTGTGACCGCGCTAAGTGTATATGGAGTGGGTTATATGACTTTATCTATTATACAACAATCCTTAACTTTTGATGATGTATTACTTGTACCCGCACATTCTTCAGTTCTTCCTAAAGATGTTTCTTTAAAAACCCAATTAACTAGAACAATTGAACTAAATATCCCTTTATTATCGGCTGCTATGGATACAGTGACTGAAGCGAGATTAGCTATTGCCTTAGCACAAGAAGGTGGTTTGGGTATTATTCATAAAAATATGAGTATTAAAAAACAAGCAGAAGAAGTAAGACGTGTTAAAAAATTTGAAAGTGGAATGGTTAAAGATCCTGTTTCTGTTACTCCCGATATTACAGTTAAAGAATTATTGGATTTAATGGCACATTATAATTTTTCTGGAGTCCCTGTTGTTCATGGGGAACATTTAGTAGGGATTGTAACCAGTCGCGATATACGTTTTGAAACAAACTTGTCTCTTAAAATAGGTGAAATAATGACGCCTAAAGAGCGTCTGATTACAGTTAAAGAAGGCGCAAGCCGTGAAGAGGTTCGAAGCTTATTGCATAAACACCGTATTGAAAAATTATTAGTGGTGAATGATGCGTTTAAATTACGTGGTTTAATAACCGTGAAAGATATTCAAAAAGCAAAAGATAATCCTTTTGCATGTAAAGACAGTTCTGGTCAATTACGAGTGGGTGCTGCGGTAGGAGTTGGTGAAGGCACTGATGAGCGAATAGAAGCCCTAATTGATGCCGGTGTTGATGTTTTAGTGGTTGATACTGCACATGGTCATTCCGAGGGTGTCTTAAAAAGAGTGAAATGGATCAAGACATATTTTCCTAATATCCAAGTTATTGGAGGAAATATAGCCACTGCTGCTGCTGCAAAAGATTTATATAAAGCTGGTGCAGATGCAGTTAAAGTGGGGATTGGTCCGGGTTCGATTTGCACTACTCGCATTGTCACTGGTGTAGGTGTTCCTCAAATTTCTGCTATATCAAATGTTGCTCATGAATTAAAAGGAACAATCCCTATTATTGCTGATGGCGGTATTCGTTTTTCCGGTGATGTGTGTAAAGCATTGGCTGCAGGAGCAGATACAGTCATGTTGGGTGGTATGTTTGCTGGTACTGAAGAGTCACCTGGTGAAATTGAATTGTATCAAGGCCGTACTTATAAGAGTTATCGCGGTATGGGATCTATTGGTGCAATGTCTTTAGCTCAAGGCTCAAGTGATCGTTATTTCCAAGATGCAACTCAAGGCGCAGAAAAGCTAGTGCCTGAGGGGATTGAAGGGCGTGTTCCTTATAAAGGGTCAGTTCATACTATTATTCATCAATTAATTGGCGGTTTACGATCTTGTATGGGGTATACGGGATGTGCTGCAATTGTTGATTTACATCAAAATGCAGAGTTTGTTCAAGTAACTAATGCAGGAATGCGCGAATCTCATGTGCATGATGTCAGCATTACTAAACAAGCACCTAATTATCAAGTGGATAATTAATAATGATTGATTTAAAAAAACACCCATTACTTATTATTGATTTTGGTTCTCAATATACACAATTAATTGCACGGCGAGTGCGTGAGATGGGAGTGTATTGTGAATTATATCCTTATACTATAAGCCAAGAACAATTGGTTCATTTGCATCCTTGTGGAGTTATTTTATCCGGAGGTCCTTCAACGGTAACTCATCATGCTAATCCACGTGCTCCTGAATGGCTCTTTGATTTAGGACTTCCTATTTTAGGAATTTGTTATGGTATGCAAACTATGGCTGTACAATTAGGAGGAGAGGTTCAATCTTCCAATTTAAGAGAGTTTGGTTATACCGAGTTAAAATTACATGGTCATAGTGAATTATTGAAGCAGATAGAAGATAGAACTTCAGCTAATGGTGAAGCCTTACTTGATGTTTGGATGAGTCATGGTGACAAAGTAACAAAATTACCACCTAATTTTAAAGTTATCTGTGAAACATCTAATACGCCTATTGCTGGAATGGCTGATGAAGCGCGTTGTTTTTATGGTGTACAATTTCATCCAGAGGTTACTCATACTATTCAAGGAATGCGAATCTTAGAACGATTTGTTTTAGAGATTTGTAAAGCAGATGCTACATGGACACCTCATCACATTATTGATGAGGCAATGAATATTATTCGAAAAAAAGTAGGTTCTGACCGAGTTTTATTAGGTTTGTCAGGAGGCGTAGACTCTTCAGTTGTTGCGGCTTTATTACATCAAGCTATTGGCGATCAATTAACTTGTGTTTTTGTTGATACAGGTTTATTACGTTTAAATGAGGCAGAACAGGTAATGACCATGTTTGGTCAACATATGGGGATTCATGTTGTGCCTGTTCAAGCAGAAAAACAATTTCTTTCTGCTTTGGAGGGCATTACTTGTCCAGAAGAAAAACGAAAAATTATTGGTCGCGTATTTATTGATATTTTTGATGAAGAGGCATCTAAGCTTAAAGACGTGAAATGGCTTGCGCAGGGTACTATTTATCCCGATGTAATTGAGTCTGCTGCTACTGATAATAATGGTTCTTCTGTAGTAATCAAATCTCATCATAATGTGGGTGGCTTGCCTGATACTCTAAATTTGAACTTATTAGAGCCTATTCGCGAATTATTTAAAGATGAAGTACGTAAGATTGGTTTAGAGTTAGGGCTACCGTATGACATGGTTTATCGCCATCCTTTTCCTGGACCTGGTTTGGGTGTACGTATCTTGGCTGAAGTAAAAAAAGAATATGCGGATATTTTACGTAAAGCAGATGCGATTTTTATTGAAGAATTACATAAAGCAGAACTTTATCATAAAGTGAGTCAAGCTTTTGCCGTATTTTTGCCTGTCAAAAGTGTTGGTGTAATGGGGGATGGGCGTCGCTATGATTATGTCATTTGCTTACGTGCAGTGGAAACTATTGATTTTATGACCGCTCATTGGTGTCATCTACCTTGGGATTTTCTTGGTCAAGTATCTAATCGTATTATTAATGAAGTAACGGGTGTTTCGCGTGTTACTTATGATATTTCTGGAAAACCTCCGGCTACGATTGAATGGGAATGAACGATCTATTTTGGATGAAACAAGCTTATGAACAGGCAGCTCTTGCTAAAAAAGAGGGTGAGGTGCCTGTAGGCGCTGTATTGGTAAGCAAAGAGAATCAACTGATTGGTTTAGGTAGAAATGCTATTCAACATCATCATGATCCTACTGATCATGCTGAAATAAGAGCTTTGCGCCAAGCCTCTCTTAATTTAAATAACCATCGTTTATTAGACTCTACCTTATACGTTACTTTAGAGCCCTGCGTTATGTGTGCAGGAGCATTAGTTCATGCTCGGGTGAAGCGCTTAGTGTTTGCTACCCGTGACTTTAAAACAGGAGCTGCAGGGTCTGTATATAATATTCTTCAAGGCTATCCTCTAAATCACCAAGTACTTATTGATGAGGGAGTAATGGAGAGAGAATGCGCTACTTTATTACAAGAGTTTTTTAAAGAGTGTAGGCAGCGATAAAAATGCGGTATAATATTTTAATAATCAATTTATAATGACTAATAAATGCTAAATCTCCAAAATAATGTTGATTTAACTTCTTTAAATACGTTACACCTAAAATCAATCGCATCACATTATGTTATATTAGATCATGTTGAGCAATTAGATGAGCTTAATTCTCTGATCTCTCATTTTCCTCAATTTTTTGTTTTAGGCGGAGGAAGTAACTTAATTGTTCCTTCGGTATATCAAGGATTAGTTATTCATAATCAATTACGCGGTATTCAAATTACTGAGCTTGGACAAGATCGAATTGTCACTGCAATGGCTGGAGAAAATTGGGATGACTTTGTTGCCTATTGTATTGCTCATAATGCTTTTGGATTAGAAAACTTAAGTTTAATTCCTGGTACTGTAGGTGCTTCACCTATTCAAAATATTGGTGCTTATGGGATCGAAGTAAAAGATTTTATTGATCAGGTTTTAGTTTATGATTTACACAAAGCACAATTAATCACTTTAAGTAATTCTGATTGTCAATTTAGTTATCGAAACAGTGTATTAAAAAATAATTCACGCTATATTGTAGTTAGTGTTCGCTTTAAATTATCAGCTCAAGCAAATCTTAATACCAGTTACGGGGATGTGGCGAATCGAATAGCATCTATTGAAAGCCCTACACCAAAAGAACTACGTACTATTATTATTGATATTCGTCAAAGCAAATTACCTAATCCAGAGGAATTAGGTAATGCAGGTAGCTTTTTTCATAATCCAATTTTACATGAAAAAAAGGTACAAAAACTCCTTAACCAATATCCTAATCTTCCCTGTTTTGCTACTTCAGAGCCTGAACATATTAAAGTATCAGCGGGGTGGCTTATTGATAATTTGGGATTAAAAGGATTAAGACAAGGCAATGTAGGTATTTATACAAAACAAGCTTTGGTCTTAGTTAATTATGGTGGGGCTTGTCAAACTGAATTATTGAAATTTGCTGATTGGATTCAATCTCAAGTAAACACGCATTATGAGTTACATCTTAATATTGAGCCTATTATTTTAAATTAACGGCTTAGGTATTGGGATAATTCTTTAGAACTTATTTTATGTTGTTCATAAGATAAGTGATGAGTTTATAAAAAACAGCACCTAAAATCGAGGCATTTATAATTTATTCAAATTTTGCTTAAAACAGTACAATTTGCTAGAATGGAATGATGAAAATATTTTTAATTGTTATCATTATGTTTACCATAGTGATGCCTTATACAATGAAACAGAGTACATTTCAGACCTCTTCGGTTGTAAACTATTTTTTACAACAAGATAGTCCTTGTCCAAAAAAAACAATTAATAATGTTTTTATACAATGCAATTCTAATGCAAGCTATGTAAATTCTAAGTTTTTTAATACACAAATAAACTTACCATTGCAATCAGGCTTGATTAGTTTTTTTATCTATAAAACTGCTTTATGCTTAGGTTTTAAAACCCCCATCTATAAACCACCAAAATAATTTTCCAATATAGTTTAATGGCATTAGCTTAAGACTAATAAATAAATCGCATTATTTCTGTAAAAGATGAAGTTTATCTTAAATTAGCATCATACAAGGTAAATAATGGATTTTCTCTTGCGCGAGAATGAGAAAAATCTCTTAACTTAATGCCACTACAAGATACTCAATTTATTTAAAACACATCAATATTTTCTAATTTATTGATGTATAAATATTTTATTGGAGAATTTTATGAACAATTTATTTAAAACAATTTTTTTAGTAGTAGTCATTACGTATTGGCCTGTTTCTCTTTGGGCAACAGAGGGGCATGAAGATAAAGGTGAAAAAAATTATTTTCAATTTGTCATTCCTAAATACCATACCACTCGTCAATCAGGACAAACTGTTAATATTTATGTGAGGTATGCTTATAAAAAAGATTTACCAGTAAGTGAATACTTAGATTATCGAATTTTAAGAACAAAAGTATTAGAGTATATGGAGCCTTCTGAAGAATTCCCTATTAATATATTTTGGGAGATACTTGCTACTCAAATGGGGAAAAAATTAATGAGCGATTATTCACTTGAGGGAGTAAGTATTCAATTAACTGTTTTGGATAACCAAAACCCTGATAGTTATGAGCCAGGAGATCATGGACCTATATTTACTGTGGGTAATATCGCTCCTTTAGATATTCATTAATAAAATTAAATTTGGTTTTATTTAAAAAAATAAAACCAAATTTAAAATAACTTATAATTCCAGATATTATTTACATCTTCAACTGCTGAATTATCAATAAGTTCTTTATAGCGTTTATCAGCCCGTTCACAGAGAGCAATGGTTTGCATATCTGTATTAAAAAATAAAGATGCAAAACTCTCCTTAGAAGAGAGGCTTTGGTATATTAGATCCAGATAAGAAGATGTCGTAAATGGACTATTTATTTTATTTAAAAAATATTTTCTTAGTGTGGTGGCTTTAGGAGTAAAGAATGAGCCTGACTTAGGTGGAAAAATCTGAAGATCAAAGATAATGCATAAGGGATCTTCTTTTAATTTTTTCCTACAAAAATCCTTTTTACTGCTAGTGGTAAATAGCTTGAATTTCATAATTATTATTTATAATTATTTTTTAATAATTAATATAATACTCCAAGAGTAATGTCAACAGAGAACAATCTTTCGTTCATTTAGTGTGGAATTTTAATTTGAATTTCTTAATTCTTTTACTAAATGTTCTTTTACCTCTTCTTTTTCTTTATTATTTAAAGGTAAATTAATATTATTAGTAATATAAAACATATCTTCCACGCGTTCTCCAGCAGTAGCAATTTTTGCATTATGTAAATGGATGGAAAATCTGAGAAATACACGGCTTATTGTTGCTAATAATCCTGGTCTGTCATTGGTTATTAAAAATAATTCGGTATGACCTGTAAGGGAGTCTTCGCTAAAACTAATTTGTGTTTTAACGTTGAAATGAGCCAATGCTCGAGAAAGGCGTCTTTGTTTAATAGTAGGTAAGTGTTTAGGTGTACTTAAATGTTGATATAAGGAATGTTGTAATTCTCTCAATTGCCGCTCATCAACAACCATTTGGTTTTGTTCATCTAAAATAATATAGGTATCTAAATCAAATAGATTATTACAGGTACTAATTAGTGCTTCTTGAATGTTCATCTGAGCATTACTTAGCACTGAGGTTGCTATGGTAAAACGCTCATCTATGTGAGGCATATAAATAAATAGTTCAGTTCCTGCTTGGCTATGATGTGGCATCACCATCACTAAAGGAAATTGGGTACAAGTTAAAATTGATTTAGTGTGATGAGCAATAATTTCAGGAGATTCATGAAGAAAGTATTTTCCCTTGAATTGGTTCCATAATGACTTAATTATTTCCTCTGAATAGCCTTCATTAATCAATAAATCTAAAGCCTCTTTTTTCCTAATAGTAATTAATAAATCTTCATCAAGTAATTGTTGCTCCTTTTGCATCATTATTCTGGCTGCTTGATATAATTCTTTAAGTAAAGAATCTTTCCATGTATTCCATAGTTTAGGATTAGTGCCACAAATATCTGCAATTGTTAAGAGATACAAATAATCTAAATAACGAGGCTCTGGTAAATGAGCACAAAATTGTTTGATAGTAAGTGGATCATAAATATCTTTGCGTTGAGCAGTTTGCGACATTAATAAATGTTCTTTAACTAGCCAGACAAGTAACGCAGTATCTTTTTGCTCAAGATAATGTTGGATTGCAAAAGCTTTTGCTTCTATTGCACCCAATTCGGAATGATCTCCTCCCCGTCCTTTAGCAATATCATGAAATAGAGCGCTTAAATAGAGTATTTCTGGTTTATCCAAAGTCTTTATTAACTTGGCACATAAAGGAAATTGTGAAGCATAGTGCTCTTGTGAATAGCGTGAAATATTTCTTATTACAAATAGAGTGTGTTGATCTACTGTATAGACATGAAATAAATCATATTGCATCTGTCCAGTAACTGAGGCAAAGCAATCTAAATAATGTCCTAATACGCCATAACGACTCATTCTTTGTAAAGCTTCATAAGGGTCTTTATTTATTTTAAGAATATCCATAAAAATAGGAGGTATAGAAGGATTTTCACGAAAGCGTTTATTAATTAAAAATAAAGACTCTCTAATTAAACGAATAGTACTCGCTCTTACTCCTTCTATATGCGGATATCGTGCAATCCAATGAAATAGTTCTAATAATGCTTGAGGTTTTTGGTTAAAAACATGAAGGTGACGTACCTCAATATAATTATTTGATAATTGAAATTCATTGTTTAATGGGATTAATTTTTGTTTTTGATGATGAACAATGGTTTCATCAAACCATTGTAGTAACATTTCATTAAGTTCACGATTGCGTTTGATGACTTTAAAATAATCTTTCATAAATTGTTCAATTGCCAAAGAATGTGGTTTATCTGTATAAGCAAAAATTTTGGCTAATTTGATCTGATAATCAAAGGATAAACGTTCTTCAGGCTTTTCTGCTAAGCGATGTAAGGCAAAGCGCACTCGCCATAAAAAATGTTGGCAATACATGAGCTCTTCATATTCTTTATCGGTAATAAATCCATAATTTATTCCATCAGCAAGCTTTTTTACATTAAAATGTCGCTTACTAATACTTAAAAGAATTTGAATATCTCGCAACCCTCCAGGACTATATTTTACATTGGGCTCAAGGTTATACGCTGTTTCGCCATATTTTAAGTAGCGTTTTTCTTGCTCATTAACTTTGGAAAAAAAATAATGATGACTTGGCCACATGTGAAGAGGATGAGTTTGATACTTCAGCTCTTCCATCAGACTGCCTTTGCCACATAAGAGAAACATATCCATTAAAGTAGAAATGACACTTAGATCATTGGCTGCTAATTCAGCGCACAGTTCAACCGTAGTGATTTGATAACTAACCTCTAAACCAATATCCCAACAATCTTGAATAAAGTTTTGAGCGTTTTGTAACTCTTCGGCTGTAGTAGAAAGCGTATGTAATAATAATAAATCAATATCTGAATAAAGTTGTAGTTCACGACGTCCATAGCTGCCTAATGCAAGCAAACAAAAGTTATCGTGTTGAGCTAGGTGATTTTTATTAAATAAATCAATAAGAAGATTGTCAATAAATACAGCTAATTTGCGTGTGATTGCAATAATGTTTACTGAAGGATTGAATTCAGCGCATAAATCTTCTTTGAATTGTTTAATCGTATTTTTTAAAAAGTGACTATCGTTCTTCATTGCGCAAAGTGAGTATTTCTACACCTGTATCAGTAACTAAAAGCGTATGTTCCCACTGAGCAGACAAACTATGATCCTTGGTTACTACTGTCCATTGATCAGGTAACAAGCGCGTATGGTACTTACCAATATTTACCATAGGTTCTATAGTAAAAGTCATACCTGGTTCTAGTTTCATTCCTGTTCCAGGCGTACCGTAATGTAGTACTTGAGGATCTTCATGGAATACTTTACCAATTCCATGACCACAATAATCTCTAACTACAGAGCAACGATTTTTTTCTGCATGTTGTTGAATTGCAAAACCAATATCACCTAGTTGCACTCCGGGTTTAACCATATCAATGCCAATAAATAAACATTCGTGGGCGACTTGTACCACATGTTTTGCTTTAACGGAGGGAGTTCCTATAATAAACATTTTACTAGTATCACCATGATATTCATCTTTAATAACAGTGATGTCGATGTTAATTATATCTCCTTCTTTTAATATTTTTTTTCCTGGAATACCGTGGCAAACAACATGATTTATTGAGGTGCAAATTGATTTCGGAAAACCATTATAATTTAACGGCGCAGGAATGGCTTTTTGGACATTAACTATATAATCATGGCAAATAGTATTAAGTTCTTCGGTAGTAACTCCTGCTTGAACGTAAGGACCTATCATTCCAAGAACTTCGCCTGCAAGACGCCCTGCAGTACGCATTTTTTCTATTTCATCAGCTGTTTTGATGGTTACAGTCATTTAGATATAATCCAAAGTAATAATATTCAGTTAATAGCATTAAAGCTATTGGAAATTTAATAGAACAAGAGTAGCAGGAGTTACCAAAAAAGGCTAGGGTAGACAGAGCTTAGGCATGAAAAATAGGCTGACAAATACGTGAGCGTTTACGTTCATATCTATACCCAAAATGTTTCAAGACGCGATATTTTGGGTATAGACTCTATTAGAGTAGATTAAATAATGCTACATACTAAATGATCTTTGTTTATCTATAAGTGTTTGATTCGAGATTAAAGTATCTTTAATAACTATCGGTTCTTGTTGCCAAAATTTTAATTCTTCTTGTAAGGTATTATCAATTTCAGAGTTTGGTTCTACTATATGAGAAATAAAATCGTTTGCATGTTGCAAAAGAGCTTTCAGAAGTTGATTAGTTTTTAATATGCTTTCAAACGAATTTTTTTCTAAAGTAGGGAATTCTACATTAAAGCAATTATAAGCAGATTCTTTGATGGTCGTTTTCAATTCACTTAAAAAACTTTCTGCTTGTAATGAGTTTATTTGTTCGAATTTTAAATTTTTAACGGTGTCGAGTATTGCATTATATAAAGCAAGATTATTTTCTTTCAATTTATTCATTTTTTGTAAAGAAGGAAAGTTTGCTACGGTATAAGGGATGAAAAAACCTAGGCCTAAGGTCATAAAATTACGGGGAATCTCTGAAAAATTTGCATAGTCAGCTCCTGTGCCACCTATGAAATACATCACAAAAGCTGTGGTGGCAACATATCCTCCGTTAATAGCGAATTCGCGCCAGCTGGTATCTGTCCACAATCCCCATTCTTTTAAATCAGTTAATTGGCTCATAACAAAATCCTTTTTGTAAAATGTACAGCAGTATACCTTAAAGTGTTTAATGATAAATAGGTACTTTCCATGGTTTTATTTTTCAGACTATTTACTAGTTTAAAGAAGGACAATAGACTATATATTCAAGCTCCTTCAAAATACTATTTTGAAGGAGCTTGAATATATTAATAAAATTAAGGATCTAGGGGGTTTTTTGGATACCAATAAAACATATCAATGGACGGTAATAGGCGCAGGGCCGGCTGGTATCGCGGCAGTCGGTAAACTATTAGATAATGGAATAACAGCAGATCAAATTTTGTGGTGTGACCCTCATTTTAAAGTAGGCGATTTAGGAATGTATTGGTCCAATGTTTCAAGCAATACTAAAGCTAAATTATTTACTGATTTTTTAAAAGCATCTTCAGCTTTTTCCTATGAACTTGCTGCTGAACATTTTGTATTGAACGATTTAAATCAAGAAAATACCTGTACCTTAAATTATGTTGTTGAGCCTTTACAATGGGTAACTGATCATTTGTTAAAACAAGTTATCTCCCGAAAAACGTCTATTCATAATTTATATTTAGCTGAACGGCTTTGGTTTTTACAAGATGATAATTGTACCTATAAAAGCCACAATGTTATTTTAGCTACTGGCGCCTTACCTTCAAATTTAAACTATCCTGGAGTTGAAGTTATTCCTTTTGATACGGCTATTAATAAAGAGCATTTGGTAAAAGCAGTTGATATTAATGAGACTTACGCGGTTTTTGGTTCATCTCATTCAGCAATTATTATTTTACGTTATTTAGTGGAAATTGGTGTAAAAAAAGTAATAAATTTTTACCGATCTCCTTGTCGTTATGCTATTGATATGAATGATTGGATATTATTTGATAATACGGGTTTAAAAGGCGAAACTGCGCTATGGGCAAGAGAGCATATAGATGGCATATTGCCTTCTAATTTAATTCGTTATAATACCACAGAAATTAATATTGCTCGTTTTTTGCCCGAGTGCCATAAAATTATTTATGCAGTTGGATTTGAAAGGCGAAAAAATATTGTAATTGGTGGTTATGAAGATACTAAATACAACCCTTATATTGGAATTATTGGGCCTGGTTTATTTGGTTTAGGTATTGCTTATCCAGAGCTTAAAGCAGATCCTTTTGGTAGCATAGAATCACAAGTCGGTTTATGGAAATTTATGGTTTATTTAAATAGAGTATTGCCCATCTGGTTTAAATATCCTACTTAAATTAATGGGGTTCAATCAACCCGATATTCTGCAGTTTCGTCTTTTTTGCTAAAAAATACTGTGCTGCGGAATGTCGGATCAATTTTATTTTAAATAAATAAGATCAATTGAACCTAAAAATTTTCTATTTCGAACCTAAATAATCTTTTTTACCAATATCTAAGCTATTATGGCGCAAAATTGCATAAGCCATGCTAATGTGGAAATAAAAATTGGGTAGTGAGAAGTGAAGGGCAAACTCTTGACCTGTAAAATGTAAATCTTGACCGCCAATTTTTAAAGAAATAGAACGTTCTTCGCTACCATCCACTTGAGATGGATTAACTGTTTTTAAAAAATTAATTGTTTTTTCTAAGCGTTCATGTAGTTGATCAAAAGTAGTTTCAATGTCTGGGTAACTAGGAATTTCTATATTAGCTAAGCGAGCAGCACAACCTTTCGCTACATCCGTTGCAATTTGGACTTGACGAGTAAAAGTAAACATATCAGGTGCAAGTCGTGCATTAAGAAAAGCTAAAGGATCAATTTTTTTAATTTCAGCATCGTGATCTGCTTTTTTTAAAATGGCAGCAAGGTTGGTTAGCATTGAGATAAATACAGGTACAGTAATTTTATACATTGAAATGGACATGATAGTTCCTAAGTTAATAGTCAGATAAATTCAGGACTTACGAAAAACGCTCTTGGGATTTTTCGTAAGTCCTGAGGCTATTAAAATGTAGCAAAGAAAAAAATAATTTTCTAATTTTAAAGATATTTTTTTATTTGACCGAATTTGACTATAGTTGATAAGGTTTACATGAGAACACTTTATGACTAATTCATGAATCTTGGCATTTCTCGTGGAGAGTTGAAAGAATAGATTGCTCCCGTTTCTTGAATATGTTATAAATAGGGCGCTAAAAATACACACACATTTCGGCACATACGAGAGGGTCCCTAATGGGTCTCATATGGGAAATGTGGAGGCATAACCCTGGAGATAAATATGAGTAAAGTTAGTATGCGTGAACTGCTTGAGGCAGGAGCACATTTTGGTCACAGAACGCGTTTCTGGAATCCAAAGATGAGTGAATACATTTTCGGCTCAAGAAATAAGATTCATATCATCAATTTAGAAAAAACAATGCCTATGCTAAATGACGTAGTAAATTACGTGGGTCGCTTAGCATCTAATAAAGCAAAAATTCTTTTCGTTGGTACTAAAAGAGCTGCTCAAGACAGTATTCGTGAGCATGCAAAGCGTTGTGGCATGCCTTATGTTGATCATCGTTGGTTAGGTGGTATGTTAACCAATTATAAAACAGTTCGTCAGTCTATTTTTCGCTTAAAAGAATTAAAAGAGATGAAAGAAAAAGGGCTCTTTAACGACATGATTAAAAAAGAGGCACTAATGTTGTCTCGTGAATTAGAAAAATTAGAGCGTGGTTTAGGTGGTATTGAGCATATGGGTGGCTTGCCTGATGCACTATTTGTTGTAGATGTTGGTTTTGAACACATTGCGGTAGAAGAAGCTCGTCGTCTAAAAATTCCAGTTATTGGTATAGTTGATACTAATAACAGTCCAGACAACATTGATTATGTTATTCCTGGAAATGATGATTCTATGCGTGCTGTTGATATTTATGTTCGTTGTATCGCTGATGCTATTTTAGATGGTAAAGGAAGTAATTCTGTCGGTACTACCTCATCAGATTCTGAGTTTGTTGAAGTATCTTCCGATACTCAAAAAACTGAGGAATAATTACTATTTAATGAAGGGGGGCGAATCTAAATCTTGCCCCCTTTTTGCTATGTGGAGAAAGATAATGGCAACAATTAGTGCTGGATTAGTAATGCAATTGCGCGAACGCACAGGCGCAGGCATGATGGAATGTAAAAAATTTCTAATAAATACTAACGGTGATATCGAAGAAGCAATAATGGAAATGCGTAAAGCAGGTCAAGCGAAAGCAGACAAAAAGGCAGATCGTGTTGCTGCTGAAGGAGTGATTGTAATCGCTCGTACTGCTGATGAAACTTCTGCTGTAATGATTGAAATTAATAGTGAAACTGATTTTGTTGCTCGCGATACCAATTTTACTGGTTTTGCAGATGCAGTGGTTCAATCTGCACTGAATGTTCCAACGATTGATGTGCTTGAATTATCAAATCAGAATTTACAAGATGGTTCTACCATTGAACAAGCAAGACAACAACTAGTAGCTAAAATTGGCGAAAATATTAAATTGCGCCGTATTGCTCGTTTGCAATGTGAAGGAGGCGTAGTTGGTTTTTATCTACATGGTTCACGTATTGGTGTTATGGTTGCTGTAAAAAATGGTAGTGAAGCGTTAGCAAAAGATATTGCTATGCATATTGCTGCAAGTAAACCAATGGTTGTTAGTCGTGATCAAGTATCTAGTGACGCTATTGAAAATGAAAGAGAAATTTTCACAGCTCAAGCCAAAGAAAGCGGTAAGCCACAAGATATTATTGATAAAATGATCGAAGGCCGTATTAATAAATTTGTTGATGAAGTCAGCTTATTAGGACAGGCCTATGTTAAAGATCCTAATATCAAAGTAGGTCAATTATTAAAAGAAAAGAATGCTGAAGTTATTTCATTTATTCGTTTTGAAGTTGGCGAAGGGATTGAAAAGAAAGAAGATAACTTTGTTGAAGAAGTAATGGCTCAGGTTCGTCATGATGAATGATAATCACCCGAAATTAAAATATAAACGAATCCTACTAAAGTACAGTGGCGAAGCACTAATGGGTAAGTCACAATTTGGTATTGATCCAACTGTCCTAGATCGCATGGCACAAGAAGTTGCTGAGTTGATCAATATGGGAGTTGAGGTTGGATTAGTTTTAGGTGGTGGTAATTTATTTCGCGGTAAAGCATTATTTCAGGCAGGGGTTGGTCGTGTTACTGGTGATCATATGGGCATGCTAGCCACTGTAATGAATGCTTTAGCAATGCGTGATGCCTTAGAGCGTATTGATTTGCCAGCACGAATTATGTCAGCGATTCCTATGTTGGGAGTCGTTGATTCTTATCATCGTCGCAAAGCTATTACTCATTTACGTAATGGGCAAGTAGTTATTTTTGCTGCTGGTACAGGAAATCCCTTTTTTACTACTGATACAGCGGCTTGTTTACGTGCAATTGAAATTGGAGCTGATATTGTATTAAAAGCAACGAAAGTTGATGGTGTCTATTCAGCGGATCCAATAAAAAATCCTGAAGCTAAGCGCTATGATTATTTAACTTATAAAGAAGTATTAACCAAGGGCTTAGAGGTAATGGATTCTACAGCTATCTGTTTGTGTCAAGATCAAGGAATGCCATTACAGGTTTATGATATGATGGCGCCTCATGCATTAAGACGTATTGTGGTAGGGGAGCACGTAGGAACTATTGTAGGAGCGAATCATGATCAATGAAATTAAACAAGATTCTGAAAAACGGATGAAAAAAACAATCGAAGCTTTGCAAACAGACATGACAAAGATTCGGACAGGCCGAGCAAATGCTGGATTATTAGATCATGTGCAAATAGATTATTACGGTACATTAACACCACTGAGCCAAGTAGCGAGTATTACTACGAGTGATTCAAGAACTTTATTAGTAACTCCCTGGGAAAAATCGATGGTTGCAGCAATTGAGAAAGCAATTCTCAACTCGGATTTAGGTTTAAATCCTGCAACAGCTGGATCTGCAATTCGTGTACCAATGCCTCCATTAACTGAAGAACGGCGGAAGGAGCTTATCAAAGTAGTTCGTCACGAAGGTGAGCAGGGTAAAGTTTCTATTCGCAATATTCGTCGTGAAGCTAATAATCAGCTTAAAGATCTAGTAAAGGATAAAACAATTTCAGAAGATGATGAACGCCGAGCTACAGAAGTAATTCAAAAATTAACAGATAAATATATTTCTGAAGTCGATCTAGTATTAGCAGAAAAAGAAAAAGACTTGATGGAAATTTAGGTGTTAACATTTTGCATGCCATCTACGTGTCGCGGCTTGTTCAATGTTAACCTGTTCTAAATGTCCAGACTCCTTATAAATAAAGAAAATTTGTTACCATTCACAGGGTTGTAAATTTTTCTACTGTCTTTCCCGCGAAAGCGGGAATCCATACAAAAATCAACCAACGTGCTAAATTTATGGGTGGTTTCCCGCCTTCGCGGGAAAAACATAGCGTTAAATACTACTAAATTACATACTCCGTGAACGTTCAATGGCGTCAACTTAAGCACTATTTCTTTAAATTATTCCCTTCTCCCCTTTGTAAAGAAAGTAGGTTGGGTCAAAATGACCTAATGGCGCAGCCTTAAGGACGTTTTTCCTGCTTTACGCTGAACCCGTTCGGCCTGAGGAGGAAGCGGCAAGCTTCCGTCTCGAAGGCGTGATATGGTGCTAAGCCTTCGAAACGCTGCTATCGCTGCTCCTCAGGCCGAACGGTTTCGGTGTAAAACCTCTTAACTTAACGACATTGAAGGAGGTAGCAAGCTGAGATAAAGCCTTAAGGCAGTGCCATTAGGTCATTTTGACCCAACAATGAAGGAGCATTAATTGAAATGCTGGGTAAAAATAAAACAACATGCTCGCTAATAAACTTGGCTTTTTCCTTAAATGGACGCCATTGTGTGAATGCTTACGAAAATTTTTAAACAAAAGGCCTGATGTTTACTTCACATGTTTAATCTATAACAACATTTCCTAGTAATTCCATTGCATTTATTTGGTTGATAATTATTTTCTTTTTCTACAAATGAATTACCTAATACTTTAAGCGATTGCTACTGGTATTAGCATCATCAATATTATTAGAATTTAAAATATCCAGTAGCATTTCTTGATCTTTTAATTGCTCATCTAATTTATCATAGAGAATTTTAAGGTCAGGATAACTCAGTTGCCTCCATCGTAAATAGCTAAGCGCTTTTTGATATTCTTGGCGCTGCATATATACCCAAGAAACTTCAAAATACTAAGTTTTCAATAACTGAAAATTGT
>CAMFHA010000014.1 GCA_945952115.1 uncultured Legionella sp. | reverse complement strand
ATTAAACCTGTGCTTTTGAGTATTTGTCAACTAAAACTTAAGGCTAATTGGAAGCACAAAGCGTGGAATGTAAGCGTTTTGGATTTATAATGTACGTTTAGATGCGTTTACCCTGGGGAAAAATGGCTAAACTCGAGGTAAGTAAAGACCAAAATAAGACAAGACTTAGAAAAAACATCCAATCTCTTCGTTAAAAGAATGTTTTAATTCAGTCATTTAATACGTTTAAACTCGCTTATTAAAACACTTTTGCCTCGCTTGGGGGGTTTCTTAAGTCCTGTAGGAGTCTTAAAAAATTTATAGTTCTTCTTGAGAAAATCCAATTTTGAACTAGGATTAGAGATACCTCCCAGGAAAAATTTGAACTAGCAGAGGAACCAATCATGAAAAAACAAGACCTATTTGCTCCTTTATTTAGAACAATAGATAAAGTATTCTTTGGCTTTGAGGAAATTAATGAAACGGAAAACCCTCCCGAAAGTTTAGAAAGTGATAATGACGAAGAATTTGATGTAGAGCGTTCCACAAATTAGTTTTTTGCTTTGTTAATAAGATAAATTTAATCATCCCGCATACTCTCATATGCAGTAGCATGTTGTTTGTAAAAGATATAGTATAAGTGTATTAAATCAGGACTTTAACGAAGAGATTGGAAGTTTTCCTAAGTCTTTTAAATAAAACATTTTTAGCAAACATGCACGTCACGAGAGAGTATGTATTCAAATATCCCACTCTGACATGATTATATTATTAGAGGGAGAATAATTCATGTTTTTTAAATTGGAGCAAAAAACCAAAATAAAATGCTCTCTTGCTCCTATGGATAGTGAAAGTACATTTAATGAGTTAATCCAAAATAAACCGAATCAATATATACTGGGAATCCAATTAATTAATGAAGAAGAAATAAAAACCCTGTATATTAGCCATCGTCATAGGCCTTTTACAAATACCCTTAATATGAAATTATATTATCGCAATCCCTATATAGCGCATGGCTATTTAGATGGTGCTTTAGAAACTTCTTGTTCGTATTATTTAAATAGTTTTGATTTACTAGGAGATTTACCTATTTTTCATCAAGATTATCAAAAATATATAGCGCAAATAAATCAAGGAGAAGTAGTAGAAGGGAATGATTATTTTATCAAAAAATATGGCAGAGAAATTATAAAAGGCATTAATAAAAATATGCATATTAAACAGTTTATATTAGAAATACACAATGACGAACTAGTATACGTAAGAGATGATTCTTTACTATTAGTTCAACCGCAGTTTTATGAAACCACATGTTGTACTATATCTTAGAATGAGTATGGAATAATTGTAACGAGTATTAAATTTTTGAGATGCAAAAACGATGTTAAATAGTCAGCAAATGGCAGCAGTACGCTATATTGATGGGCCATTGTTGGTTCTAGCCGGTGCAGGTAGTGGTAAAACCCGTGTCATAACGCAAAAAATAGCTTATTTACTTAATCATTGTGGCTATTCGCCCGCTTCGGTTTGTGCAGTTACCTTCACCAATAAAGCAGCCAGTGAAATGAGTGCGCGTATAGCTTCTGTTTTACCTGCAACTCAAAGACACGGATTAAAAATAGCTACTTTTCATACTTTAGGCCTAAGTATAATTAAGCGCCATTTAAATTTATGTGGTTTAAAACCAGGTTTTTCTATTTTTGATAGTGAAGATAGTTTGCACTTAATCCGTAATTATCTGCCGGCTAATAAGGCTAATGAGCGCGAGATGCTAGTACAAATTCAACAGCATATTTCGCGTTGGAAAAATGATCTTTTAAGTCCTGAACAGGTAATGAAACTACCAGCCAATGCTCCTTTATTTGAAGAGGCAGCCCTTTTGTATCCACGTTATCAATTGGCTTTAAAAACCTACAATGCTGTTGATTTTGATGATTTAATTGGTTTGCCAGTAACTTTGTTAATAAATCACACAGAAGTTTTAGATTACTGGCAAAATAGAATAAGACATTTGTTGGTTGATGAATATCAAGATTCAAATACCAGCCAATATTTACTGGTAAAAAAATTGGTAGGTGTTCGTGCTCATTTTACTGTTGTAGGTGATGATGACCAATCTATTTATGCTTGGCGTGGAGCTAAACCAGAAAATTTAGCTCAATTGCAGCAGGATTTTTCTCGACTGAAAATAATTAAATTAGAGCAAAATTATCGTTCGACTGCACGGATATTACATGCTGCTAATCATTTAATTGCTAATAATCCTCATTTGTTTGAAAAGAAATTATGGAGTGAATTAGGTCATGGAGAATTATTGCGGGTAATTCACTGTAAAGATGAACAGGATGAGGCCGAACGAGTAATAACGGATTTAATTAGTCATAAAATTCGTTATCAAACTCAGTATGGAGATTATGCTATTTTATATCGAGGCAATCATCAATCTCGAATTTTTGAAAAACTGTTGCGTCATTATGGTATTGCTTATCGTATCAGCGGCGGTCAATCTTGGTTTGCTAAAACGGAAATAAAAGATGTTTTTGCTTACTTAAAACTCTTGTGTAATGAGGCAGATGACGCTGCTTTTTTAAGAGTAATTAATACTCCTAAACGCGGAATAGGTGAGAGTACTTTAGATGCCTTAGGACATTATGTCCAAAAAAGAGGAATTAGTCTTTATGCTGGAGCCGATCATCTTGCATTAACAGAACATCTAAGTGAAAAATCACGCCTAGCTTTGCAGCTTTTTAAATCTTGGATGGAAAGAGTAAAACAAAATATAGCTTCTGGTGCTACTTCAACAAGTGAACTCTTAAAACAAATGATTGACGGTAGTGGGTATGAGGCTTATCTTTATGAGCAATCAGATACACCAGCTAAAGCTCAAAAGAAAATGGATAATGTTTGGGAGCTTCTAGATTGGATCGGCCGTTTATTAGCCAAAAAACCTGAAGGAAATTTAACGGAAGTTATTAATAAATTGATTTTAATAGATATTTTAGAGCAATCAGATGAGCCTGATAAAGAAACCGTGCAATTATTAACCTTACATGCATCTAAAGGCTTGGAGTTTCCTTATGTTTATTTAGTCGGTATGGAGGAAGAGCTATTACCGCATCGCGTAAGTATTGATGATGAGCAAATAGAAGAAGAGCGCCGATTAGCTTATGTTGGTATAACAAGAGCACAAAAAGGTTTATGTTTTACTTTAGCCAAGCAACGCCGCCGTGCAGGAGAACTTAGTGATTGTTTACCAAGTCGTTTTTTAGATGAGTTGCCACAAGAAAGTCTTGAATGGTTTGGTAAGTCAGGAGCTCGCAGTGAAGAGCAATCTAAACAATTAGCCCAATCTCATTTATCTAGTTTAAAAAATATGTTGAATGACTAGATCGAGCTGCTTAAACCAATTCGTGTAGGTAACTCTTCAACAAATTGTTGTGTATTGGTTTGTTTTTCAATCGCAAACAGTCGGTGTTTATTGTAAACCGCATTATTTTTTTCTTCTCTTAAGAGAGGGCTGAGTGATTGTGGTGTTTGTAGAACTTTTGATTTTAGTGTGTGTAAATGGTTAATTTTTTCCTGAGCAAGCTCTTGATTGATGACCGTTTGTTTTAATTGTTGACTTTGGCGCTCAATTAAAGAAATTGTATGCTCTATCTGCCAGGCTTTAGAAGGGCTAGGAGATAATGACGAAATGGAAACATGCTCTTCTTTTTGATTGCTTCCTCTTTGCTTATTCCATGCTTCTGTTAGAGCTAATACTCTTTTTTCTGTTCCCTGATTTAATTTACTCGCTAGAAAATCCCATAAAGCAGCTAGAGCATAAAGAGGAGTGGCTGCTGTTTTAATGATCCAAGTAGGAAGATCAGTGCTATGTTCATGTTGTGCATGAGGATCCAAATGCTCTTTCAATATTGTTTTAAAGTCTTGAGGATGCGGATGTCCAGGAATATGATGAGAAGAGCAAGGATCATTTTCTTGTTCATTGTATCCTCCATTTATAAAATAATGAGCGTCTTCAAAACCCTCACTAATAATGGCTACTAATATAGCAATAATTTTAGGAATACCCGGCATCCTATCACTAGTTAGCGCCATACTGGCAAGATGCCCAAAGAAGAATAGAATTCGTAACGGGGTAACAGTTAATTTTAATAATAGACGAGGTGGATTTATAATTTGTAAGACATTTTCTGTATCTAAAAGATGTTGATAAGTTCTAGTAAGCGCTTTATAGATTCGTTGAGCATTATTTTTTTCTGTTCGTAAAGTTTCATCAACCAATTCAAGAGATTCAGCTGAATTTTGAATGTTAAAAACAATTGCTGAGGCGCCAGTGATTATAGGATTGATGACTCCCATAATAAAGCTAGGCATGTTTTTCATCCAATTAAATAAAGGACGAGCTTTTGTTGCAATAGTCCACCAAGTGCCTGCTGTACATACTGTGAGTGTTACAGCAATTGCTGCTAAAAAAATTGCAGTGGTGGTCATAAATACATTACGTACTGTTAACCCTTGTTTTAAATCCTCTTTTAAGTGTTGGTACCATTTAAAAATAGTATTGTTATTAATCAGATCGGTTATGGCATTATAAGTAAGAAAACCATAGGCTGCGCCGGCAATGAATGCTAGGGGTAAAATAATGATTGGCCAAATAACAAAAGGAAGTGTAGCAAAAAAAGGAATTGCGCTAAATGCTTCAACCATAAGATAAGTGCTACCTAAGCACATAAATAGTGCTGACAGTGCGCTAAATCCTCTAGTAATATTAAATCGAGTTTTGCGTTTCCTTAATTTTTCTTGCCATTCTTTTTGTTGGTGAGAAGCTAACCATAATTGTAGCTCTAGGGCATAAGAATTGGCTTTATCTTTTTTGTCTAAGTTAGCTTTTGTAAATAATTGTTGAGCAAACCAATGCTCCATATCTTTAAGTGTTCTAGCAATTTGTTTTTTCCTTTTTTTACTGGCTTTATCCAATTTTTTATGTTCAAACTGAGCTAAAAGTAAAAGCTGTGCCTTATAATCTCTAAAAAACTGAGGGCATTCTTTGAGCTCAGAATCTTCGGGAAAATAATTTAATAAATACTCTTTTGCGAGGTAATTTTCTAAATAATTAGCTTTAAATAATTTAGTTAAAGCACCTTTAATATTTTGTAAATAAATTTCCCCTTCATAAACTACTGATAAGAAAAAAGTAGCTGCAGCTAAGGACAACATAGGTAAGAGGGCATACATTCCACTAAAGCTTAAGAAGCCTAAAATGAGACTAGCTCCTGCAGTAAGCAAGCTTAATGCAAGGTAATAAGGAAGTTTTTTTAACTTTATAATTGATTCTTTTTTATTCATGAAATTTATTTTTTCATATTATCTCGTGGAAAATTAAAACTTTAACCTAAATGAAAATGATTATCAATAACATTTGGTGCAAAAAACGCTCATTCAATAAAATCAGTTAAATAAAGAGCTTGCATGATTTTCTTCATCATGTACTATTCTTAGGGGCGTACATGTCCCTTAATTGATTCATTATTACTTTAGGAGCAGAAATGCGTTTGAATTCATGGATAGCTTATTTTTCTACAGGCCTTTTATTAGCGGGTAATGCGATTTCTGCTGAGGTTTCCCCAATTTATGAGCAATTACAAGTTCCTGAATGTTTAGCTGTTAAAATTAAAACTCCTTATACTGTTTTAGCACAAAACAAACAATTTAAAATAATTAATATGCCAGCAAAGGATCTTGAACAATTAGTCTTATTGGCAGATCAAACCCAATGCGGCCATTTTATTAACCTAAGCCATCAATTTGATAAATCAAATTTGAGCAATGTGCATATTGCGGAACATCTCTTGAAGCACTCTTTAATAAAACAAGCAACTCCGCCTAGCCCAGGAGCCGTTTATGAGATTAAACATCAAGATGAAGTGAATACTGCATTAAATGATGTGGTTGCGGATAATATTTGGCAAACATTGACTCACCTTACTGAATATCCTAATCGTTCGGCTACTAAAGATACCGGTGTTGAAACTGCAAATTGGCTGAAAGCCCAATTCGAAAAAATGGCTAGAGAATCCGGACGAACTGACACGCATACTTTTTTCGTAAAAACAGGTTGGTATAAACAACCTTCTTTAGTGACGGTTATTGGTAAAGATATTAATGCACCGGCTGTGGTTTTAGGTGCTCATATGGATACTTTAGATGGTCGTATGCCTGGTGCTGGTGATGATGGTAGTGGATCATCAAGTCTGATGGAAGCAGCAAGAATATTATTATCTTCTGATACTAGCTTAAAACGTCCAATTTACCTTGTTTGGTATGCTGCTGAAGAGCGCGGCCTAGTAGGCTCTCAATATGTTGTAGAACATTTTCAAGATCATGCTATTAAGGTTAAAGCAGCGCTGCAATTAGATATGACAGGATATCGTGTAGACAAAAATGATCCAACCATGTGGGTATATACCGATTATACGGATAAAGGCTTGAACAATTATGTAGCTAAATTAATTGATACCTATGTTCATGTTCCTGTTGATTATTCTAAGTGTGGTTATGGATGTAGTGATCATGCATCATGGACTGAGATCGGTGTTCCTGCGTCTTTCCCTTGCGAGTCTAACTTTGAAGAACATAATCCTTATATTCACAGCTCTTCTGATACTATGGAGAAATTAAGCTTAGATCATATGACTAATTTTTCAAAATTAGCCATTGCTTTTGCAATTGAATTAGCGTCTGAGTAAGAGCAAATGAAGCGTAAGTTGGGCCATTTTGGCCTAATGACGCTGCCTTAAGGCTTTATCCCAGCTTGCTACCTCCTTCACTGTCGTTAAGTTAAGAGGTTTTACACCGAAACCGTTCGGCCTGAGGAGCAGCGATAGCAGCGTCTCGAAGGCTTAGCACCGCATCACGCCTTCGAGACGGAAGCTTGCCGCTTCCTCCTCAGGCCGAACGGTTCAGCGTAAAGCAGGAAAAACGTCCTTAAGGCAGCGCCATTAGGCCATCTTAGCCCAACAAAATATGCATTTACGTGAGTGCATATTGCTCTTCTGGTTTTTTTATTATCCAATAGTACATTGTGCTTGAATGGTATAACTTCCTAAATTACTAATGCGGGCACTTGCATTAGTACTTGCTGTCAATGGAATATATTGACTGTTATATACGCTCTGATAGAGTATTTGCCCTTGTGTAGCACTTGTTCCATTAAATACTCCCGAACCTCGTAATACAGTAATAGAAATGCTATTGACTACATTAGATACGGCATTTATCAAGCAATAAGCTGAAATGGGACGATTTAATGTATTAGTAAATAGTAGCGAACCTCCTGGAGCTAATTTGTACGTAACAGAAAAAGCACTGTGTTGATAACAGCAAATAACAACAGCCATTAGCAATAAAAATTTAGAATTTTTTAGCATCGCTTGCATTCCTTAAATATACTCTTAACTAGTTTAAAGCTTTAAACGAAGTCCAAATAGAAGGCCTTGGGTTTGGAGTGAAAAGCTGGGAGCAGCTGTTAAGCTTACGCCATTAATAGGTGCATTGGCAGGCGAGCCATTGCCTAAAAAGGCATAAATATACTCCAGGGTGGCACTTAAGTTATCCGTTAACGTTACAAGAGCTCCCACGCCTACATCCCAAGCAACCTGTGTGTTGGTATTGTTGGATAAGGCCAATCTACTTCCAGGATCAATTCCTTCACTTGTTACAGTTTCATAATAAGATATCATATTTCAGGTCGCTCCAACTCCTAAAATCATATAAGGAGCTACTCGTTTCCAAGTAAATAGCGTAGGCTTCGCATCAAGCATTAATCGAGTGCTGGTGATAGGTGCATTAAAGTTGTAGTTATTAAATTGCGGCAGTTCATATTGCCAAACATCTCCGTGAAGCGTTGTAAACGTTTGATAAACATTTACCTCAAAAAGTAAATGGTTTAAATAATCGCGTTGCTTTAATTGGTCTTCAAAAAAATAATAGCCCATGCCAACTTTCCATGCTCCATTGGTTGTAATTTGAGCAACATTGTTGCTATCAGTTTCAAAAGGCGAAATAATAAGACTGGTGTCGGGAACACTATACCAATCAGCTCCCCCCGCTGCAGAAATTTCAAATTTTTTCTCTAGAGGTGTAAAATGATTGCCCATAGTGCCTGCTAATGCATTGGGGGTAAATAAAACTGCTGATAAAATCAAAAAAGTTGAAAAAAAATAATGTTTCATTAATGCTCCTTGCGCGCCCCAAAAACTATTCATTTATTTTAACTAAGGTGAATTAAGCACATCGGTATCTTCTTCATATTAAGTATACTTTTAGAGTGTTGATTGCTATCTGGTCAAACTCATTTAATTCATGCAGAAGATTTAAATTTTATCTAGTAAAGCTAAATGCGAAATTTATCTATTCTTTTTCTATTTATTAAAATATAGTCACAAAAGAGCCATGTGAACCATATCATATTTATCTATTAGAGACAAACTTAGAAATAAGATCATATGGAACATTCATTCATGGATAAATCTTTGTTTTTTGTATAAAATATTTTTAAAAATTAGCCATCTGACATTCCGCAGCACAGTATTTTTTAGATAAAAAATGAGTAAATTTGAATTTTAAAGCGCAGTTTAAATACAAGCAAATGAGCATTTAAAATTCAAATTTACTCGCTTTTTAGCAAAAAAGACGAAGCTGCGGAATGTCGGAGCCATTGTAGTGAAAGCAAAGGATTGATAAATGAAGAGAAAAGTACAAGTTTTTTGTGTAATGGGGAGCGGTATTTTAACCCTAGCTGTTCATGCAACACCTCCTGTGACACTCACACAACCAGTGCTTAAATCACACTACCAAGCCACAACAAAAACAGCCGTTACTTACATTGTAAATAATTATGTGCCTAAAATTTTATCCGTATCATCTATTTCAGGGATAGCGCCGCCAATAAGTGTGGCTTCAAATGGATGTCTTACTATTCCATCAGGAAGTTTAGACCATCCTGGTAAGTGCTCTATCACTCTTAATATTACTCCTACTCAGAGTGAAGCTAATACCACCATCTCTCAGGTATTACAAATTAATTACGGTGGAAGAACTCCATTAAAATCAAATATTAATTTTAGTGTATTAAATGCTGCTCCTATTGTCTTTTTATCAAAAACGCTTACCTTTGGAGATATGTCTGCAGCCAACTCCGGTCATATTGGTCTTCAAGGCGCTGACGATCTATGTAACCAGGACGCTCAGACTTATGGAACTCCAGCGGTTAAATCGCATCCGAATTATAAAGCACTTCTAATCGCTTCCAACCGCACTCCTTGTTCTAAAGTAAATGGAGCAAATGGATGTGGCGGTATTTACCAGAATGGTTGGATTCTAGCAGCCAATGCAACTTATTATACACCAGCGGGGAATACAGTATTTGCTGTGACAACATCTAATGCCATCTTTCCAGATGATGGCCCCCCAACACTTTATTTCCCAGACGATACAATTGCCCAAATTAATTTTTATAATACCTTTTGGATGGGAGCTCAAAGCGTGCTTGTTAATTCCGCCAACACTTCAATCATAGGGTGGGCTGCAGGTAATTTAACAGAAGGAGATAGTTCCGATGATTATTCACTATACTTTGCACTGTGCACGCCTACTGACGCCCCTGCGGCAGGGCTCGAATGGACGTCTCAATCAAGCTACGGAGCAGTAGGTTTTAATAATGATATATCATTTTCTTCACATGGAACTTATCCCTTAGCTCCACAATGGACGAATTATTTCGCTTGGCAAAACAATAGCGCTAATTATCCCAAAGATCAATGGTCGACAAGTAACCGATACGCATGTAATTATTCCTTTCCTATAGTCTGCGTTTCCCAGTAAGAGACATGCAGACATTAAACACTCTCGCTACGATTCAACTGCGTTTTCTAGGATTATAAATCAAGTATCTTTGGTTGAATTGTGTATGTGAGGTGGACATGTATATTCTGCAGTAATATTATTCCCTTCATCAATCGTCTGTAAAACAATAGGAAATTGCCATAAGGTATGAAGATGCTTTAATACAGCATCGGTTGTTGGCCCTAATGGTACTCTATTATGTTGTGTATGTCGTAAGGTCAGAGAACGATCACCTTGCAAATCGACAGAGTAAACTTGGATATCTGGTTCTAAATAACCTAAATTATATTGTTTCGATAGTGCCTCTCGAATTTTTTGATAACCTAGATTATCATGAATAGCATTCACATAAATTTCTGAACTTTGATCATCATCCACTATATGAAATAATTTTAAATCACGAATTAATTTAGGCGATAGATACTGGGCAATAAAGCTTTCGTCTTTATAATTACGCATGGCTGTATCTAAGCTAGTAAGCCAATCGGTATTAGCTAAATAAGGAAACCAAAATTTATCTTCTTCTGTAGGGTTTTCACAAATGCGTTTTATATCTTGCATCATATGATAACCTAAGGTATAGGGATTAATGCCACTATAATATGGGCTATGATAGGGGACTTGCATAATCACATTGGTATGATTTTGTAAAATTTCTAGCATAAATTCATCAGTAACCAAATGCTCATCATATAAAGCATGTAAAATAGTATAGTGCCAAAAGCATGCCCAGCCCTCATTCATCACTTTTGTCTGTCCTTGCGGATAAAAATATTGTGCAAGTTTTCTCACAATACGTACAATTTCGCGTTGCCAAGGCTCTAATAAAGGAGCGTTTTTTTCAATGAAGTATAAAATATTTTCTTGAGGATCTTCAGGGAACTGTTTTTTTCGGCCATGCTCACCTTGATGTTTGCTATGAGGAATGGTTCGCCAGAGTTCATTTACTTGAGATTGCATGTATATTTCGCGATTTTGTTGACGAATTTTTTCTTCTTGAATAGATAGAGCTGTAGGATGTTTGTAGCGATCTACTCCATAATTCATTAATGCATGACAGGCATCTAAAATGCTTTCCACTTCATCAATACCATAACGCTCTTCACAATCGCTGACATATTTTTTTGCAAATACTAAATAATCAATAATCGCGTCGGCGGATGTCCACATTTTAAATAGATAATTATTTTTAAAAAAAGAATTATGACCATAGCAGGCATGAGCAATCACTAGGGCTTGCATGGCTATAGTATTTTCTTCCATTAAATAAGAAATACAAGGATTAGAATTAATGACCATTTCATAAGCTAAGCCCATTTGTCCACGCTTATAGCTTTTTTCTACGCTTACAAAGTGCTTTCCATAAGACCAATGATGATAACCAATAGGCATGCCTATTGCAGCGTACGCATCCATCATTTGTTCTGCTGTAATAATTTCTATCTGATTTGGATAAGTGTCTAATTTAAAGCTCTTTGCAATTCGAGCGATTTCACGATCGTACGCTTGAATTAATTCAAAGGTCCATTCGGCCCCAGTAGATAAAGGCTTCCTTTTCATGTAGTTTTCCTTTTAAATAATTCGCGAAACACAGGATAAATATCGGCAACAGTATCGATATTTTCCATAGCAAAATTAGAGTAATGCTCTTTTACTTGTTGATATACTTCCCATAAGCTTTGATGATGTCGCGGCATAATTTCTATATAGGCAAAATACTGCAGTAAAGGCATTATTTTTTCTTGTAATAATTCTTGGCAATAAGGTGAATCTGCATTCCAATTATCTCCATCGGAAGCTTGAGCTACATAGATATTCCAGGCTTGAGGAGGATAACGCGCTTCAATTACCTTATGTAATAATTCTAAGGCGCTAGAGACTACGGTTCCCCCGGTTTCTCGAGAATAAAAAAATTCTTCCTCATTTACTTCTTTAGCAGAGGTATGATGACGAATAAAAACGAGTTCAATTTTTTCATAGTTTTTAGTTAAAAACATATACAGTAAAATAAAAAAGCGTTTTGCGATATCTTTTTTAGCCTCATCCATAGAACCTGATACGTCCATTATACAAAACATTACTGCTTGAGTTGATGGTGCAGGAAATCGAATACGATAATTGTAACGAAGATCAATGGTGTCTATAAAAGGGACGCATAAAATTTTTTTCTTTAGCAACTCACAATCTTGTTGTAAGCGAGAAATAAGACATTTATCTGGATCAGGCTCTATTAACAATCGAGCTAATTCTTCTTCAAATTCTTTTAATTGACGTTTATACGGAGCGGCTAGAGCAACACGCCGTCCTGTAGCTTGTTTCATTGAGCGCAATACATTGATATTGTTGGGGATTCCGCTAGTAGCTACACCTGCACGTATCGTTTTGAATGCATTAATTTTAGAAAGTTCTTTTTTTACTAGGTCAGGAAGTTCAAGATCCTCAAAGTAAATGTCTAAAAATTCTTCGCGAGTTAATTCAAAGATAAAATTATCTTCTCCCTCTCCATCATTGCTTGCATTATTTCCACTTCCACCTGAGCCGTCTGTTTCTTCCGGTCTTTTAATTCGATCACCTGTAATAAAATTATCATTTCCAGGTAAAACTCGTTCGACATGCCCGCCTTTTCCTCGATGGAATCTAGGTTCAGAAATATCTTTAGATGGAATCACTACTTGTTCTGCTTTATCAATTTCAGTAATACTACGTTTTCCCACCGCATCAGAAACGGCACGTTTAATTTGATTTTTATAGCGACGAATAAAACGCTGGCGATTAACCGTACTTTTTTTTCCTGTATTCTGTCGTCTATCGATTAATTGCGACATAATTGCAGCTCCAGATCATCCCTAAAGGTCTGATGAATATTCTTTTTAAGAAAGAAGAGTATTCAATTGAGTTCTTAATTACTGAGATTTTCGTACACGTAAATACCATTCGCACAGTAAACGTACTTGTTTACGTGTATATCCTTTATCGACCATTCGAGAGATAAATTCCTCATGCTTTTTCTTATCATCTTCAGATGCTTTTGCATTAAATGAAATAACGGGTAAAAGATCTTCTGTATTGGTAAACATTTTTTTCTCAATAACAGTTTTTAATTTTTCATAACTATTCCATATGGGATTTTTCCCGCGATTATTGGCTCGTGCGCGCAAAACAAAGTTAACTACTTCATTACGGAAATCTTTAGGATTAGAAATCCCGGCTGGCTTTTCAATTTTTTCTAGTTCTTGATTTAATAAAGCACGATCAAAAATTTCACCCGTATCCGGATCACGATAATCTTGATCTTGAATCCAAAAATCAGCGTAAGTAATGTAGCGGTCAAAAATATTTTGCCCGTATTCAGAATAAGATTCTAAATAAGCAGTTTGAATTTCTTTACCAATAAACTCAACATATTTAGTTGCTAAATATTCTTTGATATAGGCTAAATATCGTTCTTGCACTTCTTGAGGAAATTGCTCTTGCTCAATTTGTCGTTCGAGAACATACATTAGGTGTACGGGGTTTGCTGCAACTTCTGTATGATCGAAATTAAATACTTTTGAGAGAATTTTGAATGAAAAGCGAGTTGAAATTCCACTCATTCCCTCATCAACTCCTGCAAAATCCTTGTATTCTTGATAAGATTTTGCTTTAGGATCAGTATCTTTAAGACTTTCCCCATTATAAACACGCATTTTTGAATAAATACTTGAATTTTGAGGCTCTTTTAGACGAGTTAATACGGAAAATTGTGCCAACATATCTAAAGTACCTGGAGCACAATGAGCTGAAAATAATGAGCTGTTGCTGATTAGTTTTTGATAAATTTTTAATTCTTCTGAAACGCGAAGACAATAAGGAACTTTGACAATATTAATACGGTCAATAAATGCTTCATTATTCTTATTATTTCTAAACGTTTGCCATTCTGCTTCATTTGAATGAGCAAGAATAATGCCTTCAAAAGGAATAGCAGATAAACCCTCTGTGGCATTATAATTTCCTTCTTGTGTTGCAGTTAATAAAGGATGCAGCACTTTAATTGGTGCTTTAAACATTTCAACGAATTCTAATAAACCCCTGTTTGCTCGACAAAGTCCACCTGAATAACTATAGGCATCAGGATCATCTTGAGAAAATTCTTCCAATTTTCGGATATCCACTTTACCTACTAAAGAAGAGATATCTTGGTTATTTTCATCTCCTGGTTCAGTTTTAGCCACAGCGATTTGTTTTAAACGAGAGGGCTTTACTTTAACTACTTTGAATTTACTGATATCTCCATTAAATTCTTGTAAACGCTTCACTGCCCAAGGAGACATTAAATAGCGTAAATAACGAGTAGGAATATTAAATCGTTCTTTGAGTAACTCTCCGTCCTCTTCTGGATTAAATAAAGACAAGGGAGATTCAAAAACAGGGGAGCCTTTAATTGCATAGAATGGGATTTTTTCCATAAGATCTTTGAGTTTTTCAGCAATTGAGGATTTTCCGCCACCTACTGGCCCTAAGAGATAAAGTACTTGTTTTGTTTCTTCTAAACCTTGAGCTGCATGTTTTAAAAAACCAACAATTTGCTCAATAGGCTCTTCCATGCCATAAAATTCTTTAAATACTTCATAACGGTAAATTACTTTGTTGGAAAAAATACGAGAAAGCACTGGATCATGGCGCGTATCGATCATTTCAGGTTCGCCTATCGCCATTAATAGTCGTTCTGCTGGATTTGCATAGGCAGAGGGATCGGTTTTACATAATTCAAGATATTCATCCAAACTCATTTCTTCTTCTTTATTTTCAACAAAGCGCTTGGTGTAACTGGCTAAAAAATCTTGTGTATTCATCTCAGATCCCCTATATCATAAATCTTGCTTTTAGATATACTTATTCTTTTTATTTCTTCGTCTTTTATTTCTTAGTATAGTAGCTAACTAATTTAATTTACTATGTAATTAAAGAAATTTATTCGTTTATTTTTTAAGGGGTGCAATGACTATGTCTGCTATTACAGTGTACTTAAACGATTATCAACCTCCTTCATTTAAAATAGAAACGGTCGAGTTAAATTTTGATTTATATGATGACCATGTTTTAGTATGTAGTCGCTTAGAGTTGGTTCGTCAACATGAAGGCGCTCTTTATTTATATGGAGACGAATTAGAGCTAATAAGTATTACTATGAACAGTTTTGTTTTGGGATCAGAACAATATCAGTTAAAAGGTAGTGATTTAATTATAGAAGAATGCCCAGATCAAATAACTCTAGAAATTGTAACTCGCCTTAAACCACAGGATAATACTCAATTATCCGGTTTATATCGTTCAAATCATTTATTCTGTACACAATGTGAAGCGGAAGGTTTTCGCCGAATTACTTACTTCTTAGATAGGCCAGATATTTTAGCACAATACACTACTCGAATTTCTGCGGATAAACAGCATTATCCTGTTTTGCTATCGAATGGAAATTTAATAGCGCAAGGTGAAATGGATAATGGTCGTCATTGGGTTGAATGGCAAGATCCTTTTAAAAAACCTTCTTATTTGTTTGCTTTAGTCGCTGGAGATTTGGCTTGTGTTAAAGATAGTTTTATTACTGCCTCTGGACGTGTTGTGGATTTACGTATTTATGTAGAAGCTGGCAATGAAGATAAATGCAGCCATGCTATGAACTCATTAAAAAAATCGATGCGTTGGGATGAAGAAATTTATGGTAGAGAATACGATCTAGATATTTTCATGATTGTTGCTGTTAGTGATTTTAATATGGGTGCTATGGAAAATAAGGGTTTAAATATTTTTAACTCTAAATATATTTTAGCACGTCCGGATACAGCAACTGATCAGGATTTTGCAGATGTTGAAGGTGTAGTTGCTCATGAATATTTTCATAATTGGACTGGCAATCGTGTTACTTGTCGTGACTGGTTTCAACTGAGTCTGAAAGAAGGATTAACAGTATTTAGAGATCAAGAATTTTCACGTGATATGAATTCTCGTCATGTAAATCGTATTATCGATGTAAAAGCCTTGCGAAGTACACAATTTCCTGAAGATGCAGGTAGTATGGCTCACCCAGTTAGACCTGAGTCTTATCAAGAAATTAATAATTTTTATACGGCAACTATTTATAATAAAGGCGCTGAAGTAATTCGTATGCAACATACTTTATTAGGTAAAGAGCGATATCGTAAAGGCATGGATTTATATTTTGACCGTCATGATGGACAGGCTGTTACCATTGATGATTTTGTTGCTGCAATGGAAGATGCAAATGATATTAATTTAACTCAATTTAAACGTTGGTACAGTCAAGCTGGAACACCACAAGTTAAAGTAAGCACTTCTTATGATAATGACGTTTTGACTTTAACGATGGAACAAACTTGTCCGCCAACACCAGAATGTATGAATAAAAAACCTTTTCACATTCCTATAACGATTGCTTTATTTAATTCTAAAGGTGAGCACTTGCCTTTGAAGTCAGGACTTATTGAATTAACAGAAGAAAAACAAAGTTTTTCTTTTTCTGGCTTAGCACAACAGCCGGTGATTTCCTTATTAAGAGAGTTTTCAGCACCCATTATTCTTGATGACGGTTTAACAGAACAGGAGCTTCTTTTTTTACTTCGTCATGAAACCGATGGTTATGCTAAGTGGAATGCTTCGCAACGCCTCGTGCTAAATTGTTTACATGAGTGCTTAAAAAAACCTGTTACAGAACATTGCATTGATGAGCCACTTATTGCTGCGTTTCAACATGTGTTACTTGATGATGCTATGGATATGAATTTGCGCGCGGAATTGTTAACTCCACCTGGTTTTGAAGAAGTTATCGCTTCTTTAACTGACGTGAATGTCACTGCTATCGAGCAAGTACGGGATAAATTTAGGCAGCAACTTGGTTTAAGTCTGTATGAACATGCTTATAGAGTTTATGAACAATTATGGAATAGTGAAGATCATAGCATGAATGGACAAGCGTATGGTCGTAGAAAATTACGCAATATCTGTTTATGGTTAATGATGAAGGCTAATGAAATGGAGTCCATTAATTTATGTAAAAGACAATTTGCTGGGGCTAAAACGATGACTGATCAGATTGCAGCTTTTTCATTATTAGTAAATTCCTCTGATCTTTCTAGCCGCACACAGGCTATAGAATCATTTTATAAGCAATGGTCTCATAATGAATTGGTTTTAGATAAATGGTTTATCATTCAGGCAACTACAGAACATAGTGATGCTTTAAATCAAGTAGAACAACTTTTAAAACATCCGGCATTTAGTATTAAAAATCCGAATAAAGTTCGCTCGCTAGTTGGTGCGTTTTGCCAAGCAAATCCTAGAAATTTTCATCAAATTGATGGAAGTGGTTATCAGTTTTTAGGATCGATGTTGAAGATCGTAGATCCAATCAATTCTCAAATTGCCGCACGCTTAGCTACTCCTTTTACTCGTTGGCAGCATTATAATGAGTCACGTCGTAACCTTATCCGTGCTCAATTAGAACATTTAAATAGTTTAGAACTATCTCGTGATTTAAAAGAGGTAGTTAGTAAAAGTTTAGCTAAATAGGAGTAATTGATTGTTTATTCGTTGTGCAGTGATAGGTAATCCTATTGATCATAGTTTATCTCCAGTGATTCATCAGGCATTCGCGCAACAAATAAATTTGCCTTTGCTCTATGAAAAAATACTAGGCAATAATGTAGCTTTTGAACAGCAGGTATCTACTTTTTTTACCGAAGGAGGCAAGGGCTTGAATGTCACTTTGCCGTTTAAGCAGCGCGCGTATGCTCTAGCAGAGAAGCACTCTAATCGTTCTATTAAAGCTGGAGCAGCAAATACTTTATGGTATGAGAATAATAAGCTTATCGCTGATAATACCGATGGCATTGGTTTATTGCGTGACTTAGCACGTTATTTGTCTTTAACTAATAAGCGAATTTTAGTTTTAGGAGCTGGAGGTGCTGCTCGTGGTATTATTCATCCCTTATTGGAAGCAAAGCCAGAAATTTTAATGGTGGCCAATCGTAGTAATGGGCCCTTAGAAACATTGCAATCTGAAATTAAGCAAATACACTGCGTTAACTTATCTGATTTAAAAGGGGAGTTTGATCTTATAATTAATGCTACTTCTGCTGGTCTTCATAGCGACACCTTAGTGCCTGTCTCTCTCTTTAAAAATAAGCCTTTTTGCTATGATTTGTCTTATCGCTATAAAGTACCTACTCTTTTTGTTACTTACGCAAGCCAGCAAAACTGCCAAGCGGTTGATGGTTTAGGGATGCTAGTAGAGCAAGCTGCTGAGTCTTTTTATCTATGGCATGGCTTTAAACCTGATGTCGCGCAAGTTTTAAGCAAAAAAAGCCTCAATTTGCTGCGCTAGCGCCATAGTATCTTGATAGCCTAATTCAAGAAGCTCTCGAGTGAACTCGCGCTCAAATAATAAAAAGCTTAATAGATCGCCTGATTTATTTTTAGCACCTAAAATGTTAAGCAAATACCTTAATAAAATGGGCATGGCAGTATAATGTTGTTCTACAACTGAGGTCATATTACGACTTGGTCGTAAATGTAAGGTGTGAATAGGGCGCCAAGGTGAGCGATGTTTTTTCCATATTGAAAGAAGAGTGGATATATCGTTCATGCGATTAACCATCTCTATATCTCTATCTAAGTTATCTAAAAATAGACTACTTAATATATTACCTAAAATATGGGCAAAAGCGATATCTTTACTCGGTTCAGGAATTGTTGGAGTAAACTCAGGTAATTCGCGAGTTCCCAGAATCATAATTTTATCTACATTAAAACGAATTGCTCCACGTAAAGGTGCTACTAGACCCATACTTCCATCACCATAATGCAGGCCATCTATTGCAACAGTAGGAAAAAATAAAGGCAGGGCACTAGAGGCTAAAATATGATCAGCCTGTATTGTTGCCCGTTGACTGCTATGACGAGGATAATGCCAATCAGGAAAATCTTCTTTATTGTGGCTATAAAATGAAATGGTTTGATGACTTTCATAACAAGCAGAAATCACTTCAAAAGCTTGTAAATGTCCTGCCTGGATATTATGAGTAATGCGAGAAAAATCAATATTGTCTTCAAGTAAAGTTCTTAGAGGAGCCGTATCAAGTAAATGTCCTGCTTGACGTTGTTTAATAATTAAAGTGCTTAAATTGCGTAAAACAGATTTACTTAATTCATAATTGCTTGCGTTATAAATTTGTTGGCAATGAATCTCTCCCCAAATGGATTCTAATTTTTCTAAGGCATTGGGAAAATCATCGGCATTTTCAGCAAGCACTACCGCATTAATACTTCCGACACTTACTCCGCTAATTATTTCAAAAGGAAGTTTTGTCACTTGAAGAATTTGGCCAATGGCTTTTAAAACCCCTGCTTGATATGCGCCACGGGCGCCACCACCCGCTAAGTAAAGAGCTTTTTGCACCATAATTTTTAGTTATTTTGTTCTATACTGCAAATATAGATGAGTTTGTTTTAAATTAGCAAGTGAAAAAATGACTTCATATAAACTTAATAATTATTTGATATTATTTAACCTAGAAACTCTCATTACACATCAACGGCTTTTTCTAGGTTTAAGAAGATAGGATTTATTATAGATGAATATGACTACAAATTCTGATGAACTTAAAAAGTCATTAACATTAGATGAATTGATAGATGAGTTAAGGCATAATCCAGAAAATTTTCATTATCAGCCAAAACAATTAAATGCAGAGGAATTATCCAGAGCTGCGTTTAAGAAATTATTCCATTCTAGTTATATGTTGGAAAACATAGCAGGTGCCGTTGTCACGGTCGGGCAACGTGCAGATAACTTTGAGCAGGCTTCACAAACGATGGAGATTGCTGAAGGCTCTAGTGTGGCCGCTTTAGCTGTCTCTGGATATGCTTTTTTTCGTATTCCTTTTTTATATTTATGCGCTTATTTATTGGGTTTACCTATTCCTTTTACTTTAGATAATAATGCTCGTTGGCTGTACTCTGCAACACTCATGAGCCTAGCTATAACTGCTATTGTCGTTCCTGTGGCAGCCCCTTTTATTGCGTTTGCAAGTGCTGGTATCGTTTCTGCTGGGAGTTGTTTTTTTTTGGGGAAAGCACTTTACGCACGACATAATCTACTTAAAGAAAATAAACAATTAGAAGAGCTAAATATTCCAAAAGCTAAAATGGAGTTGATCAAAAAGGCTAAGTGTTTAGACGAATCTATAAATGAAAAAAAACAAAGCGGAATGTCGGAGGAATCAATTTTAAGCGCGATTCACACAGAGCAAGAGCAATATAATTTACAAAAAGAAGTGTTAGATAGGCTGTATAATAAAAAATTAGAAAACACACAACTTCTAGAGAAGTTATCTCCAAGTAAAATACTCGATAAAACGATTTCGGTTTTTTTAGGGGCAGCAACTATCGCTGGTTTAATTGTCTCATTATTTTTTCCCCCAGCAGGTTTAGCCATTTTAGGTGGTGTTGCTGTTGTGGGTGCTACTTATGTCTTAGGACGGTTATTAGCGCCTTACTGTGCTTCTTTTGGTCGCTGGTTGGCAAACAAGCTTCATCCCTCCAATAGTGAAAATGATTTAATTGAAGACAATTCAAATCGCTTAAAACCTAATCTAACAATGAGTTCAACTCTATGCGTCCTAAATACATTACAGCGTGGAGAAGAAAAGAGTGTAGAGAATATTCCGGAGCAACCTCCTCCAAATGAGCCTTCATCGGTTCCACTATTTAAGCCTGTCGAGCTAAAAAATGAAGCAGAACGTAATAATAAAGAAGACGATATAAAAGTAATCTCTCTTCCTTAATAAGTTCCTTCCTATTGCAAAAATGACCTATTTATTTTAAGTTTAATTTTTAGCGATTAACTTAAGGATAAAAGTCATGGTGAGTTTATTTCGTGAACAACCGCGTGCATTCCACATGATTTTTATGTTGGAGTTATGGGAGCGGTTCGGTTTTTATACGGTTCAAGGGATTATAACTCTTTATTTTATTCGTTATTTGGGCTACAGCGATTTAGATGCTTATTATACCTTTGGTGCTTTCTCAGCCTTAGTTTATGGCCTTGTTGTAATTGGTGGTTATCTCGGTGATCGTTTATTGGGAACCAAACGTGCTATTGTATTAGGTTTAATTGTGCTTGCTTTAGGTTATTTTGCATTAGCAATTACTGATAAAGAACAAGTTTTTTTCGCTTTAGGTTTAATTTGTACGGGCAATGGTTTATTTAAAGCCAATCCTTCTAATTTATTGGCCAAATGTTATGAACCTAATGATCCTCGATTGCATGAAGGATTTACACTTTATTATATGGCAATTAATTTGGGAAGTATGATTGCTTTATTTGCTGGTCCTTCTATTGCAAGTCGTTATGGTTATTCTCCTGCTTACATGTTAAGTGGTTTAGGCTTGCTTATAGGTCTTCTTAATTATGGTTTACAGCGTCAATATATCCGTCATGTGCACACTAAAGCTGATTCTAGACCTATTGGTTGGTGGCAATGGATAATTATTGTGTTTGGCATTTTATTATGTGCTGAAGTTTCAGCGTATTTATTACAGCATGTATTTTTAGCAAAAAATTTATTGTGGGTTGTTACTATAACCGTAATGGTGAGTTATTTTTATTTTATGCGTAAAGAAAATAAAGCATCCTTTATGAAAATGTGTGTTGCATTTATTTTAATGTTCGAAGCAGTGATTTTCTTTACTTTATATCAACAAATGCCAACTTCACTTAATTTGTTTGCAGTAAATAATGTTATTCCTCATTTTTTAGGTTTTACGATTGATCCTCAAAGCTTCCAAGCCTTGAATCCTATTTGGATTGTTATTATGAGCCCAATATTGGCTTATTTTTATAGCCATCTGAATAAGAAAAATAGATCAATTCCTACTCCCTATAAATTTGCTTTGGGGATGACGATGTGTGGTTTTAGTTTTTTACTTCTTTATTTTGCTCGATATACCTATACTGAAAATGGCATGATTTCTTCATGGTGGCTTATTATAAGTTATTTATTTCAAAGTTTAGGTGAATTGCTTGTTTCTGCTTTAGGTGTTGCTATGGTTGCTGAATTGGTTCCTCCGTCCATAGCAGGTTTTGTGATGGGAATATGGTTTTTGACTTCAGCTGTAGCAGGCTTTTTAGGTGCTTCAGTGGCTTCTTATACCGCTTTGCCTGCTCATATTAAACCAGGCGTTGATTCTTTAATGTTATACACTAATGTATTTGCTTGTATTGGTTTGATTACTTTAATTATAGCTCTTTGTATGTGGCTTATTGCTCCTTTATTAAGTCGTTACAGTATTTTAAGTAGTTCCGAAGAAGAAGAGCAAAGTTCGCTTAATTTTTCTTCTGCTCTTCATTTCTAATATGAGATTAGGAGTTAATAACGTTCAAAGATTTTTACAAGACTTACAAAAAACTCCCAATCTCTTTGTTAAAAGAATATTTTAATTCGGTCATTTAGTATATTTAAACTTCCTCATTAAAGCATTCTTTTGCTTCGATCGTGGAGTTTTTGTAAGCCCTGTTTTAATTAAACCTAAATTCAGTCTATTTTTTGTGGTTTATTTTGTATAAAATGGTTAAAATAAACCCATTTAATCGATTGATTGATCACTGCTCTTCTTCAAGGCTGGCAAATGAATAAAAAAATTAATTTGAGTGAAAAAACACAGCAATTAATCCAACAGTATTTAATGATGGTTGGAGAGAATACGGATAATTTTTCTTCACTTTCAAGTACTGTAGATCAAGAATGGCTAGTCAATTTTTTACAAGAAGAACCTCCTATCTCCTTAATAAATAAAAAAGAAACGAGGCAAGAAATAGAGTTTTTTCTTATAACATTGCGAGTTGAATTATTACGTGATTTGCTTCTTTCTTTAAATATAAACTCTGAGGTTTTAAGTAAGATAGAAGACTCAAAACCGCATAGAAGCTATGTAAAATTCTATTTACTGGCCATTGCCGGTACTATTCTCGCAGCATGTGAAGGTTTTGATAGTATCACCACTTTATTAAGTGTCTTAAATTTACCTGCAGTACTTATTTTTATGGCGGGGTTATTTTTTTCAGCTTTGTCTGTAATGGTTTTTTATGGTTTTAACTTAGTTCAAGTTGCAAAAAATTTAGATATAAAGTTACAAGATGCTCCAAAATTGTTAGATCTTCATCTCTTAGAGCTCACTGAAATTAAAAATTTACGTAAAAAAATTAATAGCATCAAACTGAGTAAGCTTTCTATTCAAGAACTTGAAAATTTAACTAATATAATCTCTATGTTAGAAACTCGATTACATAGTTTAGGAGAATCAAGTAAACAATTTAAAATGGCATTAGAAAGCTCTAAAATGGTCTTTGCAAAGAGTATTTTTGGTGCTGCTGCTGGTTTGTTATTTTTTGGTAGTGGTTTTTTTGCTGGGCAATCGGTTGGCGTTTTTCTTTTTAGCCTATTCTTAGCGAGTGTAACACCTACTTGTTTGCCGGTAATTCTATTTGCTGCCACTGTTGGCTTGGCTGCTTTTTCTTTGTATTGGTATGTGGAAAAAGTAGGATTGCAACAATTAATTAGCGGTTGGTTTGGACTTGATGAAGAAAAAATAGAGCAATTATGTAGTCAAGAGCAATTAGATAAACAAATAGAAAAACTCGAATATTTAAAAGAAAAAATTATAGAAACTTCTGAGTTAGTGCAACAGATTAAGGAGGTAGAGGCTCAAGGAAAAGCTAAAAATAAAGATATTATTCAACCTTCTATTTATTCATTTCATAGAACTATAAAAAAAGAAAACAAAGCTTTTTGCACCGATCCAGATTTATCTCTTAGGGCAATGTCATTAAGTTAAATTGTAACTATTCACCACGTTCACCGAAAAGCTATATTTGGCGCATCTTGAACGATTTCAAATCTGACTTTTCTCCTAAAGCATTCAAAATATGGTGAATGATTAAGTTAAATTTAGAATAGCTTTGACAAAAGGAATAGTTATTTTCCTCTGTTCTTGTAAAGAAGCTTTATCTAAAAGATCTAGAATTTGATGTAAATCATGCATGTTTCTTGAACAACGGTTGATTAAAAATTGTAGAACATTCCTGGATAAATCAAAACCACGCTGTAACGCGACACGTTGTAGTGTATGTATTTTTTCTTGATCGCTTAATTCATGGAGTTGCACAACTAAGCCCCAACTTAGTCGAGATCTTAAATCAGGTAATTGAATAGGACAGACATTAGGCGCATAATTTCCAGAAATAATGAGCAGATTATTTTCCTGATCTTTAATTTTATTATACAGATGAAATAATGCTTCTTCCCAGGCTTTATTTCCTGCTATTAGGTCAATATCATCAATACATATTAAAGTTTGTTCTTCTAAGCCTTCTAAAGCCTCAGGCTCCCATTCTTTTAATAAAGAAATTGGTAAATAAATTGCAGAGTGTTCTTGATTTATAGCTTGACAACAGGCTTGAAGAATATGTGATTTTCCACTTCCATCACTTCCCCATAGATAGATTATTTTTTCATTTTGACCAAGTAAGCTTTGTGTCAATTGTTGTTTTAACAATTCATTATTTTGCCAGTTAAAATTTTCTAAGGTTGCTTCATCATTGAGTTGAATTGCTAGAGCTAACTGCTTATTCATTGAGTTAATTCTTTATTGGACCAAGCTTTATGGCAACCTATTCGTAAATAGTGAATATAGGTAATAAAAGTGGTAAATGCAGTGCAATAAATTAAACAAGTTATTAAATAAGAAGAAAATTTAAAATAAGCTAATTCAAATAAACACAAAGTAACTAAAATCAATTGTAAACTCGTATTAAGTTTACTTAGCAAAGTAGGCTCAAAATCTAATTTTCGTCGAATAAACCAATACCAGGCTAATACTCCCATAGAAATTGTAAAATCGCGTAAAAAAACTAAAATTACAAGCCACCAGGGTAGTGAACCTATTATCGCTAAAGAGATAAAACTGGCAGCAACTAATAATTTATCGGCCATCGGATCAACAAAAGAACCAAAAAAACTTTGCCAATGAAAAAAACGAGCTAACCAACCATCTAAGCCATCAGATAAGCCAGCCAGTATAAAAATATAAAAGGCTTCTTTATATTGATGATCATATAGATACAATACAAAAGGAATAATTAATCCTAATCGAATTAATGTTAATGCATTAGGTATATGTTTTAATATCATAGACATACGATAATTTAATGGTTTAATGCGCCTTATCTAATTAGTGGGCGACGCTATATTTATAACTATAGCATTTCTCACTAAGCTTTATACTTGGTTGTCTTCTCACTCGGCTTCAGTCATGTACTGGTGTACACTCCTTCGCCTTATTCAAATGTGCCTCGTTTAAAATTTAGTGGGCAGTGCTATACTATACCCAAAATCTCACATCTTGAAACATTTTGGGTATATATGCTTTCTACCCTTAACTTCAGGGCAGCAGTTGTTACAACAAACAATAATTATAGTAGTTTATACAATACCGTGGTTTCTGTCACTCTTCTTGCGATCAGTGAACTTCTATTGGTTTTTATTTTTTCGATATATAATTGCTGTATTACCAATCATTTGAACAAGCTTTGCTTCTAATTGTTCGCAGAGATTATTCGCCATTTCAATACGATCTTCTTTTTCAGCACCATTAATTTTAACTTTAATTAATTCATGAGCATTTAAGGCAATATCTGTTTCAGCCACTACTGCCTCTGTAAGTCCTTTAGCTCCAAGGAGTACAACAGGTTTTAAGTGATGCGCTTGTGCTTTTAATGATTTTTTGAATGTATTATCCAATTTAAATGTGTTCCTATACTAAAATGGCAAATTATTGCACGTTTTGCTAGGAAACGGTAGTAAAATTCAGTATTATAAAAGAAATTAGTTTATTATTTAAAATTATGTCTCGTACAAAAAGTAGCAAGCGCTGGTTACAAGAACATTTTGCTGATAGTTATGTAAAAAAAGCACAAGCAGAGGGTTATAGAAGTCGAGCAGTGTATAAATTAAAAGAAGTAAATGAAAAAGAATCTTTATTAAGACCAGGAATGACAGTTGTTGATTTAGGAGCAG
Source organism: uncultured Legionella sp. (assembly GCA_945952115.1). Taxonomy (GTDB): domain Bacteria; phylum Pseudomonadota; class Gammaproteobacteria; order Legionellales; family Legionellaceae; genus Legionella. Next base: position 11,261 of record CAMFHA010000014.1, on the reverse strand, counting down.
CTCCCGGTGGTTGGACTCAATACGTCAGTGAGCAATTGCAAGGTAGAGGATATATTGTCGCCTTGGATATTTTGTCCATGGATAATTTGCCTGATGTTCATTTTATCCAAGGAGATTTTCGAGAAGACAGCATTTTTGAAGAATTAATAAAACTTATTCCTGTTCGAGGATTGGATTTACTATTATCCGATATGGCTCCTAACATGAGTGGTAGTGCTGCTATTGATATTCCGCGAGCCATGTATTTAGTGGAATTAGCATTTGATTTTGCTGAAAAAATGCTTAAACCAGGTGGGTCCATGTTGGTTAAAATTTTTCATGGAGCAGGTTTTGATGAGCTGGTTAAAAAAGCACGAGGTTCTTTTGAAAAAGTTGTGATACGGAAACCTTCTGCATCACGTTCACGTTCAAAAGAAACCTATTTGCTGGCAAAGGGCTATAATGTATAGTAGCTTTATATCCCTAAAATGTTTCAAGATGAGATCGGCCAACAATCGCATCTTGAAACATTTTAGGGATAGAAGTATCTTAAATAAAATAATTTAATTACATTTGTTTTAAATGTAGTGTTATCGCTTCCACATAAGCTGTAAGTAACTAATGAGGTTAATACTTTGAACGACATGGTTAAAAATTTATTTTTATGGCTGATCATTGCAATTGTTCTTGTTTCTGTGTTCAGTAATTTTGGCCCACGTAACTCTGTTGCTGAAAAAGTTTCTTATAGCCAATTTTTGAAAGAAGTAGAACAAGGCATGGTTAATTCTGTTACTGTTGAAGACAACAAAATTATAAAAGGGATAACCAAAAATAATAAACATTTTGTTACTTATATGCCTATGCCTGATAACGCGTTACTGGGGCAATTGTTAAAAAGTAAAGTGGATGTTAGTGGCCAAGAAAAACAACAAGAAAGTTTCTTGTTGCACTGGTTTATGAATTGGCTTCCTATGCTTCTTTTGGTTGGGTTATGGGTTTTTTTCATGCGCCAAATGCAAGGCGGTGGTGGCCGTGGCGCGATGTCCTTTGGTCGTTCGAGAGCACGCTTATTAGGAGAAGATCAAGTAAAAGTAACCTTTGCTGATGTTGCAGGTGTTGATGAAGCTAAAGATGAGGTGAAAGAATTAGTTGATTTCTTACGTGATCCTACGAAATTTCAAAATTTAGGTGGACGTATTCCGCGAGGCGTTTTATTAGTGGGTTCTCCTGGAACAGGTAAAACTTTATTGGCTAGAGCCGTAGCTGGCGAGGCAAAAGTGCCTTTCTTTACTATTTCTGGTTCAGATTTTGTGGAAATGTTTGTTGGGGTTGGAGCATCTCGTGTCCGTGATATGTTTGAGCAAGCTAAAAAGCATGCCCCTTGTATTATTTTTATTGACGAGATTGATGCAGTAGGTCGACACCGTGGCGCAGGTTTAGGTGGCGGCCATGACGAACGAGAGCAAACATTAAACCAATTGCTTGTGGAAATGGATGGCTTTGAAGGAAGTGAAGGGGTAATTGTTGTTGCTGCTACAAACCGTCCTGATGTGCTTGACCCGGCTTTACTACGACCAGGCCGTTTTGATCGCCAAGTAGTAGTTCCTTTACCCGATATTCGTGGCCGTGAACAAATTCTACGGGTGCATTTACAAAAAGTTCCTGTGGATACAGATGTTCAAATAATGCCTATTGCACAAGGTACGCCAGGATTTTCAGGTGCTGATTTATCTAATTTGGTGAATGAAGCTGCTTTATTTGCTGCTCGTGCTAATAAACGTAAAGTGAGCATGGTTGAGTTAGAAAAAGCAAAAGATAAAATCATGATGGGCGCAGAACGGCGCTCTATGGTAATGGATGACAATGAGAAAAAATTGACCGCGTACCACGAAGCAGGTCATGCTATTGTAGGCTTATCTGTTCCAGAGCATGATCCTGTATATAAAGTATCTATTATTCCTAGAGGTCGGGCCTTAGGAGTGACTATGTTTTTACCGGATCAAGATAGATACAGTCATAGTAAGCGACGTCTCGAAAGTCAGCTGTCTAGTCTATTTGGTGGGCGTATTGCTGAAGAGTTAATTTTTGGATTGGAAGGAGTGACTACTGGAGCTTCTAATGACATTATGCGCTCAACTGAAATTGCACGTAAAATGGTTACTACTTGGGGATTATCTCCATTAGGACCTTTGACTTTTGGTGAAGAGCAAGAAGAAGTATTCTTGGGTCGCTCGATGAACAAGCAAAAAGAAATGTCTGATAAAACAGCTCAACAAATTGATGATGAGGTTCGCGCGATTATAGATAGAAATTATCAACGTGCTAAAAAAATATTATTAGATAATATGGATAAATTGCATTTAATGGCAGAAAGCTTAATTAAATATGAAACCATTGATTCGAACCAAATTCAAGAAATTATGTCAGGCAAAGAGCCAACTCCTCCAGCAGATTGGAATAATTATAATAAACCTATTGATACAAATGATTCAGTCAATAATCAATCAGCTAAACCCGTCAATGAAGAGGCTATAATTAATCCTGCTGAAGAACATTAGGGTCTGTTGACAATTCAGCTCTCAACGTCCCGCGACTTGTTCGCGGGATCCATTCTGACCTGATTTCTAGCAATAAGTTTGTGAAGCGTTCAAAATCATTGGATCCCGCGATGTGCAGTTATTATTAATTAGTGTTTTACCTGATGAGAGATCCTAGTGAATACACATCAATTTGATGACTGGTTAAATAATTACCAGTTATCCTCTTCTACTGTTTTTCAAAAACCACTGATTATGGGGGTGGTTAATATAACTAGTGATTCTTTTTCTGATGGCGGTAGTTATTTAGACGAGGATAAAGCCGTTGCTCAGGCTCTCCTTTTAATTAATCAAGGAGCCGATATAATTGATCTCGGAGGAGAATCAACTAAACCTGGCGCTGAAGAAATTTCTCTAACTGCTGAGTTGGATCGGGTAATTCCGGTCATAAAAAAAATAAGAGCGGTTTCTGATATTTGTATTTCTATTGATACTTATAAACCAGAAGTAATGCAAGCAGCAATAAATTCAGGAGCTAGTCTCATCAATGATATTTATGCTTTGCAACAACCAGGCAGTTTAGTGATGGCAGCTCAACTAGGTGTTCCTGTCTGTTTGATGCATATGCAAGGAAAACCCAAAACCATGCAAGATAGTCCTTACTATAAAAAAGGGCTTATGAATGAATTATTCGATTTTTTCACTCGACGGCTGCAAGAGTGTGAAGCCGTGGGAATAGCAAAAAATCGCCTTCTCATTGATCCTGGTTTTGGTTTTGGTAAAAAAATAAGTGATAATATGGTTTTATTAAAGAAAATTAATGAATTAAAAGAATTTAATTTACCCATTCTTTTAGGCGTATCACGAAAAAGCACTATTGGAGCTTTATTAAATAAAGAGGTCAATGAACGATTGATTGGGAGCATTGCTATTGCTGTTTATGCAGCATTAGAAGGAGTAAGTATACTCCGCGTGCATGATGCGGATGAAACAAAGCAAGCTTTAGATATAATTACAGCTATTGATCAGGCAACATAAAAATCTATTTAGATTCCTTCAGAATTTTTAGATAAGTATGAATAAGAGGTAAGTAAGGATGAGTCAACGTAAATATTTTGGTACTGATGGCATACGAGGACATGTAGGCCATTCCAATATTAACCCTGAATTTATTTTAAAATTAGGTTGGGCTGTTGGACGAGTATTAGCAAATGGGCATAGAAAAAAAGTAGTGATTGGAAAAGATACTCGTATATCTGGTTATATGCTTGAGTCAGCACTTGAAGCGGGCTTATCTGCTGCAGGTATTGATGTCGCTTTATTAGGTCCTATGCCTACTCCCGGCATAGCCTATTTGACTCAAACATTAAGAGCAAATGCAGGCATAGTAATTAGTGCCTCTCATAATTTATTTGAAGATAATGGGATTAAATTTTTTTCTTCTGAAGGGGGTAAAATTCTTGACCAAGTTGAATTACAAATAGAAGCTGAGTTAGAGAAAGATATTGAAATAGTTCCTTCGGTTCAGCTAGGTAAGGCCTCTCGTATTAATGATGCAGCTGGGCGTTATATTGAGTTTTGCAAATCAACGATTCCTTCTTTAACACGCTTGTCGGGTTTAAACATTGTGGTGGATTGTGCTAATGGGGCTACTTATCATATTGCTCCTAATGTATTTGCCGAATTGGGTGCACAAGTAACTGCAATAGGCAATAAGCCAGATGGTTTTAATATCAATCAACATTGCGGTTCTACTGCACCAGAAGAGCTTGTAAAAAAAGTATTAAGTATAGAGGCAGATATTGGTATCGGACTAGATGGTGATGGTGACCGAGTTATTCTTGTTGATTCCAAAGGGAATGTGATTGATGGAGATCAGATATTATACATTATTGCTAAAGATCGACATCAAAGAGGTTTATTGCATGGGGGTGTTGTAGGTACATTGATGAGCAACTATGGTTTAGAGTTGGCTTTAAATGCTTTAAATATTCCTTTTTTACGTTCTAAAGTAGGCGATCGTTACGTTTTAGAAGCTTTGCGTGAAAATGATTGGAAAATTGGTGGTGAAACTTCTGGTCATATTGTTTGTTTAGATAAAACTACAACAGGAGATGGAATTATTGCAGCTTTGCAAGTTTTATCTATTATGATAAAACAAAATAAAACACTTGAGCAATTGCTTGATGGTATTTCCTTATTGCCGCAAACCTTAATTAACTTAAAAACAGCTCACGCTCCTTTATTAGCTAAAAATCCACAAGTTATTGCAGCAGTAAAAAATTTAGAAGATGATTTAAAGGGAAATGGGCGTGTTTTATTAAGACCTTCCGGCACAGAACCTTTGCTACGCGTAATGGTAGAGGGACATGATGCGAATGAAGTAAAAAAACAAGCTCAGCAATTAGGTGAAGATATTCTGCAGATTGCTAGCGAAATTAGCATGTAAAAAATGCCAGATTAAGCGAATAAGCTTATCCTGAATATTGCTCACATAATTGAATAAAATTATGATATCTGTTCGATGAGATTATTCCATTTTCCACCGCATTGACTAATGCGCAATGTGGTGTATTAATATGAGTGCAATTTCGAAATTTACATTGACTTAAATAAGGAATAAATTCTTTATACCCTTTTGCTATGGTAGGAATATCTATATTCCATAAACTAAACTCACGCACACCTGGAGAATCAATTAAGGCACCACCGCTAGGTAAATGGTAATAGCAAGAATTACTGGTAGTATGCTTACCTAGTTCAGAGGCTAAAGAGATATCACTAGTCATAATGTTTTTTTCATGAGGAAGAATATTAGAAATTAAAGATGATTTTCCTACTCCAGATTGTCCAACAAAAACGCTGATTTGGTGATTAAGTGCTTTTTTTAATTCCTCTATGCCAAGATGACTCGTGTTACTTACCATTATTAAAGGATAATTTAAGCATTGATAATCAGTTATTAGTTGTTGTTGGATTGATCCGCAGGGTAGATCAATTTTATTTAATAATATAATGGCATGTAATTTTAAAGTTTCAGCGATTATTAAATAACTATCTAATAAGGGCCATGAAATCTTTGGCTTTGGAGCCACCACGATAATTAATTGTGTGATATTGGTGGCAACTAGTTTTTTTAATCCTTTAACTGTTGGACGAGCAAGCATACTTGCTCTTGGATATAAACTAACCACCACCCCTTGGTTATCACCTTCGGGTTGCCAGATAATACGATCGCCGGCAACCAAGGTATCTAGATTAGGACGAATTGAGCAGCGAATTCTTTTACCTTGCTCATCTTCAATTTCTACTTCTTTGTTAAAACGTGTAATTACCAATCCATCAGCTAAAGAATCAAGATCTTTATTGATTTGATAGGCCTTTTGTATTTTTTCAATACGTGTTGTTTGTTGTTTGCTAATTCGTCTTTTACTCATAGTAGTAAACTATATTATAATGCTCTTATTGTTTAGTGTAGTATACCCTAATAGTACTCAGTTAAGAGATTTCATCATTCTCGCATTAGTGCTATTAGGGTATACCCAAAATATTTCAAGATGCGATTTTGAGTATAATGAATCATAAAAGGTTTATTGTCATTATTAAAGGTAAATCAAATTAATGAAAATCTACTTAGTAGGTGGAGCTGTTCGCGATCAATTATTAGGTCTTCCTATTAAAGAACATGATTGGGTCGTAGTGGGTGCAAAACCAGAAGATTTATTAGAAAAAAACTATCGTCAAGTAGGACGTGATTTTCCTGTTTTTTTACATCCTCAAACTAAGGAAGAGTATGCCTTAGCGCGCACAGAAAGAAAATCATCACGAGGTTATTATGGCTTTAGTTGTAATTATAGTGAGACGGTTACTTTAGAAGAGGATTTAGCACGTCGTGATTTAACTATCAATGCAATGGCTTTGGATGAACATCAAACGCTTATTGATCCTTATGGAGGAAAGCGCGACTTAGATAGGAAGCTTCTTCGTCATGTCTCACCTGCTTTTATAGAGGATCCTGTACGTGTATTAAGAGTTGCTCGTTTTGCTGCGCGTTTTTATCATTTAGGGTTTCGATTGGCGGATGAAACACGTAGTTTAATGTATACTATGGTGCAAAATGGTGAATTAAGTTATCTTGTTCCTGAGCGTGTTTGGCAAGAATGGTATAAAAGTTTTTTAGAAAAAAATCCAGAGCAATTTATTTTGACTTTACGTTCATGTGATGCTTTGCGAGTGATCTTTCCTGAAATAAATAGCTTATTTGGTGTGCCAAATCCCTATAAATATCATCGAGAAATTGATAGTGGTGTTCACAGTTTAATGGTATTAGAAGCGGCAGTAAAATTAACAGACGATCCAGTGATTCGTTTTGCGGCTCTTGTACATGATTTAGGTAAAGCTGCAAGTCCAATGGCTTCTTGGCCTAAACACCATGGTCATGAGGAACAAGGTGTTCCTTTGATAGAAGCTTTATGTTCACGTCTTAAAATACCTAATGAGTATCGTCGATTAGCAGTGATGGTTTCGCGCTATCATTTAATGATTCACCGTATTAGTGAATTACGTGCTGAAACCATAGTGCGTACTTTAGAGCGCCTAGATGCTTTTCGTAGGCCTCAATTTTTTGCTCATTTATTAATAGCTTGTCAATCCGATGCAGCTGGCTGTGGGAAAGAGATTTTCTATCATCAAGCCAATAAATGGAAACTCATTTTAGAAGAATGTGCCAAGGTTAAAGTTCTAACTATACTTGATGAAGGATTTAAAGGTCAGGCGATTAAGCAGGAATTACATCAACGACGTATTGCTTGTGTGAAAGCAATTCTCAATACTTGGAAAAATGAATGAAAAATAACCATAATTTAATCTGGATTGATCTAGAAATGACAGGGCTTGAGCTAGAGCAAGAGCGAATTATTGAAATTGCAACGGTGGTGACGGATGCTCAATTAAATATTTTAGGTGAGGGACCTGTTCTAGCTGTCTCACAACCTAAATCTTTGTTAGACAAAATGGATTCTTGGAATACTAGACAGCATCATCAATCGGGCCTAGTAAAGAGAGTATTAGAAGAAAGTGTTAGTGAGGCAGAGGCAGAGCGATTAACTATTGCATTTTTAGAGCAATATCTTGATAAAGGAAAATCACCTATGTGTGGCAATAGCATTTGTCAGGATAGACGTTTTTTATATAAATATATGCCAAGTTTAGCCGCTTTTTTTCACTACCGAAATTTAGATGTTAGTACTTTAAAAGAGTTAGCTATTCGGTGGAAACCAGAAATTTTAAGTGGCATTGCTAAAGAGTCAAAACATTTAGCTTTAGATGATATTAAAGATTCGATTAAAGAATTAGCTTATTATCGAACTCATTTTATTAATTGTGCAGATGTGAGCAAAAATGATGAATAGAGAACGTTTAGAATTGCCCAATGGTGCAAATAAATTATTGTTACATTCCTGTTGTGCTCCTTGTTCAGGAGAGGTTATGGAGGCTTTAATCTATTCTAACATTGATTTTACCATTTTTTTCTATAATCCTAATATTCACCCATTGCAAGAATATGAAATTAGGAAAGAAGAAAATAAACGTTTTGCAATAAAACATCATATTCCTTTTATTGATGCAGATTATGATAAAGATAATTGGTTTGAGCGTGCAAAAGGAATGGAATGGGAGCCTGAACGAGGCAAGCGTTGCACCATGTGTTTCGATATGCGTTTTGAGCGCACCGCTTTTTATGCTTATGAACATCATTTTCCTGTGATTAGTAGTTCTTTAGGTATTTCACGTTGGAAAGACATGAATCAAATTAATGACAGTGGAATACGTGCAGCAAATCGTTATCCTGATTTAGTGTACTGGACTTATAATTGGCGTAAAAATGGAGGTGCTGAAAGAATGTATCAGATCGCCAAACGTGAAGAATTTTATAAGCAAGAATATTGTGGCTGTGTTTATTCTCTTCGAGATACTAATGCTTGGAGGAGAGAAAAAACGCGTGATCGAATTAAAATAGGTATTAATTATTATACAGAAGGACAACCTTAATGTCGCATGCACACCACAATCATGAAAGCCATCATCATAATCATTCGAGTCCAAAAGCTTACGATAAGGCTTTTTTTATATCCATTTTAGCCAATGGTTTATTTGTGGTGCTGCAAATCATTTATGCTTATATTGCTAATTCAACGAGTTTATTGGCCGATGCATTTCATAATTTAGGTGATGTCTTAAGCTTGGTTTTATCTTGGATTGCTATGGGTTTAATGAAAAAAAAACCAACAGCACGCGCCACGTATGGCTTAAAAAAAACCTCGATTTTAGCTGCCTTGATGAATGGAATCTTACTCGTTTTTACTTGCGGTATCATTGTAACTGAAGCGATATATAAATTGTTGACTCCAAGTGAAACACAAGCTTTATCTGTCATGATAGTCGCTGGAGTTGGTATTATTGTGAATGGGGCTACGGCTTTATTATTTTTAAGAGGCTCAGAGGATTTAAATATTCGTGGAGCGTATTTACATTTGTTTTATGATGCCTTAATTTCTGTTGGCGTAGTTATTTCCGCAGTACTTCTTTATTACACGCATTGGTTATGGATAGATCCGGCAGTCGGCCTTTTAATTGCTCTAGTTATTTTAAAAGGCACTTGGTCCTTATTTGCAGATAGTTTCAGGCTTATTATTGACGGGGTGCCTCGATCTATTTCTTGGATTGATGTGAGTTCTTATTTTTTATCGAAACCAGGAGTAAAAGGAGTTCATGATTTACATATCTGGGCAATGAGTACTCAAGAAAATGCCTTGTCAGTGCATTTATACATGCCAGAAGAACATTTAAGTGATCCTTTACGTGCAGAATGGGTTCACGAATTGAGAGAGCGATTTGGTATTCAACATGTGACTATACAAACTGAGCGTACAGAAGTTGATTGTAATGATGTATGTCATGAGCCTCATTTTTTTTGATCCAATAATTTGCAGTTTGTTTTTTTATATCTATACTTGATTATAAAAATACAGTTTTTAATAATGTTCAATAAAAAAGGAGCTGCAATGAATAAGTCATTGGTTAAAGGAAGTTTATTAGTACTTTCTATGGGAATTTCCTGTGGGGGATGGGCATTTGGACCTTGTATGCCAATTGCAAAAGCTTGCATGCAACAAGGAGGTTATACTAATAAACAAACTATGATAAAAGAATGTGTTTTACCTGTTGTCCAGGGTCAACGAACTTTACCAAATACTAATTTTAGTCCTATGCAACTACAGCAATGTCAACTTGCGCTAAAACAAAAAATGCAACAAAAGTTACAACAAAAAATGGGTTCTATGTAATTAATCCTAAAACATATAGGGTTTATTGATAATTCACCTACCGACTATGTTCTGTGTTTTCGTAATAGCAACTGTGTTGAATTAAATTTTCAATCCAACACAGTTGCTATTACTTGATGCGTTTGCCGTGGCCATTGAGTGATATTATTTGACTTCATTGTAAGTTTTAGTACAATCCAACTCCATTGAAGACAATTTTTCAGGACTTACGAAAAACACCCAATCTCTTCGTTAAAAGAAGATATTAATTCGGTCATTTACTAGCTCTAAACTCTCTTATTAAAACATTCTTTTGCTCGATCTTGGTGTTTTTCATAATTCTTGTTTTATTATCTCGGCGTAATTGTTAAAGGGACATTTTAAATTTTTTGTTCAAACTAAGTTCAATGTGGCTTTTTCTGAATTCGGATTGATCCTTTAAATTCATAGGATAAAATATGTTCTCACGTTTTTTTTCTTTTTTTTCTGAAAATGACTCCGAAGAAAGCGAATATCAAAATCAACAGATTATACCAAATGCGTTTATTAGTCCTAATTCTTTAATTCAAGACGCAGAGATATTGGAGCGTAACGACTCTGCTGAAGAGATTCCCAGCGCGTTATGTTGCATGATAACAAAAAAAATATTTCGCGAGCCGGTGATAACAATAAATAAACCTAATATAACTGTTGAAAAAGACGTATTTTTGAATCCACAAAAATATCCCATTAAGGTGCGAAGCTACAATGCCTACTCTCCCATGACACAATATGTTCCTAATGAAGCTATATTAAAAGAAGTAGAGCGTTATTTAATAAAATACCCAGACAAAGATACAATAGAATTTCGGTTTCCAGAATACCCTGTAATGTTAGAGACAGAAAAAAATAAAAAATGGAGCCCAGGAACAGTTCAGTGCGTAAAATACATGGCTGTATTTTGTTGTATAGGAGGGTTTATTATAGCAATTGTAATTATGTCTATTATGTTACCTTCTTGTGAACACATCGGACTATATAATTCTTTCCCTCAAGCTTTAAATTTTACCAATACAATCAGTGGTGATGATTACTCTGCGTGCACACTTTCGCCTGATCCTCTTATCTATCCTAATAACACTGCACATATTTATCGTCCATATACCGATTATTGTACTTTTTATTTGAATGATGGAATTACACTGCGTACGACTGCATTTGCTGTAAAAGTGGAAGGGCAAACCAATGATGGATTAAAAATGCGCGCAGTACACAGTAAAAATGAAAAATGTTTATGGACTTTGATGGAAGACGAACCGCAAAATGTTCTTCGTTTTTGAGAAAACCTTAGTAATTAAGATTCGGATCCAGGCTCCGCGTTTAAAACTTCCAATTAGCCTTAAGTTTTTGTTGACTATAAAGTCCGTTCATGCTGAGGAGG
>CAMFHA010000013.1 GCA_945952115.1 uncultured Legionella sp. | reverse complement strand
GCAGTGCTAAAGAATATAGATTAATTGTTTAATTTTTTGCTTTAGACTGGCATTAGAGATGTGTGATAATAAAAAACTAGCGTGCTTTGCAATAGCAACTGCGTTAGCTAATTCGGGGCTTAATCGAAGAGATTTTTTACCCCGAACTTATATACTCATTCTACCTGAAGATCTTCAGGTAGAATGGGTATATTAAATTAGGCTTTTTTTTGTAATTCTATAATTTGAGGAATACCAATCTCAGCAAGTTCAAGCATGCTGTTTAATTGAGAGCGACTAAAGTCTTTATCTTCAGCAGTGCCTTGAATTTCAATAAAATGGCCTTGTTCATTCATAACAATATTCATATCTGTTTCAGCCAATACGTCTTCTGCATAGTCTAGATCAAGAACGGGTTGGCCACGATAAATACCTACAGATACTGCTGCAACATAATTAAATGTAGGCATTTTTTTTAATTTTTCTCTTTGCACCATCCATTGCACTGCATCACGCATGGCCACACAAGCCCCTGTAATAGACGCTGTTCGAGTGCCGCCATCTGCTTGAATTACATCACAATCAATAGTAATTGTATTTTCACCAATGGTTTTTAAATCAATACAGGCTCGTAATGAACGGCCAATAAGACGTTGAATTTCTAAAGTACGCCCGCCTTGCTTTCCCTTATTGGCTTCTCTTTCTGTGCGGCTATGAGTAGCGCGAGGTAACATACCATATTCAGCAGTAACCCAACCCTGATTTTTCCCTTTTAAAAAGCGAGGAACACCTTCAATAATAGAAGCATTACATAATACTTTGGTTTGTCCAAATTCAACTAATACGGAACCTTCTGCGTAATTAGTATAATTTTTGGTAATAATAATAGTTCTTAGTTGATTGGGTTCACGGTTACTAGGTCGCATAGTATTAATCCTAAGTCAAAGTCATTGCCATTAAGTTAAGAAAAACTCATGTTCTCGTCGTCTTCCGGCTTGACCGGAAGATCCAGGCTTGGATCCTCCGGTCAAGCCAAAGGGCGACGTAGACCAAGATCGTAGTCTTAACTTAATGATAGTGTAAGTCAAAGGAAGGAAGTATAACTCTGAGCTTAAAAAAAGTCAGCCTGAATATTGGATTTCTATTTAGTTAGTTGGTTTATTACTAATTGTTAGACTCTCTAAATCTTTTTCTACTTCTTTATGTAGTGTTTTTAGTTTTTTCTCTGAATTAGTTTCACTAAAAAATATAATGTTTCCAGTAGTCTTATAGTGTATATAGTGTGCTGCACCAAAGGTTAATGCCGCAATAAAATTTGTAATTGCTTTTAAAATAGAGCGCACTAGTTGAGATGTTTTGCTTCTATCAGTTGAAAGTACTTTTGAGTATTCTTTTGCAGCGCCTTTTATGGAATGAATTAATTCTTGTTTATCTTTTTCGTTTGGATTATCAATAAGATGAAAATCAAATAATGCAGTATAACAGGTTTGAATATAAGTTTTTGAGCTATCACTGGCGTTTTTGAATTTCACTGGTGAGTTACTAAGCGCATTAAGAATTTCCGCGTTGCCTTTATGTATTTTATAAATAGCGTCTATGAAACTTTTTTTATTGAGTAAGTAAGAAAGTTTATCTAAGGGCTTTCCACTCATCATCAAAGAAAGCACTATTTTAGCTATATCTGGATTATCCTGGTTCCTTTTTATATATTTGCAGATCTCAGGATATTGGCTTAATAGATCTAACTCAGTATCTTTTAAAGGTACATTCATTGAATAAAGAGCATGAACAGTATCTAAAAAAAGTTGCTTTTTTTCCGGATTATATTGTTGAATAATTTTTTCTTTGACAGCGCTTAACCAAATATGGATATTTAAAAAATACTGATGCTGCCTTAATAAAGGGCAACACTCTAAAGCATTCTGCATTGCACTATATACAACTGCAAAATTCGTATGTTTAGGAAGTCGAGCTATTTGAAGCGTTTGTAAATAAGAGGTTATTGCATGAATATTATTGGGATTAGAGATAGTCCCAAGCTTTACCATTGCAATAATGCTAGTATTTTTAACTTCTACTAGTTTGAATTGATTATCATAAGATGAATATCCTAGCTGTACTCCTCCAGTAGGTGTCTTTATAAATAAAAGATCTTTAGGGTTTTTTTGGGAATCAAGTACTCGTTTTTTTTCTTTTTCTGTTGGTTGCCCAGATATCACGCAGATCTCACCAAATGTATGAGGAATTAAACTCACATTAGAAATAATATTATGTAGCATGCCAATGGTTACTATCTGCTCTTCTAATGTGAGCGTTTCATTCTTTGTTCGTGCTTCATCAATTAACATGTAAAGAAGTGCAGAAGGTAAGTGATCTTGAGATAAGCGAATATGACATGCTTGTACTAAAACATCTAAGTCATCGGAAGCATCAGGACTGAAACGTCGTTGATTGACTACGCCAGTTGTAGACGGTGTGTAATGACCAAAACTCGCTCTATAATCAATAACACCAAATGCCGCTTTCTCTAATCGACTCGTGTATGAATCAGGAGCAGTTTCTTTGTCATTTAAAAAATAGAGTTCATTGAAATTTTTTAACATATCCTCATGCTTTTCAACATGGTTTGATATAAGAGAGGTATTTATTAAAAGGTTTCTTAAAATAGCTCCATTAGTAAAATGTCTTTCTTTAATATCTTCGAGAATACGTTTGCATCGTGTACTAACAAAAGCTCCAATTTGTGTGTCTAAATGATTATAGAAATCTTCTTTAGAGTGAGTATGAAGTTTTATAAGATCTTTATCATGGAAATGTGATTTAGAGCACCACCCAAATACTCTCCCATATTGAGCTTGATCACTATGAAGTAAGCCAAATTTTTGATGACTCTCATGAACAATAAGGGATACCTTACCTTCCATGACTAAATTTTTTATATCATCATCTAGCTGGAGGTTTCTATATAAAGCAGTAGTTGCATCAATTATAATTGAAATGGGTTTAGTCCGTTTTTTATTAATCACATGTCTTCTTACAAATTGATTAATATTAACACCCGGTGTTAATCCTTCTGGATTAACAATTGGTCCTGCTGAAATTAATAAGATATCTGCATCTTCTGAATTTTCTACTTTCTTAAGCATGGAAATATTAGGAAGCTCATAGTAGCACGGTTTAAATATCATTACTTTCGGAGCGCCACCGTCTTTTATTTTCATTTTACTTGCAAGTCGCATTGCTATTACACAAGCTCCTATACCTGAAGTAGTTGCTGCTGTAATAAGCGTGGAATGTTCTGTCTGTTTTTCATTAGTACCAAGAATTCTATTTAATGTATCAGAGGATTCTTTTTGAAAATGTTGGTATTCCTGTTCTAAATAGTTACGATCTTTATTTCTTAAAAGATTGAGACTGATTTCATGTAATATTGAATAAACGCAAAGAGCATAACGAGGATAATTATAGCTGTAAAAAGTATTCGTTAAATCTAATAGCAAAGCGACACGTTGAATAGACTTGGAATCAACAGTAGGAGGTAGATCCTTTAAGAGTTTTTGTAAGCACTTTGCCAATATTTTAGTGGGATATGGTCTTGCGCTTGTCGCTATAGCATTTAATTTAATTATAATAGAGCTATTGAGCAGCTCTTCTTTAGTTTTGGGTAAATCAGGGTCTATTTTAACTTTAGTAGTCTCTTTGCCTTGTTCTAAATTAAGCGAGGTTTTTAAATTTTCAGTAAGCTCCCATGAAGAGGCCACTAATCCCATATTTTTTACTTTTTCTTTAATATGTGATAACTCAGAGCTATCACGAGGTATAGCAAGAATTACGACAGAATAAGATTCTTTTTTAAATATTTTTAAATTAGGTACTTCTTGCCGAAAAAGGTCAATTACTTCTTCTATCGGATTACTTTTTAAATCAGTTAGTGGTGTATAGGCATATTCATCCACATTAAAATTAGGAATTTCAAACTCTTTAAATAATGTATCAGTAAGAATACTGGAAAGATCAATTGAGCGATGATAAAATTCTCGCGTATTTAGAATCGGATTATCAATTCGCTCTCGGGCTCCGAGCCTTATTTCAGCCACATGACGCCCGAACATAATAGTTGATAATTGTCTAAACTCATCATCAGGATCAATCATTGAGAGATAGGAAAAATAAGGGCTTTTTACCACAGTTTCTTTAATTTTTTTCCCTCTCCAGATTTTTTGTATAGTTTTAGCTGCGTGTTCTTTCTGCGATTTAGTTGGAGTATTTTTTGTCAAGGGGGGGGTAGCATCTGCTGATTGATGAATTTTCGCTTTGATCTGATTAGAATAAACACGAATGTCTTTGCTGAGTTCTTTTAATAATACTTGTTTGGTCAGAAGCTTTTTCACTACAGCACCCTTATCCTAGTGATTTAACAAATTTAAAAAGCGTATAAAGGATCTTTAATTTTCAATTATATAACAAATCGCAATTACTTGTACATATATTGTGTATTGCGTCTTCAATTTATCCATAGTGTGGTATAATTTAAAGTGTGGAAAATATATCACATTATGAACAAATATCTCTAGGAATATTGAATGAAAATAGCGATCGCAGTGCAATCTGGATTAACTCATTTAAATACTCAAACAGATGATTGGCTAATTAAATTGGAATTAGAGCGTCGTGGTATTGAAGTAGATCTAATTGATTGGCAAAATCCTACTGTTAATTTAGAACAATACGATTCTATTTTTGTTAGCTCAACTTGGAATATGCCTAAGTATGCTGAAGAAGTATTTCCTTGGCTTCAAAGGTGTGAGCTTGGGAAAAAAAGATTAATTAATGACGCAGATATAATTAAATTAAGTCTGAATAAAGAAAAATACTTAGCCTTTCTATTGGATGAATTTGGTGATAAAGATGCCATAGAAGGTTCAATTACTCCTTCCGCATTTATTCATCCAGAAGAAAAGATAACATTGGAGCAAAAACTTAGTTTATTACGACAAAATAATCCTATATGGTCTGGGGATATTGTTATAAAGCCCATGGTATCCGCTGATGGAATAGGTACTTATAGATTTACACGGGACGCGGATTTATTAGCTAAAGATAACAAAAAATATCGTCCTTTCTCTGAAGCTGAAACATTAATAAAGCAATTGTTAGCCATTAATGGAAATCAAGGAGTTATTTTACAACCATTTATTCCCTTTGTAGAACAAAGTGGAGAATACCAACTAGTTTATTTGGGGAATGATTTTAGCCATGCTACAGTGAAGCCCAAAGGATTTAAAAACAATAATACCAGTGAAAGAAGGCCCTTATCAACTGAAGAACTTCCACCAGGAATGCTTGATTTTGCTAATAGATTAATGAATTTTTATTTGAAGCAATATCCAGATGGAATTACTCGAGCACGCTTTGATTTTTTTGCTAGTGAGAAAGGTCCAATTTTATGTGAAGCAGAAATGATTGAGCCCAACACCAATATACGTCGTTTACACGAAAAACAACAAGTACAAGTAATAAATAAATATGCTGATGTTTTAATAAAACGCACTGAGCAATTGATGGCGATAGCCAATATAAAAGAAGTTCTAAACGGTGAGCTATCCGATGAATACAGTAAAATGATCAAACACCCTGATATATGCAAAGCGGTTATAAAAATCTATCAGATTAATATAGAGGTGCTTAATTATTTAAAAAATACTAATGCTGGCAATAAACATGCTCTCGCTCTTCAACATAGCAAATACTATCTGATAGAGTGTTTCCAAGCATTGAATGAATTTTCAAAAAAAGATAATCCCACTCTGGATGACAAAAAATTATTACTTAGTGCACTTAATAAGGCTAAAGTAAATTATTCTCAATCAGTTCTAGGTCATGATAGATCTGCTCTATCTAAAACAGTGCGATTAATGTTAATGGCTGCCGTAAACTTTATTGCAAGCTTAAGCTTTGGTATAGCTCATTATATTAACTATAAAAAAACAGGGCATCCATTATTTTATGGAGAAACACGTTCTGAAGCTAAATTGAGAAAGGCTCATCAAGAGTTGAATCAAGATCTTGAGCACGCTTTTAAACTAGATAAATAGCCTTTTGAAGGAACTTAGGTATATTTCTGGGAAAATAGCTTAATTTGTTGTATATTCGCGCAAAGTGAATTAATAGGTATTTTTTATGATTTCTAGTATGACTGCTTTTGCTCGAGTACAAAAACAGTACGACTTTGCGCAGCTTTGTTGGGAAATTCGTTCTGTTAATCATCGCTATTTAGATGCATCTTTTCGTTTACCAGAAGCTTTTCGTTTTTTAGAACCATCTCTTAGAAATGTACTCAAAGATAAGATTTATCGTGGAAAATTAGAGTGTCAATTAAAATATCAGGATAACAATACGCAAAATGAGTCTATTCTTATAAATAGTGGTATGGTAAATGCCTTAGTAGATTTAGCTGATAAATTATCAGCATCACATCACTTAGCGAATGATCTTAGTATCAGTAAGATATTAACTTGGCCAGGTGTTGTCCAAGTCGCTCAATGTGATATAGAAGATTTAAAAGACCATGTTGTATTTTTATTTAATGACGCAGTGGTTCAGCTAAGTGAATTCAGAGTAAATGAAGGTCAAGCGTTAAAAAATCATATAGAAGCAAAATTATTGACTTTAAGTAAGGAAATAGAGCGAGCCAAAACTTTAGTTAAAACGATTGCGACTTATTCTAAAGATAAGTTATTAACACGCTTACATGCAGTTAAAATTGAAGTACCAGAAACACGAGTGGAGCAAGAAATAGCCATCCTTTTAACTCGTCTTGATGTAACTGAAGAATTAGATCGTTTACAAACACATGTGGCTGAAGTAAAGAACACGTTAAATGTTGAGCACAGTGCTGGACGACGATTGGATTTCTTAATGCAAGAACTAAATAGAGAAGCAAATACTTTAAGTTCAAAATCGGACTCAGTTGAGTTAACTCAGTGTGCTATTGAAATGAAAGTATTAATCGATCAGATGCGTGAACAAATACAGAATATAGAGTAAAGCGGATGGAAAATTATTCAGGAAATTTATACATTGTAGCGGCTCCTTCTGGAGGAGGAAAAACCAGTTTAGTCCGGCATTTAGTTACGACACTAAATGATATTGAGCTTTCTATTTCTCATACTACACGAGAAATTAGACCTGGTGAGACTGATGGAATTGATTATTATTTTGTTAATAAAGATCAATTTATGATGATGGTCAATGAAAATGCTTTTGTAGAACATGCTTGTGTTTTTAATAACTTGTATGGGACTTCCGTAGCACAAATTAATGATCGCTTAAAACAAGGTATTGATGTAGCCTTAGATATTGATTGGCAAGGCGCTGAGCAGCTTAAACGGCTATTTCCGAATGCAGTTAGTATTTTTATTGTACCTCCTTCTATCGAGGAGTTAAAAAGACGTTTAATGAATCGGTGCCAAGATAAAGATGATGTAATTAGTGATCGAATGATTAAAGCGCAAGATGAATTAAGCCATTATCCTGAATTTGATTATTTAATTGTTAATGATAATTTTGAGCATGCTGCTGTAGAATTAAGAGCAATAGTGATTGCTAATCGTTTGAAAATGGAACGGCAAGTAAATAAACAGGCAAAATTACTTTCATTCTTATTGTCCTAGCAGTAAAATAGTAAGTTTGAATATTAAAGCAAAAAGCTTTATTTAGTGGGGAGTAAACTTATGGCACGAGTAACAGTTGAAGATTGTTTAGAGCATGTTGCAAATCGATTCGAATTAGTAATGGTAGCAACCAAGCGCGCACGTCAAATTGCAGTTCGTGGAGATCAACCAATGGTTGAATGGGAAAATGATAAACCTACTGTAGTTGCTTTGCGCGAAATTGCTGAAGGTTTTATTAAGGCTGACATCTTAGATAAAGATTAATTCGGTCTGCTTAATGTACTATACTTCGCGCGGTCACAATTTGTGATTTTTAACGTGAAGTATAGATAACCTGAGATATAGAATCTTGAAGAAAGTTTAATTTTGAATCCAGGTCGAGAGAAAAAAGTTCAAAAAGCGCAGAGTCGATGTTTATTTGAGCATTTTTGAACTTTTTTCTCTCAAGATGAGCCAAAAGAGGGTTTTCCCTGATGCAGGGTGAGCTTTTCCTGCTTAGCTATGTTGGACACACAGGAGCACTGCGTGAGCTACTTCACAGAGCTTAATGATGAGCTAAAATGCTATCTTGAGCCAGCGCAAATAGAAAAATGTTATCAGGCCTATGTGGTTGCTGAGCAGGCTCATCATGGCCAAATGCGAAGATCAGGCGAACCTTATATTACTCATCCTGTTGCTGCCGCATTAATCCTAGCTCGAATGAGGTTGGATTACCAAACTATCATGGCTACGTTGCTTCATGACGTCGTCGAAGATACCTCGATTAGCAAAGAAGATCTATTAAAACAATTTGGCGAAGAAATTTCTGCATTAGTTGATGGAGTTACCAAATTAACTAAAATAAAATTTGAATCAAAAGCTGAGGCACAGGCAGAAAATTTCCGCAAAATGGTTTTAGCCATGGTCAAAGATATTCGTGTTATTATTGTCAAGTTAGCTGATCGTTTACATAACATGCGGACTTTAGGAGCAATGCCCTATGCTAAACGCCGACGTATTGCCATTGAAACGTTGGAAATTTATGCTCCTATTGCTAACCGTTTAGGGATGCATGGTATTTATGTGGGTTTAGAAGATCTAGGTTTTCAAGCTTTATATCCGATGCGTTATCGCGCTATTAAGTCAGCAGTAGAAAAATCACGTGGTAATCGACGAGAATTAACTAAAACTATTGAAAAAGATTTACAGCACGCTTTATCTCAACTTAATATTCCTTATGAACAAGTTTTTGGTCGCCAAAAACATTTGTATAGCATTTATCGTAAAATGCGTCTTAAAAAATCCTCTTTTACTGAAATTACCGATGTATTTGCTTTTCGAGTAATCACTGAAGATATTGATTCATGTTATCGTATTTTAGGCGCTTTGCATTGTACTTATAAGCCGGTGCCCCAGCGTTTTAAAGATTATATTGGTATACCTAAAGCAAATGGCTATCAATCCTTGCATACCACTTTGTTTGGTCCTTTTGGTGTTCCACTTGAGGTGCAAATACGAACACGTGAAATGGATAAGGTTGCAGATAATGGAGTTGCTGCACACTGGATTTATAAATCGTCTGGCTTAGAGGTAAACGAGGCACAATTGCGAGCGCGAGAATGGGTACAAAGTTTGTTAGAAATGCAACGAAGCACTGGTAGCTCCTTAGAATTTATTGAAAACGTTAAAATTGATCTTTTTCCTGATGAGATTTATGTTTTTACTCCTAAAGGCCATATTATGGAGTTGCCCAAAGGCGCAACACCTGTAGATTTTGCTTATACTGTTCACTCGGGAGTAGGTAATAGCTGCGTTGCAGCAAAAGTGAATCGCCGTCTTGTTCCTTTAAGCATTCCTTTAACTAATGGCCAAACGGTTGAAATTATTACTGCCCCTGGTGCTCATCCGAATCCTGCTTGGCTTAATTTTGTTATAACAGGTAAGGCGCGCTCTAATATCAGGCATTTCTTAAAAAGCCAGCAACATGCTGAATCAATTGTTTTAGGTAAACGGCTTTTAGAGCAATCATTAACGGAGCTTTCTAGTGATTATGCCAAAACCCCTCCAGAATCTTTAAATGCTTTACTCAAAGATTTACATTATAAAACAGTAGATGATCTCCTTTATGCTATTGGTATTGGCAATCAAATGTCCATGGTTATTGCAAAACGCTTAGTTGTTACTCAAGATTCTAATGAACTTAATAAAGCCAAAGCACAACCTTTAGCTATTAAAGGTACTGAAGGAATGGTGATTCATTTTGGTGAATGTTGCCAACCTATTCCTGGCGATAATATTGTAGGTAAGTTCCAGCAGGGTAGAGGTATTGTTGTTCATTCTAGTGACTGTTATAGCCTTAATGTATCGCGTAGTTTACCGGAACAATTTGTAGCTTTACGTTGGGATGATCAAGTTCAAGGAGAATATTGGGTAGATATTACAGTTGATGTTGCTAATGAGCGTGGTGTTTTAGCAGCTCTAGCTACAGCTATTTCAGAAGCGGGTTCTAATATAGGCAATATTAACGTAGATCCACGAGATGGTCGGCATAATGCAGTAACTTTTTCTATTAGTGTAACTGATCGAATTCATTTGGCGCGTGTAATGCGTCGTTTACGCGCAAATAAAGTGGTGATGCGTTTATATAGAAAGAAGCAAGGAGATAATTAATGCAAGCAATTAATACAAAACAAGCTCCTCAAGCGATTGGTACTTATAGTCAAGCAATGAAATGTGGTAATACAGTTTACCTTTCAGGTCAGATTGCACTTGACCCTTTGACGATGCAAATGTGTAGTGAGGATATTGAGGAACAAATAGAGCAAGTTATCAAAAATTTATCAGCTGTTTGTGAGGCTGCTGGTGGAAGTTTGGCTCATATAGTTAAATTAACTGTATTTTTGACTGATTTAAGTCATTTTCCGTTAATTAATGAAGCAATGAACCGACATTTTTCTGAACCTTATCCTGCCCGAGCTGCAATTGGTGTATCTGAGCTGCCTAAAGGAGCTTTAGTTGAGATGGACGGGATTATGACTTTAAGCATTTCATGAGTATTCTTTCTTTTAATAGTGTAAATTTAATTGTATCTGGCAATCATTTGTTAGATCAGGCTGATTTACAAATTCAACCTCATGACCGCATTGCCCTAGTTGGTAGAAATGGCGCTGGTAAATCTAGTTTATTAAAATTACTAAAAGGCGACCTAGTAAGTGATGGGGGGCAGATTCAAAAAATTTCAGGCTTACGTATTGCCGGGTTAACACAAGAAGTACCTTTTACAGGTGATGAGTCAGTCTATCAACTTCTAGTTAATGATTTAGGTGAAAGAGGAGAAGTATTAGCTCAATTTCATTATTATTCTCAAACTGGGGCGACAGAACAATTAGCTCGTTGTCAAGAGCGCATGGATTCTTTGCATACTTGGGATCTCTTACCCCAAATTGAAACGATGGCTAGTCGTTTAGGAATTAATCTTAATGAGCAAATGAAAAACTTATCTGGAGGAATGAAGCGTCGAGTTCTTTTAGGCGCAGCTTTACTTGCTTCGCCTGATCTCTTGCTTCTGGATGAACCAACTAACCATTTGGATATTGAAGCTATTGAATGGTTAGAGTCTTATTTAAAAAGCTTTTCTGGCTCGGTAATGGTTGTTACTCATGATAGAGAATTTTTAAGTCAGGTTGCTAATCGCATCGTAGAAATTGATAGAGGAAAACTATATGTTCATCAATGTGATTATGAAACTTATTTAGATAGACGTGAAACTATTCGTCTTAGTGAGCAAAAACACAATGCTCTTTTTGATAAAAAATTGGCTGAAGAGGAAGTATGGATTCGTACAGGTATTAAAGCAAGACGCACTCGTAATGAAGGTCGAGTGCGTGCTTTAAAAGCATTAAGAGAAGAATATAAAGCTCGACGTAATCAATTAGGAACAGTTAAAACGGTTAACTTAGAAGTAAATCGTTCAGGTTATTCTGTTATTGAAGCAGAAAAAATTAATTACTCTATAAATGGTAAACCCATCATCCGTAATTTATCTCTTTTATTAACGCGAGGTGATAAATTAGGAATTATAGGACCTAATGGTTGTGGTAAAACAACCTTAGTTCGTTTATTGCTAAATGAGCTCAAACCTGATTCAGGAGCAATAAAACAAGGTACTTCATTGAATGTAGCTTATTTTGATCAATTACGTAGGCAATTACTAGAAGATAAAACAGTGATGTTTAATGTGGGAGATGGGGCTGATTATGTTACCGTTAACGGTAAGCAAAAACATGTCGCTAGTTATTTGCGTGATTTTTTATTTGCTCCAGAACGATTTAACCAACCAGTTTCTTCTTTATCAGGGGGAGAGCGAAATCGTTTATTACTTGCTAAATTATTTGCTAAACCTGTTAATTTTCTAGTAATGGATGAACCAACAAATGATTTAGACATCGAAACACTCGAATTATTAGAGCAGATGTTAATGGATTATCCTGGAACTTTGATTTTAATTAGCCATGATAGAGCGTTTATTAATCAAGTCGTAACCAGTGTTTTAGTCTACGAAGGGGAGGGTAGCTTCAATGAGTTTGTTGGAGGTTATGATGATTATAAAAATTTTAAAAAACAAACAAATGATAAAAAAGAATCCTTAGCAACGCCAATAAAACGCACAATAAACAGTAACAAACTAAGTTATAATGAACAGCGTGAGCTAGCTCAATTACCTCAAAAAATAGAAGCGTTAGAGAAAAAAATTCATGAATTACAATTAAAAATGGCAGAGCCTGAGTTTTATCAGCAAGATGCTAAATTAATTACTGAAATAAATCAGCAATTAGCAACAGATGAGCGTCATTTAGCTGAGTTTTATGTTCGTTGGGAAGCGCTAGAGGAACGCCAATGACAGGAATGCTCGTTTTATTTTTAGCTATTTGTGCTACCTCGATACTTTGTTTATTTTCGCAAGAATTTAATCGACTTTTGAAGAAAATTTTTGCAATTAAAGGAGCTAAACTCATTCTTCCTTTAGCTTTAGGTTCTGTTTGTGCTTTGGTTTATGATAATTTAGTTATTGATTTGCTTTTTTATTTTCGTGATAAATTAAATAGCATGTTGAGTTTTCTTAACTACATCGCACCTCAATACAAATATACCTCGGATGTTATTTTAATTATTTTATTAACTGGGGTCACTTTGATTCCTGTGGGAATATTGCATTTTTTTTCTTATCGTAAAACACATAAACCTTATCCTCATCCTTACTTAGTTAGCACTTTAATTTGGATTATTGCTGTGGTGATGTTAATTTCTTTGCCCAGATTGTATAATTAAGTCATTATGTACTCTGTTGATTAGCAATTTCATGAAAAAGCAAGATTTTTACTTTGATTTACCCTCCGAATTGATAGCTCAATATCCTTTAGCGAATAGAAGCGATTCTCGCTTGCTTTTTTATAATCGAGAAAAAAAGAAAGAATATGGCCATCATCAATTTAGAGATATTGCGGATTTTTTAAATCCAGGTGATTTGTTGGTTATGAATAATACAAAAGTCATTCCAGCTCGTCTTTATGGGCAAAAAATTTCAGGTGGGAAAGTAGAGCTGCTTGTAGAGCGTATTACTGGTTCTCGACAGTTTCTAGCACATATAAAAGCGAGTAAAGCACTAAAAACAGGGGGTATTGTCTTATTAGATCAGGGGTATCAATTAGAAATTTTAGAACGACAAGATGATTTATTTCTTTGTCAAACTTCCATTGACGTCTTAGATTTAGTAAGTAAATTAGGTCATATGCCTTTGCCACCGTATATCACGCGAGAAGATGAACAAGCAGATAAAGAGCGTTATCAAACAGTTTATGCGCAATATGAAGGGTCGGTTGCTGCTCCGACAGCAGGATTACATTTTGATAACACGGTAATTGCAAAAATAAAAGAAAAGGGGATTAATATCGCTTATGTTACACTTCATGTTGGTGCAGGAACTTTTAGGCCCGTACGTTGTGAAGAGATTAAAGATCATAAAATGCATAGCGAATATTTTACTGTAAGTCCTGAGCTATGTGCTGCAGTACAAGCTACTAAAGCTTCTGGTTCTCGAGTTATTGCTATTGGAACTACTGCTTTACGCAGCCTTGAGAGCGCTGCACAGCCTGATGGCTCTCTAAAACCTTGCAGTCAAGATACTAGTATTTTTATTTATCCAGGTTATCAGTTTAAAGTGTGTGATGGTTTGATGACCAATTTTCATTTACCGGAATCTACCTTATTAATGCTAGTTTCAGCGTTTATTGGTCATCAGGAAGCAATGGCTTTGTATCAAGAGGCCATTATTCAAAAATATAGATTTTTTAGTTATGGTGATACCAGTTTGTTAGTCAGGACTTACTAAAAATCTCAATCTCTTCATTAAAACATTCTGTTAACGAAGAGATTGGGTGTTTTTCATAAATCCTGTTGATTTAAAAGAGGATATCAATGTTAGTACAAAATAAGTGGATTCCAGTTTTAACTTCTGAGGCAGGTTTATGTTTGACCACAGCGAATTGGCAAGAAGCTAAAATTAATACGGCCGTATATTATTTAGATGCCTTATTGTTGAAACCAGGAATTGATTTATTAAAACAAGTTCCTAATTTAGCCTATTATGTCAATTGGTCTGGAGAGGTAATTATTAATGCCAGTCGCCTTAAAGCCAACAAAGCAGGAGTTATACGTTTAAAATCTCCTTATGATGGAAGTATATTATCTATAGATTATATTCAACTGTTTGAATTAATTAATCATTTAAAACCACAAAAAATTATTTTACCAGCTGATATTTTAATAAATTGTCCACAATTTGAAGATTTATTAAACAAGAATATAATTCCTTATTTTCTTAATGAATACTTACCTTCAGATAATTCAGTAAGAGATTATGGTATTTATTTCGAGTTAAAAGATAATTTAACGCTTATTGATAAACAATTCTCTCTTGATTCAATTTACCCTCTTTATATACAAGGTAGACTTAATCTGGAACAAATAAAACAATTAGCGAGTTTAAGTACAGTTTATATCGAGTCAGAACTACCTGCTGAACAAGGATTAAATGGGTTCATTTTTTCTGATGATCTGCTTTTAGATTTAAAAAATGAAGAGTATGTTTTTTCTTATGAAAAATTAAGTAAACAATGTCAGTGCGCTAGTTGTAAAAATAACTTAACCAGAGCTTATCTTCACCATCTATATACCCATACCCCATTATTAGCACAACGTTTTTTAATTCAGCATAATGCTTTTTATGTACAAAACTTATTAAATAAGATGGGTTCGGATAAGAAGTCTATTGCAATTCCTTGATTAGAGTAGCCTCTTACCATTTACCTTCGCCTGAATTCCCTATATCATGCACGCTGTTAAAAATGAAGTATACCTGAATGGCAGCTAATAGGTCATTCTTGCGAAAAGAGAAAATCCATCTTTAAATAGGCACTGTACTAAGTAATAAATGGATTTCAGATTTTGCGAGAATGACGAAATCGCTTAACTTAATGCCATTAACCTAATTGAGGAGATTACATGAGTTTTTTTATTAGTGATGCAATGGCTGCTGCAGCTCCAGCTGTTCAAACTCAAGCAGATAGTTTTTCATTTGTTATGATCGCTGCAATTCTTTTTTTAGGTTATTTTATGTTAATTAGACCACAGAATAAGAGAGCGAAAGAGCATCGTGATTTACTAGGCCGCTTAAAAAAAGGAGATGAAATCATTACTTCTGGAGGTATTCTAGCCAAAATCGTTAGCTTGAATGAACAATACATTAAAATAAGCTTAGCGGATGGAGTAGAGATTAACATACAAAAAGCCGCAGTAACGGCTGTGTTACCAAAAGGCACTTTAAAATCTCTTTAGGTTAGGGACAGGACGGAAAATGCAAAATAAATATCCTTTATGGAAAAATCTATTATTAGTTCTTATTGTGGTTTTGGGTTTGATTTATGCCATTCCCAATTTATATACAGAGAACCCTGTAGTTCAAGTATCTTCTGATAGCTCTGTTAATAGTGACGAATTAAAAAAGCAGGTAGAGGATGCTCTTAATAAAGCAAAAGTGCACTATAAATCTGTAATCACTCAAGAACAAGGTATAGAAGTAATTTTTGGTTCGACTGATACACAATTAATAGCACGTGATATTATCAAAAGTAGTTTAAGTAATGATTTTACAGTGGCTTTAAATTTAGCTCCATCTACTCCTGACTGGCTTAGCAAAATTCGGGCAAACCCTATGAAGCAAGGTTTGGACTTAAGAGGAGGCGTTCATTTTCTTTTAGAAGTCGATATTGATAGTGTTATCAATCGTCGCTATGAAGGCATAATGAAAAATCTTGGTCAAGAAATGCGCGAAATTGGAGTGCGTTATTCTGGAATTCGTTATGTGGCTAACAAAGGCGTAGAGCTTCGCTTTCGTGATGAAGAGTCAATGACTACTGCTTTAACACAGCTAAGACAAAAAATACCTGGAGTTAGCTTTACAAAATCCTCAATGCCTAATTCAATTTTAAGCTCGATTTCTGCAGAAGAACTTAATACGATTCGTCAAAATACGATTGAACAAACAATGAGTATTTTGCGAAATCGTGTAAATGAATTAGGGGTTGGTGAAGCAGTAGTACAACAACAAGGAGCTACTCGAGTAGCAGTTGATTTACCTGGCATTCAAGATGCAGCTAGAGCAAAACAAATTCTTGGAGGTACTGCGACCTTACAATTTTATTTAGTTGATCAAGATAATGATCCAGTGATAGCTAAACAAACTGGAATTGTGCCAGTCAGTGACAAATTATATATGATGGATGCACATCCTATCTTATTGAAAAGACAGGTTGTTTTAAGTGGGGATTCTATTACTTCGGCAGTATCTAGCTTTGATCAACAATCAGCAACTCCTGCAGTTCAGATTCAATTGGGTGGTGGAGGTGAGAGCTTTTTTACAAAGGTCACTCGAGAAAATATTGGTAAACGCATGGCTATTGTTTATGTAGAAACTAAAAATAGCTTACAAATGGTAAATGGTGTAGAAAAAAGGATTACTCACAAAGAAGAACGGGTGATAAGTGCGCCAGTAATTCAAAATGCTTTAGGTAACAATTTCCAGATTACTGGTTTATCTGATAATAAAGAAGCAAGTAATTTAGCTTTATTATTAAGAGCTGGAGCCTTACCTGCAGCTATTTATCCAATTGAAGAACGAACTGTTGGGCCAACCCTTGGTAAAGAAAATATACGACGAGGCATAATTTCTTTAGAAGTAGGTATGGGGTTAATTCTTATATTAATGTTGGTGTATTATCGTGTATTTGGTTTAATAGCTAACTTTGCTTTATTACTGAATTTAATCCTTCTAGTTGCTTTATTATCTATCATTGATGCAACGCTTACTTTACCAGGTATTGCAGGGATTGTGCTTACAGTAGGGATGGCCGTAGATGCAAACGTTTTAATTTATGAACGCATTCGAGAAGAGTTGCGGCATGGTTTGTCACCACAAGCAGCAATTCATGCGGGATATGAGCGTGCTTTTGCAACTATTCTTGATGCAAACGTAACCACCTTTATTGTGGCAGTTATTTTATTTGCCATAGGCACAGGTCCTGTGAGAGGTTTTGCGGTAACATTATCTTTAGGTTTATTAACCTCAATGTTAACGGCTATTACCTATACTAGAGCCATTGTTAATTTATGTTACGGTAATCGTAATGTCAAAAAATTATCAATAGGCATTTAAGCGAGGCTGAGATGGAATTTTTTAATCCGAATTCAAAAATAGATTTTATGGGAGCACGTCGTTGGACGGCCTTGTTTTCTTTATTAATCTTTGTTATTTCCATGGGTGCTTTAGTCATTCATGGATTGAAATGGGGCTTAGATTTTACAGGAGGAACTCAAATTGAAGTTTCTTATAATAATGCTGCCGATCTTAATTTAATTAGAGAAAATTTAAGTAAAATAGGATTTAAAGAGGCTCAAGTAGTAAGTTATGGTACTTCAAAAGATGTACTGATTAGTATTGCTCCTCATGAAGGAATAGATCAATCTCGTTTAGTCGATCAAGTAATGACCGCTTTACCGGGCGCGACAAAACAACGAGTAGATTTTGTTGGTCCTCAGGTAGGGCAAGAGCTGGCTACTAAAGGTGCTTTAGCTATTGTGGTTTCTTTATTAGCAACGATGATCTATATTGCCATGCGTTTTGAATATCGCCTTGCATTTAGTGCTGCGGTAGCTTTAGTACATGATCCAGTATTAATTTTAGGTATTTTTGCTTTTTTTGGTATTGAATTTGATCTAAAAGCTTTAGCGGGTTTATTAGCTGTCATTGGTTATTCATTAAATGATACGATAGTTGTATTTGACCGAGTGCGAGAGAATTTTGTAAAGATTCGTCGTAGTACTCCTATAGAAATTATGAATATTTCTATTAACCAAACACTATCTCGTACTATTATGACCTCTATGCTCACCCTATTTGTAGTAGTTGCCTTGTTTGTTTATGGTGGTGAAGCAATTCATGGATTTTCTTTAGCCTTGATTATTGGAATTATTATTGGGACATACTCTTCTATTTATGTCGCAGGGGCTTTAGCGGTTGCACTGGGTTTAGATAGAAAAGACTTTTTACCAAACCAACGCAAAGAACTTGATGATCGTCCGTAGATATTAATTAAAACTCAAAATTAAGAATGTAATATCGCCTGGATGCGATTAAATCTACAGTTTTCCTTTGTTATGCGTCATCCTGAGCATAGCGAAGGATATCCATAAAATAGCAACAATTTAACTTGTTGATTTTAAAATGAAATTCTTTTTTGATGTTTACCCCAATTTTGGGGGTAACTATTCACGGGGTATGTTATTTATTAAGAGAAAATAAAAAAATGCCGTCATTGTTTGAGTCGAGTGGCTACAACGAAAGAAGGAACCGCTCTACTCAAACACAATGACGAAATGCACATCCCCCCTTGAACGGTTACTTTTGGGGTTAGAGCGCTCAGGATGACGTATGAATGAGTAACCTTTTACTATGGTTGTTCTCCCACTAAGTTTTAAACGAGGTGCATCTGAATGAGGCGAAGGAGTGTACTCTAGTACATGACTGAAGCCGAGTGAGAATGCCACGAAGTATAAAGCTTAGTAAGAAATGCTATATCTATATATTAATGGTGTAAAACAACTCCAGTAGTCCAGTCAATATTTTCTTGTGTTGGTAGGAAATTGATGGTTTTTTCTGGAGAAATTCCGTAACCATCCACCATTAATGCATAGTAATAGGCGGAAACGAGACAATATTGATAAACATAATCATCGTCAGGGTACTGGCTGTTTATATCTTGCCATTGTTGATGACAGATCTGTCTATCTGCTTGTTGAATTAATTCTTGATTGGTTAATTGAAAGTGTTCAAAGTGGAAGAGAGGACTATCTGCAATGTTAGTAATGCCACCAATGCTATACCAGGTATCTATTGGATTAGAGATTAATAAGGGTTGAATTAATTGTTTCACATTGTGAACTTGGTTCATTAAAGAAGAAATTTCGTGTTCACAAGATAACACATCACCCTGGGCCTCGGCACCATCAGGGAGAGGGTAGTTATTAGCAAAACAGTTGGTTGAATTAAGAAATTGATGAGACATTTCTGTTTGCCCTAAGCCTAGAAAACTATGGGTATATAAATTATAGTGCTGACCATATAAATCAATTTTAATTTGTGATTTATCATTAACATCGGCTGTTTCTGCAATAGAAAATGCAACTTGTACGGATGCTCCTCCCATATCCATTACTCCAACAGTTTGATTGCTAGTTGAATTAAATCGTCCTAAATAATAGTTAACAGAAAGCCAGCCATAAAGGCCTTCTTCATTTCCTGTGATAGTTTTTGCATCTTTTAAGAGCCATTCTTCATGCTGTTTAAACCATTCATTTAATTCATCAAAATATTTTTTTTGTTTTGTTTGTGGTAAGAGTCGCATACCTGCTGTTGCATAAAAATAAAGAGGTATTTTTTTGATTGGAGAATCTGACAGTAGAATAGTAAGGTAAGCATCTATAGTGTTTGCGTTGGCTTCAATCGTTGCAAAACCAGGTTTTATTTTTTTATTCCATAGTTCATGTATATGAAGAGGTGTATTTGTTTCATCTAAATCATAAGAATAGATGTGAAGACGAGATCCGCTACTTCCAGCATCAACTACTGCAATACAGTGTTGATTTTCACAGGAGTTGGAATGAGCAAAAATAGTGGTTGATAAGATGAAGCAAGAGAAGGTTAGCAAAAAAAAACGAATCATTTACAGCCCCAATATTAGCAGGCTACATCTTACACTTTGTTCAATTTGTTGTCAATAATCCATTGTGATCGATTAATTGAGATTGTTTTTCTGAAGTTTTAATAACATGAGGAATATAATTAGTGTCAGATTTAGAATAATTCTGAAAATCAAACGATATTCCTCTCCTAATCTATCGACCATTCTGGATTTTAATTTGGAAATGCATTAGAACCCTGGGTTAAATTACAGCTTTACTTATTGATAAACATTGCATTTTCCATTTGGCATTCATGAGTTTTTGTCATTGTTAATGAATGCTCTTGTGGCCTGTTCCAAAAAGGATGATTAAGCGTTTTCGTTACAAATAATTGCGGATAATTTTTTTTAAAATCGGTTATAATATGCTCTGATAACGCTGTTGTGGGTCTTTCCATAGCCAATAAAACTGTACGAATTCGCCAATAAAAAGACCATAATTCATTAGCAGGTGTGCAGATAACGCATCCATATCCTTCTAAAAATGCATGAATATGATGACAGATATCTTCTACATTGGCTGTCTCTTCTTGATGATAAGCTTTCCAATAAATGGAAGCTATCATTTGATGGAGATCACTATAAGCATCATTTGCACGTTTTACTTTTGAAGCGTCAATAAAAACCACCTCATCTACTGTAATTAATGTATTACCAGGTTGAGAATCACCATGAGTCACGCATTTGCGATGTGATACACTATCATAGTTTTTTAATAATTTTGAAAAAAGCGATTGTATATTATTAGATAGATTTAGTTCAGAGACTTGATTACAGAGTTGCGTTATTTTCTGCTCTAAATTAACATTTTGTTTTGGTTTATCATCTTCAATATCGGATAAACTATGTGCATGTAACTGACGATAAGCTTGTCCAATCCGTGTAAAATCTTCGATCGATTGCGCATTTTTTCCTAAAATCAGTTCCATGCAAAACCCATCTTCACAACTAAAATAAATAATCGGTGTTTTTACATGATTTGAAAGTAACTTGTATCCTTCTAGCTCTTTATTGCAATCGTTTTTGTCATTGATAAATAGTTTACAAATTGCAATACGGCCTCTTTCATGACAGTTAACTGTGACTAAAAAATCGCCTGACAATCCACTGAATTGTTCAGGTTCATAATTTAAATAAATCGATTTTCCAAAATGCTCTTCTAATTTTTGAACAAATACATGAGAGATATTGATTTTGTGGTTCTTTAATTGTTGCAGTGAAAGTTGTAGCGGCGAATAATCTGGTAGGCTTTGCAATAAAAGAAAAATCGAATGGGGTACCATTTCTGAAATGGTTTCCCAATCACGCTTAATCAGCAATGACCGGATATGCGTTGATGAAATATGAGGTAATTTAAGTAGTATATTTATTCTTTCTTTATTAAATATTAAGTCTGGTAACTCAAGTGGATTATCATTCATCCGTTGATGTATGGCATATGAATGAACATCAGGGGAATCTTTTGCAAGAGCTAACACATCATCCCCAAACACTTGCACAATTCGTGTGTTAGGACCATATTGATTCATAATCCAATTGATGGTTTCAGTGAATTGTTTTTTATCACTCACTAAAATATTATGATCTATCATGCTCTTTACAGCATTATTTATCATATCAAAGCGAATGTCCCAGGAGGCAGGGTTTTTGGTATTTCTTTCTCCTGGTTCTTTATAATTAATATGAATCACAAGAGCAGTCATATTATTTTGTTGAAGGCACCATTGGCAGATTGCTGCATGATTATTATGAAATGGATCAAATGTTCCGCGATATAAGTATATTGTTTTCATACAACTCTCTTCATTCTTAATTAACCCCAGTAATGGGTTTTTCTATGCGCAATTTGCAAGCAATTTAATTGCAGATAATTTTAATGGCTTAATTTTTTCATGATTAAATAAAAACTCATATCTTCCTTGAAAATTAACGTATATTCATGCTACCAGTGATAAATGTTTAATGTATTTGCTTTTTTCTTTTAATTCTCTTTACATTCATTTCATCTTCTTGCAAGCATTGTTGATATTTTGAGATATTTGATTATAAAATAGACAGGAATAAAAAGCAAATCTTAGTATTGACGCTGGGTGTGATTTTAAGTGCGGTTTTTCTTCGCTATGCACAGGATGACGAGTCCATAAAAAAACCGTATTTAAAATCACTTTTATGATCTGATTAGCCAATTATAAATAAAATCATGTTCTTTTTGATCAAGTAAAGCTGGCGCATGACCTGCATTTTCAATTTCATAGACTTCGATATCAGGATGAGTGTGGCGCATGGATTCAATAATTTCAGGAGTTAAAAGATCAGAATGTTTTCCATGAATAACTAAAACAGGACAATGAATTTTTTTCCATATTGGCCAAAGCTCAATATCATAAAAAATTCCTTCTAGCGCTTTAAAAGGATGGTGAATAAATTCAGTAAACCATTGATTAGCTGATTTAGGATATTTAATTCCAGGATCCACTTTTAATTTATAAAGATTAGGAGCACATTGTTTGATACTGTATTGAGTAAAATGATCCCATTGTTCTTCACTTAAGTCTCCAAAATCTGCAAAGTTAATTTTACAATAGTCTTTAGCTTCTTCAAAACTCTTAAATAGTGGATCTTTGCCTGCATATTTGCCTAAACGTCTAAGAGCTTTAAGAGGTATATGAGGACCAACATCATTAATTATTAGTTTTCGAATCGGTGTATTTGGTAGAGAGGCTATCATCATTCCTATAATTCCACCCATCGATGTTCCTATCCAATCGATATGAGGCGTATTGGCTCGTGCAATAAGCACATTCATATCAGATACATATTGCCTAAAGTTATAATTGCATGCATGAGTAAACCAAGAGCTTTCTCCACGGCCAACAACATCTGGACATAATATATGTCGTCCTTTATTACTTAATGAGAAGGCAAGTTCATCAAAATCTCGACTGTTTCGAGTCAAACCATGGACACAAATTACACTGGGAAATTGAGTAGAACAATTTCCCCATTCTGTGTAGGCTATTTCGTGAAAACCTTCAGGAGAAAGGCCTAAAACATAATTTTGTTTCATAAGCAATTAATACCAGTTACCAATGGTATCTGCACCACAACATCCATTATTATTTGTGTTGCAACAAGCACTTCCACCACAGCTAGTAAGAGCCGTTGCTGCCACAATAACAACTAAGACCAACATTATTTTTTTCATTATTCATCCTTGTCATGTTGTGTACTATAAATATACGACAAGGCGTTAAAATATTCAAATAGGTTAATTTGTTTTTATTGATGGAGATGAGGGCGTTGATGATGATATTTCATTAGGGCCGTTAGTAATTTTTTGTAAATTTTCTTTGCAGTTGATGAAAAAAGAATGACGTTTGTATATAGTTTGTTTGTCAATTTGCTTATCAATTTCTTTAATTATTTCTTTAGTAGTTGATGTTTGATTACTATAAGTTCCTCTAAATGCTCTTACTATCCACAACTCACTTCGTAATTGATTAATAAATTTGAGAGAAGGTGAACTGGGTTCATGTTTTATTAAATCTTTTCTTAAGTCTTTAAGATCCTTCGGACTTAAATTGGTTGTTTTTAACAGTTCAATTATTTCCATTTTTTGCTGTTTTAAAGGAAGATTGGATTCTCTTATTTTATCTGCTGCGCTTTTAAATTGTTGCAGGGTTTTAATGTCTTTTAAATTAAGATAAGCTTCTTTACTGGCTTGAAGTTCTTTTATTTTTTTGGGGTCTTTGTTTAGAGATTTATTAATAACATCTAGAGCAACACAAGCTGCTGAAAAATTTTTTGCGTTGTTGTTATTAGGTATAAATAAATTATATGCTGTATCAGCATCGTGTTGAGTTAATTGTTCTTTAGAGGAAAAATTGTAATTTTCTAATACAATAGAATGTTCTATATCAGTGTATTTTTGTTTATTCACAGGTAAATTTTTATCTTTAGCTAAAGAGTTCATTAATTTAAAATCTTCATCTAATTGTATAATTAAGAAATTTTGTTCTTCAAAATTTATATGAGCATCATTGCAATAATTTTGAATTTCTGTTTTTATTTCTTTAACAGCATCTTCACCATGCTCTATAATATACTTTCTAAAAGTTGTAGATTCTAATAGTTTTTTTTTCAGCACGCTTATTCGTGTGTGGAGTGCATTTCTGATTTGATTAATTTTATCAATATCCTTTTGTTCATCTAAATGAATGGTTAAAGATTTTTTAATCAATTCATGAGGTATAACAGCTGATTTTAAAAAACTCTTCCATTTAGCATGGATAAAATCAGGCTCATCTTTCAAGCTAATGAACGCTTTTCTTTCATTCTCATTTGTATAAGCTTTATCTCCTTTGACCATCCATCGCTCTTTGGTTGGCCAATAATGATTCCCTGAGTCTTTTAAATCGGGGAAACCATCAAGATCTCGAACACTAATTTGAAATGAATCTTTATTATAATAAAGATTTGCTATACGAGGGTCTTTTTGAGACATGATACTATCAGTAAACATTAAATCATGATCAATTTTAAAAAAAGTAAATTTTTTTCTAGGATTTCCTTCTTTATCTTCAAAATCAGTGACATAAAATCCAATATTTTCTTTATGTAAATCATCTTCTTCTAGAACATAGGAAGGGACAAGAATAGAGGCCAAAGACTCCATATCTATTGTAATGCTACTATTTTTATCTTGATGTTTTTTCATCAAATCAGGGAAAAACCCCTTTGGCATCTTATTTAAAAAATTAACGGCTTTTGAGGCTTCTTTCAGTTGCATTCTCTCTTGGAGTGCTTGATTACTGATTAGTGTATTAGAAATTTGTGAGGTGGGTATCCTTCCTTCTGAACGTAAGTTTTCAAACTCTCTTTCAATTTGATTTTGCTCAATATTTTCTATTTGAGCTACTTTATTATAGCTCCATTTATTAGGGTCAAATATATAGCATTTTTTACCTTCTTCTATTTCTCGATTAATTTTTAGACTAAAATGCTCAGAAGCAACCCCGAAAACCTTTTCGTTATCATCATTTGTAATTATACGAGTTTGAGAAGTTAATCCTGGCTTCATAAATAACAAAGCTACTTCACTAAAAGCGACTTCTAAAGTAGAGGTTACTTCTCCTTTTTTATCTTTTCCTTGATTTCCAAAAGAAGGTGGTAACGTAAGTAACCACGCCATCATATTCAAATCAATTCCAGGAATATGGCTTGCCATAAAAGCAAGCATATTAATTATATAATATTTTTTTGAATGTTTATTTTGCTTAGTAATATAGGGTTTGTAGTGATTCTCTTCAATGAAAAAACTTTCTTTATCAACTTGGTGACCATGAATTTTTACGGTTGAATTTCGAATATGTAGATCATTTTTTTTAATCGTATTTTTAGGCATTTTAGACTAAAATAAAGCCACTTAGCTTTATTTTAGTCTATTTTGTGAGGGGTTTCATTTTTAATACATGAGTTTGAAATTTAAGCGAAGTGATTTTACTCTATTTTCTTATCTTAAACGTCAATTAATAACCATTGCAATAACCAAAGCTCAAAAAGAAATTGTTGATTCTCTGGTTGACTAAGGTAAGGGAGTAGTTCTTTTAATGCAATAAAACGTTTATTTGCAACTAATAGGACTAAGCCTTCAGAAAGAGCACTGGTATCCCATGTTTCACCGTTAATGTATAAGTGCTGGTTATTTAAATAAGCAAAACGGCAGCAGGGATCTCGAATTAAACCAGAACTTTTATTTAATTCATCTAGAAACAAATCTATTTTTTCTTCTTTTTCATTAAGAGGCTCAGGTAATTGTTGTTCCGCTTGTTGATCTAGATGTGTTGCAAAACGGGCAAACCATGATTTTATGAGCTCATCATTTTGAATGATATGGTGCAATAAGTTCTGTGCTTGCTGCCAAGCTGAGTTTGGAATTTCAGAGGTGTTTTTAAGTTGAGACCAGTCTGGATCTTGATAAAGCGTTTTAGCTAGAGACTGTTCTGCAATATAGTCACTTAAACTATCTAATAGTTCTTGTCCATTATAGCTACGATAACCAAAAGAATAAGTCATGCATTCTTCTGATAAAGCAATACCATGATGACCAATATGAGGAGGAAGATAGAGCATATCTCCTTCTTCTAATACAAATTGTTGCTCTGTATTAAACTCTCTCATAATCCTTAATTCTAAATCCTTAATATAGTTTTCTGAAGAACAATTTTGCGAAGTTAACGACCATTCACGTTTTCCTAGCGCTTGGAAAAGAAAAACATCATAGTTATCATAATGTGGGCCTACACTTCCATATTTGCTTGCATAACTTATCATTACATCATCAATGCGCCATTGAGGTAGAAAATTAAAATGTTCTAAAAGTTGATAGACTTCAGGTACAAATCTATCAACGCCTTGCACTAAAAGTGTCCAGTGAGTTTTGGGTAGTGATTGAAAATCTTTCTCACAAAAAGGACCACGTAATAAATGCCACGGTTTGATATGATGAGGTCTTTGTATAACGATACGGCTTTCTACTTCTTCTTCTAGTGCTAGACCAGCGAGCTCATCAGGAGAAAGTAAGTTTATAAAATTGGGAAGCGCATTACGTAGAAGCAGTGGCTTTTTTTGCCAATATTCTGTAAGAAAAGTTTCTAAATTAATTTGTTGAAAATGCAACATAAGATTAAGACTTAAAAAAAGCTTATTGAAACATGATGAGCTAGTACGATGCAAGTAGGGTATTATCCTAGAAAGCGTGTTATAAATTATCCCCATTAATTTTTTGAAAATAATTTCATTATTAGCTAGTTTAGTTTGATTTTTTTAATTATTATGCAATACGTAAAAAATAAATCCTATTTATTTGTTAGGACTCATTATGTCAATTAAAAAAGCAAGACATTATTTATTGTATTTTAAAGATTTATTTCAAGGAACCATTTACGCTGCATTATCAAATTCTCGTTTGTTCACGGTTTTAACTCCAATGTTGGCTTTAGTAGTAAGACCACTTTTGGGATTTACCTTAAGTACGCTTGCTATTTTGCAGGCTTGGTCTTTTTTCCATGCAGCTCATAAAAATATTGATGGTTGGACAGGGACAGTAAGCTCTTTAAGTAGTGCTCTATTTAATAATATTGCTGCTTTTGGTGGTTTTTTGGCGCGTATTCAAGGCACTATTTTTACTTTAGCTCCGTGGTTTTTCGTCACTGGTTTTAGCATAGGAGCACTCAATCAATTATTTTTGGCTGGTCTTAATGCGCGGCGTGCTTATGAAGTTTGGGCTCATCGTGAACAACGGCAGCATTATATTCAAGCAGCTATTTTTAATCTTGTGATAGCAACACAATTAGCCTCTTGTGTTACTGCTATAATTCTGTTTAATCTTTTTCCTGCTAATACTTTGTTG
This sequence comes from uncultured Legionella sp., assembly GCA_945952115.1. Lineage (GTDB taxonomy): Bacteria > Pseudomonadota > Gammaproteobacteria > Legionellales > Legionellaceae > Legionella. Next base: position 10,817 of record CAMFHA010000013.1, on the reverse strand, counting down.
ATTACTGGATTTGCTCTAACAGTAGTTGGAATTAATGTGGGAAGCTGCGCTTGGCGCTTTATTTCTAGTGATGCTAAAAAAGAAATTAAAGAAACATTAGGTATTGGAAAAACAAAAGAAAACAATAAAGAAGAATACCTTGTAACTTCATCAATAGGTGCTCGAGAAACTGAAGAACTTTCTAGACATACTCGTTTATTTACAAGCTGTAACTATAGTGCAATAATTCGAAATATGTGCGATGTTGAAAGCAAAAGCTATCTTCTTTCTATTATTTCACAAAAACTTTTGCGGCTTGCTAATAATCCAAATACTGAAAAAAATCAGCAAAAAATTAATGTATTAATGCTATTAGAAAAAACACTCATTGAAGATAAGTTGTTACTTGATGCAGGGAAACTACATCATCAATATCCGCGGCTAGTAGATAATTTTTGGTGTGAAAAAAGTGATACTCAGCAATTGCTTGAAGCAGTAGTTTATTACTGTAGACAACATCGTATTGCTCATTCTGAACGTACTAACTCTTCTTTTTGTATAAAATAAAAAGTCGCTCTATATCGTTGTTCTTTGTTCAAGCCGAAGGACGACATAGAGTAAGATCACGGTTATAGTGTGTAACATACTCAAAACACATGAATTTTCGTCTTTTATGCTATTGCTTTTTCCGCTTTAAGCAAAAAAATCAAGTTGCCTAAAATACCGAAAATTCATGTGTTTTGAGTATAAATGATTTTATTTGCTCAAATAAAGAGATAAAAAACTCTTTAATTTTTTGGAAATAGCTAATTTGAGGTTTACTCTCTAATACAGAAATATGATTTTCTACACTTGTAGCTAAGTTATCAATAAACTCTTGAGGATCTGAGTTATTAGCCATGGTATTGCTAATCTCTTCAAGCGATTTTATTATCACGGGATCTTCGTCTAATTTGTTATTTTCGTTTAATATCACCATTTCTTCTATTATTTTTTCAATAGTAATTTTCTGTAAATAATATTGCTCATCTTCCTCTGTATAAGGCTGGGTATCATAAAATTCTTCTTCTTCAGACTCTCTTGCATCATAAAATACAAGATCTTCTTCATCATCATCAGATTCGGTATCAGTCATGGAATCTGAGTTTTTTAATGAAGCTTTATTTTGATTAAAAAATGTATTTTTATAATATTTGTGAGTATTTTTAATTTGATTAAAATCTTCTGAACTCATCTCTTCGTCTGTAGTAACAGCATTATCCTCATCATTATTTACTTTTTTTTCTCGACAAAGTTTATATTCTTCATATTTTTTTATTTGCCCAGTAATTTTTGTCAGTTCATTATCTAAATTGATTGAGTTCTCTAAAAATTGTTTAGATAATGAATCAAGTGTTAATAATAAAAAGGCCCCATTAATAGTTTTTTTTATTTTTTGAATAAAAGATAAGAATATGATGTTTAATTGATAAGTTTTTTCATCATTAGAACTATTTTCGCTATACGTATCTTAAGTATAATATATCATGTTCATATTATTGCTACTGTGATAATAAACTTAACAAATTATGATAGCTAAGCGTAAAATCCAGGGTAAACGTACATTATAAATCCAAAATACCAACGTTCTGTGCTTTATGCGCAGCTTCTATCTCACTTCATGGCTGTTTGAATGCTGTGCATAAAGCACAGCACGTAGGTAATAGAGACAGTTTTAGTGCTCAAAATTTAGATGTTTACCCTGGCGCAATAGCACTAAAGATAGCAAATCATACCCTAGTGGTATATAGTTTGTACTAACTTAATTTGTTTTTGGCATCTTTCAATGAAATATTATATTGTTATTGGTCACAAAAAAAGTGAGCGTGTTGACGAGGGCAATGCAGAATTTTACGATTGTGATTGGGTTGAGTTAATAGAACGAGACGATCCTTATTCTGAACATGATTTTCCGCCAGGAGCACATCAATTATTTGGTTTTTTGGATATTAATTTCAATGAAAATGTTCAGTACGGTTGGCGAGCAACAAAAACACAAGAAGCTTGGTTAATTGGAAGACATCGTATTGCCAGAATGTTGGATTTTGGGAATTTTGGTTATCAGTTTGTTAGGGATAGTGATACCAAACACATTCAGTTTCCAGATAAAATTACTTTATCACTTGATAAGAAAATAAAAGATAATGGAGTTAATAAGCCTGATACTGATAACCAACAAGTAGATATTGAGTTTACTCATCTTAATGAGCAAATTATTCATTGTTATGATAAAGAGTGTGACATTGATCCTATAGTATTCAAATTAGCTCAATTTGATAATTATGGTGACGCGTACATTGATCTTAAAAAAAATACTAATTATCAAGATTTTAAATCTAATATTGATAATTTTATTTATTTTTGGAGAAATTACCCTAATTCTAATGTTTATTTAAACTGTAAACCTGAGCAAGAACTGGAGATTAAAAATCTTTTAAAAAATGTCATCACAAATAATCAGTTAACAAATTATTTTGAATTTTGTGATGATAATTTTGAACGACGCTCTCCTCGATATAGAGGTAAAAGTGGAACACCAGGTTCAGAATATGATACTTTTTCGGAAACGATCGATGAATTTTTTAATGAACATAGTTTCAATGCCAATTTATTGAGCGAAAAAAATTTTTATAATGTTCCCTTTAAAAAAGCAAAAATAACAATAAAAAATAATTGGTTTGTTTATGCATCTTCTGAAAAATTTATAAAGTTTCTCCAATATAATCCTGAGTTGACACTTGAAGTTTCAGGAGCGATGCCTGATCAAATTATTCAATTTATTAAGGATAATTCAATAAAAGCAAATATTGTTTTAATTGATGAACCCAATAACTCGAAAATAAAAGAACTAATTGCTTATAATAGACAAGAGGATATACAAGCAATAATACATCAGCATGGATATGATAATCCTGAGTCTACTCCAGAAGAAGAGCTTAATGATGTGTTTAGGCTTACTCTGGAAAAATATGCACCACAAAAACTTAATTTATCCACAGTTGAAAATCAAAATATAGATATTCAAGTAGGACAAAATCAGAATCAAAATCAAAACCAAAGTCAGCAACTTCGACAAAGTAATAATGCACCTTATGAACCAATTAAGTTAGAAATAAACAGTAAATCTTCTATCCCAGATGTTAATTTTGAATCACAAGAGCACTTATTAGAACGTGTTATTGGCTTAAAATTTCAAGATAGGAAAAACGCGCCTCAAACTGAAGCTAATGTTAATTACCTCCTTATAGCTTTGCAGGACATTATTAATTGTTCGTCAGTCAATAATGAGTTCTGTCCTTTAAGTTATAGTGTAGATGAGCTGATTCCTGGGGTATTTTATGTACCTAAAGAAAAACTAAAAAGTATTTCGCATCCCAATTCTCTATTCTATCTTTTTGATGATAAGAAAAATACGTACTTTTTCTCTCCAACTTATGCTTCGATTGCAATTAAAAAAGATAAATATGCATTTAAGTTATTTCCTCGATCTATTGATAACAATAATTTGTATTCGACACATGAGTTACTTTTTACTATTCATCAAGATAATTTTCTTAATGACTTAATTGCTCAATACAAAAGTTCAGAACAAAAGCAAAAAATCACTCTACTTTTGAATAAGCTATATGCTAAGAGGGGGCAGGCTGGTGTTGATTTACTGACCAAATCACTGTATGCAGTTAAATTAAAAAATCCCACAATTTACGATTCTCTTATTGAAAGTTATTTACTTACATCGAATGATTTTAGTGAATACGTGGATAATACACGCACAGTTTCTGTTTTTGAGGCGCTTGCTAAATTAAAAGATAAGAAAAAAATAGATTGGTGGATTAAACTTTTAAAAATTCAATGTAAAACTAATCCTAATTTTGAGCTTAGCCATTTATTTTCACAATTTACTGGGTTTTGGGAAGACCTTGATAAATTACAAAAATTTATTCCTATTCCTGAGCAATTTCCTTTTGATAATTTTGCAGATGCAGGTATTACCCTAGGTAAAATGTACCGTATTATGAGTAAGTCTCGTAATCGTTTCGAGCAGATTAAAAGTTTTGAAGGCGGGAATATTTCCCATGCCTATATGTTATTTGATTTATTTAACAGCACAATGTATTGCAAAGAAATGGATGATTATTGTGTTTCATTAACAAAACAAATCTATGCGGAAGATGCTTTTGATAAAAGTAAATTGAAAGAAACTTATTTTTCTACAAAGAAATTAACAGAATTAAGTGATAATCCTGAAATTAGCTTAGAGCAATTTAAAAGCTATTTATTAGTCTTTGCTGCGGTGAATGGAAATACACAAAAGCATAATAATTCTGATCTTGCATTTTACAAGGCTCTCTTTAATAGACTGGAAGAAAAGCTTCAAACTGAAGAGTATTCTGAGGCTGAAAAAAAACGGATATATTCTACCATCATGCTATTTGCTTCCTATGGTAATAACACTACTAAAGAGCGAATGGCTCAAGATATAAATTTGTTGTTTGAGCATGATGACCTACTAGAGTATTGTAAGGTTATTTGTACTATCTATAAAACTGAAACAGTCAGTAAGTTTTTTAGTGCTCAAGAAGAAAGTGGTAAGATGACAAACAGTGAGGCTATGATTTCTTTCCATAGTTTTTCTGTTTTTTCTAAAGAGCATCCTTTTGGTTCGCAGATAATTAATAAAATAACTGATCTAATCGTAAGAAATAATTTTTTATCACCGGCTTTACAGAAAGTAATGAGAGATACACCGAAGTGTTTTAATCATTTTACTTATTCATCTAATTACTTAATTAATCCTAATGATGAGAAACAGCAGTTAATTCAATCTCTTTTTATATTAATTCAAGCACTTGGTTCAGGCGTGTTGGTTTTAGATATTGGTTTTTATTCTTTTACTAGGGATTTTGAATTCTTTGATAAGACAATCCTAAATTATTTAAATCAATTATTTCTTGATATTGATTTTACAAAATTTCCAAAGAGTACTTCTTTATTTTGGGGTAATCGCTTATCTCCAGACTTTTTAGCTAAAGCAGCAAGAGCTCAGAATCTTGATGACTTAATTTTTGTGTTTCAGGATTATGATGTACGATTCGCTACGATTAAAGCTACAGAAGAGGGATTATTAGGACGGATAAAACAGCTTGAAAATAATCTATTGTTTGAAGAAAATAAAAAACATTATATTACTAGTTATCAAGATTTAATTTTAAAACGATTAAGTAAGGTGTTAGGCACTAGCTCTGATACGGAGCTTTTTTACCAACATTTTATGAGTAAAATTGATTCTTCTTTATCACCTTCTTTACTTAAAACTAGTTATGATGCGCTTCTTCAAATCATAGATACTCAGAAAAAAGATGATTTATTAAAAATAATCGCTGTTTTACAAAGAGTTCAAATAGGGACTAATCCGCAAAGTATTGCCTCTGCATCGCTATTGAAAGTGATGGTTTCCTTATTAAAAACTAATTATTCAATTGATGGGATGGTCGATTTTTTAGAAACTATCAATGAGTGCTCTTCGCAAAATGCCAATGACAAGCTTAGTTATTTGCAGTTAATTTTTGAAAAAATAGAACAAGATCCGAATTGCTATGAACAAAATGATAATAAGAAAAAGATAAATAAGAGAACAAAAAATCAAATTGATCCCTGTATTAGATTGGTGAAAACAATAGATAACATAAGTCCTTCATTATTTAAAATGTTATCTATAGTGCAAAATAAAATAACTTATTCTAATCTGAGCACGTCTGAATATTTACAATTTTTGGAAGTATTAGCTTCGCCAAGTAATAGTTCTAATCCCGTGTTAAAAAATGAATTTACATTAATTAATAGCAGCTTATTGGATCGAGTTGAACAATTTCCCGATGGTTTCTCAGACTTACTGGATATAGCACGATTCGATGCAGAACTTCTTATTTCACTTTCTTTTAAAAATAGAAAAGAGTTAAGTTTGGTAGCTAAAATATGTAAAAATGAACTATGGTTAAATGCGCGTAAAAAAGAACAACCAACTGCAAATTATAAAGAACTATTTGCACAAAATATCAAAATTTTACTTTCGAAACAGCAATTAAATGTAGCTGCGTTTTATAGTGAAACGCAATTAGCTTCACCTTCCGCAGAGGTTTTGGTGAAGTTATTAAATCATTATAAAGATAATTTTAATAAAGCGTTTCATCACTTTGAAAAAGATACAGGGTTTAATCGGCCTCATAAGAAGAATGATCTTTACGGTAATCATCAAGTAGAAGACAAAGATTTAGCCTATCAAATGGGTCAATTTGATATGAGCAAACAAAATGAAGTGCTAGACCAAATTACTCGTAATGATTTTGGATTTGAAAAGTCTGTTAAAAGAAATGTGCTCTTTATATTTGCAAATTACATTAATGAGCTAGGCTATCGTTTACCCGCGTTTCAACATACTAATGCAGAAAAGCAAATAAATGTGCCTGTAAGAAAGCTTTCTGATAAAGAATTAAAATTTGAATTTGAGAGGATAAAAAAAGACATAGCCTCATTGAGGAGCCAAGGACAAACTAATATTTGGCAAAATAAGAAATATCAAAGAACAGTTTGTGCTCTTTTAGCGATTATTAGAGAAGCAGTGTATAGGGAAGGCACTATTAATGCTTATTCTACTCAGATGGATGCAATTCTCCTTGCTTTACTTGCAGGTGATTATCAATATGCAATGCAAATTAATACAGGAGAAGGAAAGAGCATTATTGCTGCAGCCATTGCTATTGCCTTACAAACGATTACGGATAAACAAATTGTTATTACAACGTCTAATTTGGATTTAGCAAGCAGAGATTCAGAAGCGTCTAGTAAATTAATGAGTTGGTTTGGTATTAGTCATGAAGCAATATCGGCAACCACAAAAGATAAAAGTAAGCTACAAGCAAAACTCATTCATACTACTGGGAATGATTTTGCCTTATGTCATGGCAAAGACCTAATAATTAATAATAATAATAGAATCTATCTCAACGATGAATATGATTATACTAGCTCACATTTAACTCCATCGATTAACTCTCAATCTAAACCTAATGAAGAAAAAAATTGGTGGATATATGAAGAAATCTTGGCCTATGTTGTCACAATGGACAAACAAGAGGCGAGGAAAAAACCAGAACAACAAGCTCGCGATTTGATTGGAACGTTAAGTGGGAAGTTTAATCAATATATTGATGAAATTGAAAAAGAGCGTGCATATAAACTTCACTTAATAGAACAAAATGAAGAGGGTAAATCATCAGAAGAACAAATTTTAGCAAAAGAAATTATTGAAAAAGATTGCCAAACACGCATTGATTTTTATGCAAAAAGAATTGCTAAACTTAATCAAGCAGAAACAGAGGATCAGTTTAATACTTTAATTGATTCGGCCATTATTGCGCAATTTGTCTTAAAAAAAGGAGAAGGTTACGAAGTTATAGATCAAATTGAAGAAGGAAAAATACTAAAGAAAGTAGTCCCGACTGAAGGGGGAAAACCTATTACAGAAGGGGATGTATTATATATGTATGGAATACATCAATTCTTAATTCAGAAAACAATAATGGAGTATAAAGAGGCGGGGGATCCTTGCGAATTTATAAAGCCATCAGCCTTAGAATCTACAACGTATTTTAATAATTATTCTACACAAGCTGGAAGTAAGACTATTGGAATTACAGGAACAATTCCTAAAGAAATATATAAAATGTATGAGGCACATATTAGCGGTGGAAAAACAGATATCATACCACCTCATCAGGAAAGTCAACGAATAGATGCTGTTCCCTATGAGCAATTTACTGAGATTAGTGCTAATAGTGAGCATGTTTGTCAAACTGAAGAGCAGTTGATAAAAAAATTAACACAGGCCATTCAAGATCATGATGGACCTTCTTTAATTTATTGCAATAATAAAAACGTATGTGAAGCAAGACGCGATGCACTGATTAAACAATTAGAAGGTTTAGGATATACAGTGCAAATGGTTATCCCTGGGATTACTGAAAATTTTACTAGTGGTGATAAGTTAACTGCAACAGGTAGAACAGCACAAAACAAAAAAACAGTGACCTTGACTGTTGGTGATGGACGAGGAATAGATCTAGTACCCCAAGGAACAGATGGACTTTTAACCCTCTGTTCTTTTGTACCAGAAACAACGGAAAATTTATTACAAATTTATGGTCGTTCCGGGAGAAATGGAAAACCAGGAAAAACCAATTTATTTATATTGGAAAATGAACTAAATAAATATGGCATTCAATTCAAAAATCTTGATGAGGAATTTAAATTCCTTGATGAGTTAAGATATAAAGAATTTAATTTTTTGATCAAAAAAATTGGTTTCATGCAATATGAGGTTCAAAAGCTGATTAGAGATGAGCAAAATAGGATCACAATTATTGCCTACATGGATGATTTATATAATAAACTATTACTGAAGGCTGTTGCAGATAAAGTAAAAAATAGTAGGAATAATTGGATAGGTGATTACAAAATATCGGGTAGATGGGAACCGTTTGCCATGCTCAATGATAAAGAGCTGGAAAACATTTATCAAGAGTTTCGCAATACGCTTACTGATAAATTGAGTGATATGCAATTATACCATATAAATTGTGAACATATTGCTAATTTACAAGAGCAATATCGAGAACAAATAAATAAATCTATTCAAAAAGAAAAAAGAGAACAAAAAGGTCAAGAAAAAGAAGAGATTTATAGAAAAATAAAAAGGCATACTGGGAAGCAAGAGAGCAAATTCGGGTTTAATTCATATCGATATAATCAAAACAATAAAGTTGAATTAGTTGATGGAACATCAATAGATTTATCTGATGATGGTACACGAATAATATATAAAGAATTTGCCTTAAATTTAAGTCGATATGATAAAACGATATCATTAATGCAGAAATATATTGGAAATCATTTAGGTATTTATGGGTTTATTCATAATAAAATTGCATTGCCTTATGAGCGAATATATCAATTGCTAGATCAACAAAATCAGATTATTAATCAGTATAAACAACAGCAAACTGCTTGTTTTTATGAGTATTTAATTTATCAGGAATCATTATCTGCGATTAAATTATTGCTTGAAGACAGTCGTTGGGATTCAAAAAAATCTCAAATAGCTATTGAGCAACATTTTAAAAATGCTGAACGATATGCCAATATGATTAAGCCTGAAGTAACATTAGCTAATAACACCATAGCTTATATTAGAGATAAAGCATTAAATTACTATAAGACTGGTTCTTTAACCGATTGGGATAGATCTATTTTTAATGAACTTCAATTTAAACTTTCTGAGACTATACAACAAGTAAGTCAAGTAATAGAAAATCAAGAAGAAAAAATAATTACACAATGCCAAGAAGTATATTTGACATTACAAGATAAACTGTATGATGGGGGTTCTCATTCTTTAAATGAGCTTGCATCCAGACCAATGAATACAAATTCTTCTAAGCTAGCAGATTTGTTTGCTCTTTTGCAAATGGTAACAAAAGAAGAAAAGAATTTTGAGTCAATACAAAGAGTTCTCAATGAAGTTGCAGAAGAAGTAAAACCAAAGGTTAATGAATATAATGTATTAGTTAAAGAATATAACGAACTCATTAAAAAACAGCGTGCGTGTTTTGAAGTGTTAAAACGACCACATGATTCGCAAGATAAATTTAATAAATATGAAGAGATTATATCTTTTACTCATATTGCTAGTAAAAATATGGTTAAGTTTTACTATGATTACAATAAGTTGCCGGAGATTTTGCCTTTCTTAAAAGAAGATATAAGTAAGGAACAAATTCATTTAGAACAATTAGAAAAAGAAAAGAAAATAATTTTAGATCAAGAGCTTGCACAAGAAATACGAAATAAGCGAAAAGAATATCGAGAGACAGTTCAAAATAAAATAACTACAGTGCTTACTGAGCTTAGAGATAAAATTAATAAAATTGAACATCCTTTATCTACTGCAACAAAAGTTGCTAATCATTTATTTGATGAATTAAAACAAGCTCAAACGGATTATTTAAGAAATCTTGAATATGAGTTAAACCAGCTTAATATAACTGTAGTTGATTTTGTTAATGATCCAAATATACAAAAGGTTAATAAAAATTATATCCAAGCATGTGATGATTTAATTAATGATCCTCATACACGAAATGTATTAGAGCGAGATTTGAATTGGGGCACTTATCTAAATAATCTATTAAAAACTATTGCTAATATGGTTATTTTAACTTTTACAACAGCGCTAACATTTAACTCCTACCCAGTGAATAATTTCTTTTCCCTTAATAAATCGAAAACAATAGAAATTATTGAAGAAGAACAAGAGAATTTAAAACCTAAAATTTAAAAAAAATTCACCAAGAATTTGGCGTAACCGTTACAGTTCACTAGACTTCTTTCGAAACTCGCTGCAGAGAGCAAAGTCCGAGAAGACTCGGAGCGGAGAACCGGAGTGTACACGCAAGTACATGAGGATTCGAGCACCGAATCGACGAAGCTGCAGTAGAGTTTCGAAAGAAGTCTACTATAGATCCTCTGGCCAAGCTAGAGGACGACATAGACAGAGATCATAGTTATGAGTATGCGTTTTTAATAAAATAAGCTGAAACGGGTTCTGATTCGCCTGTGAGTAGGCCTACAGTGGCAAAGTATTTCAATTAGCCTTAAGTTTTAGCTGACATCACTAAAGACCTACGTGCCGCGGCTTGTCCTTCCAATTAGCCTTAAGTTTTAGTTGACAAATACTCAAAAGC
>CAMFHA010000012.1 GCA_945952115.1 uncultured Legionella sp. | reverse complement strand
TCTCCCGCAAGCGGGCGAGGTGAAATAGATTTAACCGCACTTAAAATCGCACCCATCCTAGAGCCCTGGCTATGATTTAACTGCACTTTAAATCATACCCAATTTGCTGAACACCTTAATTTATACGGGAGTTGGCATTGCTCGCGGGTCTTTTAAAAAGGGAAGTAATTTACAATGGGTTTGAAACCCCATCCGTTCACTTATTCCCTTGGCCATGCCTGGTGTCATCAATTGAGATACTGCATATTGGCATCCCGAGGATATTGCTTCTTTTATTGCGTAGTCAGCAAGCGAGGTACAAAAGCCATGTTTTTGAAAGTTAGCTAAGGTTGCTCCATTATATAAACCTACTACTGAGCCATCAATATAGCTTGTTAAGGCAGCAACAGGCTTTCCCGCATAATAACCAAGATAATGTCTAAATTTTCCTTGAGGCCCGTAAGATTTATACATTGCTTTCAGGTCAGATTTAACTGCCTCCGACATTTGAAAAACTTCACATACGATATCTAGAAAAAACTGATATTCTTTTTCGTTATCTACTACACCTATTTCGATTCGTTCACCTGGTACAGCATATTTTATTTCATTTAAATGAGCAGCTATTCCTAAAAAATCCCCAAGAAATTGAAAGCCTTTTGTATCTAAACATGCTTTAATTTTTGTTGGGATTTCAGTTTGTTGTGTCCACCACCAAATAAAAGGAGTATCTTGGTCTGTAAAAAATTGAGTTGCTTTTTCTAAATTATCTATCAATTCCAATTCATTATTTTTGTAATCGTTGAAAACACCATTAAAAAAAGGGAACTCACAACCGGTAAAATAGCGCAGAGAGTTGTTGAACTCTTCAATACTAGATGCCTTATGGAGGGAGTTTTGAGTTGCAATACTCATCACTTTAATTAAATTACCAATGATATTGTTGCTAATAAATTCTTTTGGCATGTTAATTCCTTATTTTAATTAAATATATGATCTTTCTCTATCGATTTTCGGTAGTGGCTCATTTAATTGATACTCTTTCAACTCATATTTATAAGCATTGTATTGCCATACAACGAATTGTTGTAAAAGCGCATCATTTTCCTGTTGTATACCTAAATCTATTGGACGAAATGTTGAGAAGGCCTCCAGTCCGTTCAGAATGGACTTGGGCAGCATCTACAATAAGTTTGCAGGTCTCAGTGCCAATAACTGCTTGTTCTGTTAGTTATTGATGATAATAAAAAACCCCTTTATTATTAAGGGGTTTTATTTGTATTCTTTACAGAAAAGTCTGAGGTGACTTCTAGAATGGAATATCATCATCTAATTGATCAAACGCATCGTGCATTGAGGGCGCTTGATTAGGTTTAGCGTACTGTTGTTGAGGAGCATTGTTTTGTTGGAAAGCCTGAGGAACATCTTCATAACCAGTTGCGCTTCCTCCTTTACTGTCCAGCATTTGAATATCAGCTGCAATAATTTCTGTAGTATAGCGATCTTGCCCTTGCTGATCTTGCCATTTACGGGTGCGCAAACTGCCCTCTACATAAAGCTTAGAGCCTTTACGTACATACTCACCAGCAATTTCACCTAAACGATTAAAGCAAATAACTCGATGCCATTCAGTTCGGTCTTGCTTTTCTCCAGTGACTTTATCCTTCCATGACTCACTGGTTGCTAATGATAGAGTGGTAACCGCATTGCCATTAGGCATATAACGTACTTCAGGATCTACACCCACATTTCCTACTAAAATTACTTTATTAATACCTCTAGCCATTTTGAAAAATCTCCTTTGCGAAAGTTAGTACTATACTCAAAATGTTTCAAGATGCGAGGTTTTCGGCGATTTGATTTTAATGTCTAAGGCTTGGAAAAAAGTTCGCAATAATCTGGCTATTCTTTATTTTTTTCCAAGCCTTAGACATTAAAAGCGATAGACCCAACAGTGCATCTAGAAACATTTTAGGTATATAGTATATCTAGTTTAGCATTTAGAGAGAACCCTTTAATCCTTTTATCAAGGCTTCTGCACTACCTGCATGATATAACTCTTTATTTATTTTTAAATAAATTACAGTTTCTTCTTTTGCTAGCGCTACTTCATTTACCCCTGGCAAATTAAGTAACTTGGTAATTAACTGTTCACTATTTGATTCATGCTCTAAATAAGGTAAAATTAAGGTGCTTGAGCATTTCATTTTCATAGGTAATGAAGAAAGAAACCAAAGAATACCTAGTAAAGTATTCGCTATGAAAATACTTTTATTTTGATGCCATTGATATAGAAATCCAGCTGTAGTGCCTCCTGCAAAAATACCAAGAAATTGTGCTGTTGAATAAATGCCCATTGCCGTACCTTTGCTGTTAGGTGGCGCTTGTTTTGAAATTTGCGAAGGTAATAAGGCTTCTAATACATTAAAGCCGATAAAATAAAGTAAAATTAGGATACATAAACTAGGCCATTGACTAGTGTTAAAAATTAAAAGGCCTTGAGCTAATAAAGTAGATAATATCGAACCTAAAAAAACGAACTTCGCTTTATTTTTCTTTTCGCTATATATGATAAAAGGTAGCATGCATATAAAAGCAATTATCATAACTGCTAAATAAAATAGCCAGGGTTGACTTAAATGTTTGCGCTCAACATGATGATTTAAAATAAGCGGTAAAACAAAAAAAGTTGCGGTTAAAATAAAGTGCTGGCAAAAAATACCAAAATTCAAATGCCATAAACTTTTATTCGTTATAACAGCACGAAACAAAGCAGGATTTGTTTCACTATCACCATGAAAACGTTCTTGTAAGGGGCTAGGAATAATACAATGTAGGAAAAACAAACCCACAATAGCTAAGAATGCAGTTAAATAAAAAATTCCAGATAAACCAAAACGATGAGTTAGTCCAGGGCTAACAATCATCGCGATACTAAATGAAATTCCAATAGTCATCCCGATAACGGCCATGGCTTTAGTCCGTGATTCATCAGGAGTGAGATCAGCTAATAAAGCAATTAAAACACTACCTACTGCCCCTGTGCCTTGCAGAACACGGGCCACAATTATTCCGTAAATAGAGTCAGTAAAGGCTCCGAGGAAGCTGCCAATGATAAATAATATTAGCCCTAAAGTAATAATGGGTTTTCGTCCCCATTTATCGGATAAAAGACCAAAGGGTATTTGTAACAGTCCCTGACTCAGGCCATATCCTCCTAAAGCAATGCCAATAAGAGCAGGTGTAGCTCCTTTAAAATGAACGGCATAAAGAGTAAAAACTGGAATTAACAGAAATAAACCCAGCATTCGAAATGAAAAGAGCGCTGCTATAGGAAATACAGTTTTAGACCAAGAATAGTTCATGGAGGATTGTGAGAAATTATACATGCGCAAATGGTACAAACTTAGGGCTTTAGACACAAGGTAATTTAAGAATAATTCCTTTTTCTAGATTGACAGAGAGGCAAAATCAAGGTAGTTTGATGCTTTTTTATACTAGAGGGTCATGTGCATGAGTTTACCTTTTTCAGGAAAAGTTGCTTTAATTACAGGTGGTGCACGTGGGATAGGTAAAGCAACTGCTTTAAAACTAGCATCTTCCGGCGCTGATATTGCTTTAGTTTATTATAATAGCTCTGATGAAGCCCAAGCCTTAGTTAAAGAGATTGAAAGTCTAGGGCGAAAGGCTGTAGCTTTTCAAGGTAATGTAGCTGATCATCAGTCAGTTAAAGAACTATTTGCTCAATTTAAGGAGCATTTTTCTCAGCTTAATTTTTTAATTAGCAATGCTGCAAGCGGAGTATTAAAACCTGCTTTAAAAATGTCTACTAAACATTGGCGCTGGTGTCTTGAAACTAATGCTTTAGCGTTAAACCATTTAGTCAGTGGGGGACATGCGCTAATGCCTAAAGGAGGGCGAGTACTTGCTCTTTCAAGTTTAGGTGCTATACGGGCAATTCCTAATTATGCATTTATCGGAGCCTCAAAAGCCGCTCTGGAAGCATTAGTGCGTTCTTTAAGTTTAGAGTTGGCTCCCTATGGCATTACCGTTAATACAATTTCTGCTGGTGTGGTGGATACCGATGCCTTAAAGCATTTTCCGAATCGTGAGCAGCTTTTAGACGAATATCAGGCACATTCTTTAGCAGATCGTCCATTAACTGTAGACGATGTGGCTAATGCAGTTTATTTATTATGCTTACCTGAAGCAGCCATGATTAATGCACATACGCTTTTTGTGGATGCTGGTTATTCTCAAGTTGGATAAAGTAAGGCAGTTAACTTTATAGGATTAATATTGACAGAAGCTTATATTAGGTTGGTTTTTATTTTTACTTTAAGATGATAAAAAAATTATGTTATAATCTCTTCTTAAATCATCTAGATCGGTTCTGAGGAAAAATAATGAATGTAGCAGGTGTTTACCCTAAAGTAAGGCAAATTGTCGCTGATGTACTGGTTATTGACGAAGAAGAAGTATCTTTAAATAGTCGTTTAATTGCTGATTTAGGTGCTGAATCAATTGATTTTCTTGATTTAGTATTTCAATTAGAAAAAGAATTTAAAATTAAGATTCCACGTGGTCAGTTAGAAAAAAACGCTCGCGGTAATTTGGCTGAAGACGAATTTGAACAAGGCGGAGTCTTAACTGAAAAAGGTTTGCATGCTTTAAAATCTTATTTAAGCGAGGTTCCAGCAGAGCAGTTTAAAGCGAATATGAAAGTTAATGAAATTCCTATGTTGTTTACTGTTGAAACGTTTTGTAAATTGGTTGTTGCTGCCAGCCAAACTGTGGAAACTGTAGCCTAATACAATGCGATTTTTATTCGTTGATCGTATTATTCAATCATCCCCTGGAGAGTTTATTAAAGGGGTGAAGCATATTACTAAAGAAGATAGTTGCCTAACTCAAGATAAGCAGGGTAGACCCTGCTTTATCTCTTCTTTGATTGGAGAAACTTTAGGTCAATTAGCTGCCTGGAACGTTATGGCAGATAATCATTTTACCTTAAGGCCAGTTGCGGGAGTGGTAGCTAGTGCTCGTTTATGTCGACCTGCGTATGTAGGGGAAACTTTATTACTTGAGTCTTATATTGATGCTCTTGATAATGCGGCAGTGCAATATCATAGTGTTGCTCGAGTTGGTAGTGAGCCGGTGTTTGTTATTGAGGGTGCTTTAGGGCCCTTATTGCCAATGGATGATTTTATTTCAGCGAAGGAAGTGCAAGCGCAATATGAAGAAATTTATCGACCAGGTGATTGGGCGTTAATTAGCTCCTACTATTCTACAAATCAAGATGAGCTAATTGACAAAGATTCAATTCCCTATATTAATATGACCTTTGATCGCATTTTAGATTTTAAGCCAGGCGAAAGTATTTGCGCTGAAAAAAGAATTACCCGCGCTGCAGCTTATTTTTCTGATCATTTTCCTAAAAAACCCGTATTACCCATGACGGTTTTATTAGAATGTATTCAACAACTAGCTGAGCAGTTTTTAGTCGCAGAGTCTTTAGAAGCAACTTATCAGATCACAGAGTTGCGGCGAATTAAGATGAACGAGTTTGTTCAGCCAGGGGATGCGCTTATTTGTTTTATGAAAATTAAGCAACAAACAGAAGATGAATTAATCTTAAGTTGCCGAAATGAAGTAGATGGCAAACGAGTTTGTGTAGTTGAAGTCGTCTTAAATGCAAAAGGTAAATAATATGAATAAGAAACGAGTGGCTATTACAGGGTTAGGTATGATATCCCCTCTTGGAAATGATGTGAGCTCTACCTGGACACATTTAATGGAGGGACAATCAGGAATTGCACCTATTTCTCATTTTGATGCACATGCGTTTCCTACAAGGATTGCTGCTGAGGTGAAAAATTTTCAGCCGGATCCGCGACACAAAGGCAAGCATTTTCGTTTTGCCATGCCTTTTACTCATTATGCGCTTTCTGCTGCACAACAGGCATTTGATGACGCAGGCATAGCACCCACTTCCAAAACTGCAGCAAGATGGGGTCTAGTGGTTGGTAGTGGGATGATGACTGCTGAATTTAATTATCTTCACCGCTTTCAACAAACTTGTGCCTTGGATGGTGAGGTCAATTGGAATTTATTGCAAGAAAATAAAAAAGAATTTTACCAGTTAAATGATTTTGGCAAGACTACTTCAAATTCTGGGTTATCTTTATTAATTCAACAATTTGGTATTCAAGGCTATGCTACTTCGGTGCATACGGCCTGTGCGTCTGGAGGCCAGGCTTTAGGACTTGCTATGCAAGTTATTCGTCGTGGTGAGGCTGATTTTATGTTAGCAGGCGGATTTGATTCTATGATAAATCCTCTTGGCTTATCTAGTTTTTGTTTACTAGGTGCTTTATCTACTTATAATGAAACCCCTGAAACTGCTAGCCGTCCTTTTGATGGCACTCGAAATGGTTTTGTTCTAGGAGAAGGTGCTGCTTTCTTAATTCTTGAGGACTGGGAAAAGGCCAAAGCGCGAGGTGCTTCTGTTTATGCAGAGTTAGCCGGAGAAGGTAATTCCTTAAGCTCTTATCGAATCACCGATTCACATCCAAATGGTGATGGTGCAATTCAAGCCATTGAGCGAGCGCTTGATGATGCTGGTGTTCAAGCTGATGAAGTAGATTATATTAATGCTCATGGTACTTCTACAAAAATGAATGATTTAAGTGAAACTAATGCCATTAAAGCGGTATTTGGTGAGCGGGCCTATTCTTTACCGGCAAGCTCTACTAAGAGTCAAACAGGGCATTTAATTGCAGCTGCTGGGGCATTAGAAGCGGTGTTATCCGTTAAAGCTATTGAAGAGTCTCGAATCCCTAAAACTGCTAATTTAACTACGCCTGATCCTGAATGTAATTTAGATTACGTTGTTGACGGGCCACGTGATGGCGATTTGAATGTTGTACTTTCTAATTCATTTGGTTTTGGCGGCTCCAATAGTTGTTTGCTATTTAAGCATCCTGAGTATGAGGGGGCATTATAATGACTAAGGAAAACCGAGTATTTATTACAGGACGTAGTGCGTTAACTGCCTCTGGAGCTAATGCAGATGAGACATGGAATTCTTTATTAACCGGTCATTCGGGTATTGATACTATTGAAGGATGGGATATAGGGCAGTGGTCTTGTCATTTGGGCGGAGAGTTAAAGAATTTTCAAGCGGCTAAAATGTTGCCTGATCGTAAATTAATTAAAGTAATTTCACGTCAAGATGTTATGGGGATTCATGCGGCAATAAAAGCAGTTGAACACAGTGAGATGCTTACTTACAGAGATAGCCTAGCTTCTGCTGATTCGTTTAATGAGCAAACAGCTGTTTATGTGGGCTCTCCTGGAAATAAATATTTTCAACAATATGATTTTTTACCTCTATTGGCTAAAACCCAAGGCACTATGCAAGCATTTGCTGAGCAGTTGTTTGATGAAGTTCATCCTATGTGGTTACTTCGAATTTTACCTAATAATGTTTTAGCTTATACAGGGATCACTTATGGTTTTAAAGGCCCTAATCATAATATAACCAATCATGCTGTTGGAGGAGCTCAAGCAATTTTAGAGGCTTATCACGCCATTAAAACTGGACAAGCAGATAGAGCAGTGGTTGTAGCTTATGACATGGGAGTTGAACCACAAGCCATGTTTTACTATGAGCAATTAGGTGTTTTAAGTGAGAATCATTTAAAGCCCTTTGAGCAAGCTCATGATGGTACTATTTTGGCAGATGGTGCTGCCGCTTTGGTTTTAGAAAGCGAAGCAAGTGTCAAAGCACGTAATGCTCACTGTTATGGAGAGATTCTAGGCGGATTGGGTGCAAGCGAAGGGCAGGGCCTTTTTTCTCTAGAAGCAGAAGGAGAGCATCTTGCTTCTTTATTAAGAGATGCAATACATACTATCGGTTTAACCGAACAAGATATTGGTTTAATTGTTGCCCATGGTAATGGCAATATAAAGTCAGATAATAGTGAAGCTTCTGCTATTGAAGCTGTATTTGCTGAAACGCCCATGACTGCATTTAAATGGTCTATGGGACATACGTTATGTGCTTCGGGTATAGTAGATGCAGTGATGACAACATATGCTTTAGAACATCGTTGTGCACCAGGGATAGCTAATTTAGATAAAAAAGCCTCTACTTGTGGCTCTCTTTCTTTAAGTGCCGATCATCAAGAGATAAAAACAAATTATGCATTAATGATTAATCGGGGTTTTGCTAGTATGAATGTTTGTTTGGCGTTTAAAGCTTGTGAATAGGGAACTAGCTCAAAAAATTAATAATCTTCCAGTTAGTTGGGCTGGTCGCTTTCTTTATCGATTTATTCCTTATCGGCGACGCTTAGTTTTAGCTAATATTAATCAGGTTTTTGGCGAACAACTAACTCCTCACGAAAAAATTTATTTGGCTAAAGCTTATTATTCTCATTTAGCCACTTCTTTTAAAGAGACCATGCAATTACGGTTTATCAAAGAAGATGCATTAAGAAACCGAGTTAAAGTAATGGGTCATGAGCATATGCTTTCAGTGGTGGCTCAAAATAAAGGGGTTTTGGTAGTAACAGGACATTTTGGTAATTGGGAGTTTGCACCTTTAGGTGGGGTTCTTAATTTTAAGGAATTTAAAGGGCAATTCCATTTTATAAGACGCACATTGCGTTTTAAAGCATTAGAGCGCTTGGTCTTTAAAAATTATTATAATGCAGGTCTTAATGTCATTCCAAAGAAAAACTCTTTAGATAAAGTATGTGCGGCCTTAGAGCAAAATCATGCCGTGATTTTCGTTTTAGATCAACATGCTTCTTTAGTAAATCGAGATGGCATCCCAGTAGAGTTTTTTGGTAAAAAAGCAGGTACTTACCGTAGTTTAGCAACTTTGGCTCGTCATACAGGTGTTCCTGTTATTCCTGCAGCAGGATATCGTTTGTCTAATGGCCAACATGTTTTAGAGTTCCAGAAACCCATTCATTGGCAAGATTATGGATCCACACAAGAATCTTTATATCAAAATACTCTTGCTTATAATAAAGCATTAGAGCGTATTATTTTAGCGAATCCAGCACAGTGGAATTGGATGCATAAGCGCTGGAAACTTTAGGTGCGTGCTTTATTACCAAGACTCTATCCCTGTGAACTATGACTGTTCATCACGTAAATTTTTTAAAACAACAAGTAATTTTTCAACCTGATATTCATTGTTAAAAATTACAATAGTGTTATCGCCCCTTTTTTTAAGTAACTCATAGTTCATGTTAATAACAAAAAGATTAATTTTTAATTCAATTATCCCTGTTTGAGGAAGAATAAGATCAGTAACAACAGCTGCACTAGAAGCAGAGATATCGCGTACCTGTAGTAACTGATTATCAAAATGTGCTTGAATTTCACCTTTATTCTTAATGCGAAAAAATTTTCTTTTCTCGTCCATCCTTGCTCCTTTACTAGAGATATACTTAATTTTAGATGTAGAGAAATATAGAAATCAACTTGTTAATGAATATTAAATTTATCCAGGAACGTCTATTGACGCATTAATAGCAGTTTTCAAAAAAGCCTAATATACTATCATGAACCTCAATTATGAGTTTTATATTAAGCTAAAAAATTGATTGATTGCTCATCGTTGGAGAGAATGGATTCATTAACCTGTGATATTTCATTCCAAAAAATAGGTAGATTGGCTCGCTTTCCTTGTTTACCAAATAGAAACGCAAAGATTTGTTCGATATTTAGATTAATTGGCTTGTTGTTGGCCATTATTTGAATTAACGCAGACATATAAGCTGGATTTGATTCTTGGAGCCGTAATTTATGAACCAGCTTGCGATCGGATAATTCTCCTTCTGAAACAAAACCAAACTTTCTATATAACCCTTTGGCTGTATCAGTAAATAAAACCCAATTATCTATGTTACATAATGTTTTATCTGAAAATATATTATGCATCAATAAAATGCCAATACCTTTCCCACGATATTGTTCATCTATAACTACATCCCATAAGGATGCAAAGCTAGTATAATTTGTAAGCACACGTGAAAACCCTACAATTTCATTAGCATCAGAAAATGCAAAGAAGCAATGCGAATTTTTTATTAGAAGCTTTAATCGATCTAACGTTAAATGTGCTTGCCAATATGCATTTTTATTTAACAAATCTAGCAATTTCGGTAAGCTTTCATCGTTAATAGATTGAGTAAAACAAATATTTTCTGGGTTTGCATTTTTTTCTGGCACTATATTCTTTGTACGAATTAATATATCGTTTTTTAGATTTGAATCTTCACCGTTATCAAAATGATGCTTATAAATGATATTTTTTAAATTATCTGGAGCATCTAATATAAAACGAAATTCAGGTTTCCTGACAAGGTTTGGAAATTTCATAAGAAATTTAAGCGTGATTTCGCCAAGAGTATATTGATCATTAAATTTAGTATTTACAAATTCATCATCTATTTGAATAATTGTTATTCAGGTAACATCTACGTGGTCTGTGGTTAGTCTGGCTTTTCCAATAGGTGTTAGGCCTTTCCAAATTCTTATGGCGATATCAACTGCTTCATAAACAGCATCAATACTGTACTCATTATCTAAATTTATTTTTATCTGCTTGAACATACAAATAGCCCCATAAAAATTAATTTTTAGTTGTTATCATGTTTGCTTTACTATCATTTAGTTAGCTAAACTCCACTCATCGAAGCTTTTGCGCTTTGATTGTTTTCTATTATATTTACTATCGACTCTTTAATTGGTGGTGCTCCAAAGAAAGAAAAAGCGCTTACCCAAGTCCATGTTGATTGAGCTAAAGAAGCAGCTGTATTGATTACAGAGCTCGTAGGTTCAGCGCTTTTTATAGCTATTGGTGTTGTATTAGTAGTAGGCATTGGCGTTTCTAGCTCTTGGATTAAATAATGAAGATAAGGCGAGTCTTCATTGCTTTCTTTTAAAAAAATCAATGCTTCTTCTTGTTGATTGTTCGCTAAAAATAACTCTAGCAAATGAAAGCGATTGATAATTAAAGGAGCTTGATTTTCTTGTAACCAAGATAAAAGTTTAGCGTCTTGTTCGCTAGCTTGTAAAAGCTTATGCAATAAATGATGTAATTCTTGTCGAATTTTTATTTCTTCTGATTTTTGCTTTTTGAACTCCCATTGGTTTAAAGCGATCAGTAATTCGTTCAATTTAGATAAATTATTTTCTTTTTTGAGCGCTTCTAATAAAACGGGCAACTCTTGTATAGAGTAATAATTTATTTGCTCTGAAGAATATGCTTCAACTTCCGGTTCTGGTTTTTTAGCTTGTTCATTAGGACAAACATAAACAGGAGACTTTGGTATAAAAAAACCAGTCCAATTATAATACCAACAGCGTATAATGCGTCTAAATAAACGAGAAAATAAATTGTTATCTTCTGCGAAAGCTAATTCAGTTTTTGCTTCAAAGAGCGCAGTATTAGCCATATGAATAATTTCCGCATGAATTTTGGGGTCTAATTTTTTGAGTGCGGTGGTGCATAAATTAATAACTAGTTTATAACTCTCTACCGTGCCCCTTAAACCAAAGTGTTGGACTGTGTTTTGGGGATTAAATAAAAATAGGCAATAGCTTATATGTTCATCATATAAGCTAGGATATTTTAAAAAATTATCATAAATTAACTGTCTTAGCTCAGGAGCTAATTCTTGTCGTGTCATTAAAGTGCTGATGTTATATAGTTCTTTAAGAGAGCGGCTTTTTGTTTCTTGAATATAAAAAGTTAAATAATGTTGCAAGATGTTTTGTAATGCTCGTGGATTGCCTTTGTAGTAGATTAAAAAATAATCAAAAGCACTGATATAAGTTGTCGCCGCAGCCACTGCATCAATTAATGGATGATCATGAGGAAGTAGTGGTGCCGATTGTTCAATGTCTAATTGAAGAGGCGCGAGTAATTGAGATAGAGTGCTTAGAGGCTTTTCAGTTTCTGGTAATTTAGGTTTTACGGGAATCAATTGAACCATAGTGCTGATATTAGGATGAGTTCCTTCATAAAATAGCTCAATAGAAGCCTTTTCAGCATGTATTTTTAAATTATAGTTTATTAAATAGGCTGTAGTTTGAGTTAGTTCTTTAAATTGTGGATCACCATGCAAGCTAATAAGTAGTTGAGTTGCTTCTAAAGAAAAAACATGATTTTGATTTAATAAACTGGAAGTAGCTTGGTTAATAAAGTAAATATAATTGGAATGGGTATGGCCATGAAGATATTTTTTTAATGCCAGAATTAAATATTCTTCACTGTAATTTGCTTGTACTAGAGGATTATCTTTATTAAAAAGCTCCAGATGATCAAGAAGTGTACGTGCGCACCATTTTTGCGTTTTATCCGATGAATTTTTTATTATATTAACAACTTCTGATTCAGCGCTATTCATAAAATGAGCAAAAAGGAAAAACCCATTAGGCATCGCTGCGTAATGATTTAGCCAATAATGAAGGATGTTGAGTTGAGGTATTTGCGCTAATAATTGTTGAACTTGCGTTACAGTAAGATTAGAAAAATGAGTAACACAACATAAGATGCTTAAAGCCGCTTCGGACGATAAACCTTGAATTTGTTCCTTGGTTAAGGAGCTAGTATTTATTTGTTGCACTAAACCATTTAGACGAGAAGGGCTGTGTTGTTCTATATTGTTTAGTTGTTCTAAGCTTGATTGTTCTTGTAAATTAGTTAAATAATGACTTTGCGATAAGAAAAAGAGAATAAGTTGCTCTTTAATTAGTTTGTTTTTTGTGCATTGTATTAGTTCAATTAGTTGATCTGCTGAAAAACTTTGAAGGGCGAGTTGCTTGATAAAGGTAGTTTTTTCTTCATTATTTTCTAAAAGTGTTTGCCAATAATTTTCTTTTTCTAGAGCGATTTTTAACAAAGCGAATTGAGAGCCCTCAGCCTTTTTAAATAGTGCAAATAAGGATGAACAGGAATTCAAATCGACTATGGTGGCTAATAAACCAGGCTCATTTTCAGAATAAGAGAGAATTTGTTCACTGAACCAAAGTATCTGAGCTTCGCTTAAACTCTCTTTATGTTGGAGTGTGTAGGACAAAAGTGAGCGTATTTGATTGGTTTCTTTTGCAGTATCTAAAACAGCTTTTAAATGAGCGCCTGTTTCAACTTGTTCTGTATTATAGTTATTTAGCCAGTCGAAAAAAGCTTGTGGTAGAATATTTTTATTATACACGTTCATATAAAGAGTATTTTTCCAGCGAAGCCAATGAAAAAATACCAAAGGTTCTTTTATATCCCTATCTTGCTCGAAACTTTCCATTGTTGTTAAATACTGTTCAAGATGAGTTTCCCCATAATTGATAAGCCAGGAGAGAATAGGGTTTAAGTCCGGTTGAAGAGCATCTAGGTTATTTAAATGTTGATATAAGCTCGCCAGAGAACAAAAAAGCTTTTTACTATAGAGTTTTTGAGGATCAGTTTCTGCGTTTAAGAAAGAAAGATATTCTTTATTTGGTTTTGCAAAATAAATTAAACGGTGTAATGATAAAACTAAAGCCAATGGTGATGTTTCGAGCTGTTTTAACTGGTTAACAGTCAACTGATTAAAGCAAGCATTCTCTATTTCTGTTGAGCTCTTGATTAGATTATTAATCTTGGTTTGTATTAAATCCTGACAGAGTTCACTAGAGTTTGAATAGAGCAACAATTCAAGCAAATAAAGATAAGCGTCAGGCTGGAGTAAAGCGGTATTAATAATTAAGTTAATGGTTGTTTTGTCTAATTGATTGAGTAGTTTTAAAGAGGGTTCCTTTAAACAAGTTTCAATAGTTTGTAAAAAAAAGAGAGCGTCATTTTCTTGTTTAGCAAAAGAAGGTATATAAGAATTAATTATTTGAGCAAAAATCTCAGTAGGGATATGGGCGGCTTGCTTTACCAATTCTTGTAATCGCGCATGATTATTTTTTTCATCTTGTTGATAGCTGTATTCTAAAAAGTAAAATTGATTGAGAGTCGATTCATGATTAAGAGACCCATTAAGAGCCGCCTCTTTTATTTTTTTATATAGATAACTGTTTTTGGTAAATTTAATAGCGGGTAGCTGTTCAAAATAAAGAGGTAGTTTATAGTTTTTTTCTTCCATAATTTGCTCTAGTAACTGCTGATCCTCCTCGCTAAAAATACAATTAGCTAGATTAGTTAATTGTATATCATATAGATTTAGGCGAGTAGGTTGAGACAAAGTGGCCCGGATTAAAGCAAGCTTGTTTTCACTAGATAAGTAATTAGATAGAACTAAAAATTGTTGCAGAGCTAAATTAGGTGGGGATAATAATAACAAATTATATATATATTTTTGAATATCTGGGTTCGTGTGAGCTTTAGCATTTAATTGGCTAATAGCTGGGTTTAAGAAAAAATTAGTTAAAGGATTAGATAATTCAAATGTATTGGTGTTGTTTGCTAGGAGAATGCACAGCGCACTAAAAGCGGGATGATCAAAAATTATTTTAGCCCATTGTTCATTTCTTTGATTTAAAGTAGAAATTACATTAAGCATTAATTGTTTTAATTCGGTTTTATCAGTTTCCTTTTTTGCGGCGTCTATTAATGAATTAAGTAAGCTTAAATAATGATTTAAAATATCTTGATCTTTCTCTTCTGTTGCATTAAGTGCTGTTTCAGGATCGAGAATTAATTTATTAATAAGAGACAGTAATACTAAATTATTATTGGCCGTTTTGATTAAATGAATTATTTCATTAAGAAAACTTCTCACCCAAAGTTGATCGGTGTTTTTTATAAGAGGAAGAAGGCTGTGTAAATGAGTCTTATTTTCAGGTTTATTATGCAACTCTGCAAAGAGCAAAGCCAAAACAGTAGGGTTTGAAAATAAATCCTTGCTTGTTATTTCTTCAAGTAAAAAAGGATCGTCTGGTAAAGCGCAGAAAAATAATCCTAAGTTAAACCGTTTCTCTTGGTGGCCTTGTTGAGCTAAAGCTAACCATGTTTCTTGTTCT
This sequence comes from uncultured Legionella sp., assembly GCA_945952115.1. Classification (GTDB taxonomy): domain Bacteria; phylum Pseudomonadota; class Gammaproteobacteria; order Legionellales; family Legionellaceae; genus Legionella. The sequence continues at coordinate 27,107 of CAMFHA010000012.1, read as the reverse complement.
TTAGTATTACCGTAGCGTACGAGCCAGCTTAATTCTTCTTCATTAAACATCTCTAATTGTTTGTTTGATAGGTTTGCTTGCTTTATTAATTGGTAGGCCTGTTGGTTAAAAAGAAAGCTAGCGTTTTTTCGAATAAGGTTTTTTAAAAAATTTAATTGTGCTGTTCTTTCTTGTTTTTTTAACCAAGCACTTGCTTTTTGCCAATTGGAGCTAGTAGTAAGTTCAATGGAGTGTGCAAGAATTTCACTTAATCGATCTTCTGAATAATCTTCATTTAATTCGTCATTTGTTTTTGCTAGCCAAATACTTTGCTGATAAGCATTAAATTCATTTTGCCAATTTTTATTAGGGTGAGAAATAGTTAATATTTTTTTATTGGTAAACAAATGTTGAAATGAATGCTCTTTAAATGAATGTTCTTTATTTGGAGTATTTATATGAAGAAGAGACCAAATAGATTTTTTTAAATTAAGTAAATTATCTCTACCTACATCAGTTCGATTTTTTTCTGATAAACTAAGGTTATCAAAAAAAGTATGTAGAGATTGAGGTTGATTTTTAAAATGCTCTACGCAAATAAGGGCACATTGATTTAGTTCTGTTGCATTGATTTTTGAATGATTAAGAAAATCATCAAGATAATTTTTTAAATTATTTTCGCTAGTAAATACAAAAAGATGAACTGTACGATGTTTTTTAGCTAAATTAAAAATACATTCGGGATGTTGGATTAAAGCATGAACTAATTCTTGGGCATAAGGTTTATTGTTCCACTGATGAAGAGGTGCGTCTGCTTTAGGATTGTCATTCAGCTTAGTGCAAAAAACAACCAATACTTGGTGTAACGAACTCATAAAAGAACTATCGATTTTTATTTTTTCTAATAATTGTTTTATCAGTTCTAATAAATTGGATTCATTTAAATAATTAATAAAAGTAATTAAATGCTCTGGATTTTCAATCAATGTATTGGTTAAGAAAGCAACTAAAAGTGCTTGTTTTTCCTCTTTTTTAAATAATTCGTTAAAATAATTAACGCTATTTTCTTTTAATTGATTAGCTAGCATCCATTGATAAAGAAATGATAATTCTTCATGAGTAAGGAGGTCTAGTTGTGTTAGCAAACTATCATTAGGGTTATTTTTAATCGATATAATAATGGAGTGCAAGGCTTCGCTTATCATATAAACCTCTAAATAATGGTATATTCTTGCCCACTAAGCTTTATGTATCGTTGCATTTTCATTCAGCTTCAGTTATGTACAAATGTACACTCCTTCGCTTCATCTAAAATTTAGTAAACAAGGCTATAATCTGTCGTGATTTTATTCAGAATAAACATTTATAAGAAAAATTCAAGAGTGTTTTAAAAGAACCCTCCTAGTTCTCCTTCATAAACGAAACATGCAGGTCCAGTTAAATGAATAGCAGAGTCTTTATTTGGCCAACTCACAATTAATTCGCCTCCATGCAGTTTAACAGTTATAGTCTCCGCCAAATTATAAAATAGCCTTCCAATAGCTGCAGCAGCAACCGCTCCACTGCCACAGGCATTTGTTTCTGCGCAACCTCGTTCATAAACCCGCAAAGCTATTTGTTCCTGATTGATTATTTGTATAAACCCCACATTGGTTTGCTCAGGGAAATAAGAGTGGACACTTATTTCTTCTCCTAATTGGAGCACAGGAGCATGTGCTAAATCTTCTACAATCAATAATGCATGCGGATTACCGACATTAATACTATGCACTGCAATAGATTGACCATTTTTTAATGGTAACTCATATAAAGATTGCTTCTCTGATATCTGTAAAGGAATTTCTTTAGGGTCTAATTTTGGAATACCCATATCAACAGTTACCGTGTTATTTTTATTGATGTTTAAATGCATTGTTGTGGTTCGAGTAGCTATAGTTAATTGGTTTTGCTTTGTTAAACCATAATGTTTTGCAAATAAGGCTAAACAGCGCGCACCATTTCCGCACTGCCCGACTTCTTGCCCATCAGCGTTAAAAATACGATAGTTAAAATCTACTCCAAGCTTAGTGCTTCTCTCAATAAGTAAACACTGATCAAAGCCAATGCCCGTGTGACGATTGCTTAATGCTATAATTTGTTCTTTGTTGAATGTAATTTTTTGGTTTATTCCATCAATAACCATAAAATCATTACCTAAACCATGCATTTTTGTAAATTTTATTCCCATATTGTGGCTTTATTTAATGTAGATTAATTGATTATATGCTTTTATTTGAAATTTGATATAGCTCGCCCAGAGCCTATTGACATTTCACTTGCTGCCTGTTTGTCCGCGGCAGGTGAAATGTCAATAGACCCTAGTATTTCTCATTTTTTAAACATAGAATAAAATTTTAGGAATGCAAGGGGTGGCATATGGGGTGGTGGGATTCTTTTAAAGAAAATGCAAATGCAGTGAGTAATAGCACTCTTAATGGGGCAAAATGGGTGTGGAATAATGCTAGCCTAGCCAACGCCAATGTTGCCGGAAATCAACTTGCTGGCGGTGCTAAATGGGTATGGAATAATACAGCCTTGCCTAATATAACAAATGCCACATTCAAATTTACTGTCAACACCACATTCCATGTTTTAGAGCAGGGCTTAGCTTTGCGCCAAGCTATTCCCACTTTAATTTATAATGAAGAAGCCCGTAAAATAGTTGATGGATTTGCTTATGTAGTAATTCAGGATGTCTTGCCTCTTGTTGCCCTTAATGTAATGAACAATTCTGTACAAAATTATTTTCGTACAGATTATGATGAAGAGGAATCCTCTATTGTTTATTCTCAAGTGATTAATATGCTTACCCTAGGTAATTATTTGGTTGCTGCCTATACATGGAAAAGAGGAGCGGAAACTTTTGTTCGTGTCGCTGTTTTAGATGCTTTTGCACCCTCTGCTTTTAATTCAAATAAAATAAAAACACCACCCTCTCTTTGCAATGAATGTGATATACCAAGAAAAATAAAAGGTTCAGTACGTGAATTAGGAATATTATGGACTAATCAAGCTTTTATAGCAGGTATTAGCTATCTTCCTTATGTCGGTGAGCCTACTTCTAAGGTTTTGACTATTGTTAATAATGGTCGGTATATAACGAGAACTGTTACTCCTGAGCGTTGTGAAGGTCATAAATACATGGAGCAAGAATTTGTTCTTGCTTTGGGATTAACTTATGAGTTGACTTCTTGGTTAATGAATACAGGATTGCAGTCTTCTACAGGGCCTTTGCCCTATTTATATTTAAGAACTTTACAACATATTCTTTTGGCATTTTCTGTAAATCTTGCTGCTCATATGACTGTTCCCTTGGTAGAACCTAAAAATGCCACTATTCCTGATTTATTAGATTATTATGAACGAGTTTGGCGTTTTATATTGGATGTGCTCTGGGCTGGTTTAATGAAACGCGTGCCGATTGATTTTAAACTTTTACCTGGCGAAGTCCCTTTTATTTCTTTATCACGTTCTTTACGCTTTTTTGCGAATGTTTTTAACAGTGATTTAGAATCTCTAAGCGATGCAAAACTACCAAAATTCTTTAAAACATCAAAAGATTTGTTGATTCCTCCAATGTTTCGTAATTCGTATGATTTTTTTAAAGACCCTGTGCTTGCCACCTATTGGCCCGCTATTCGTGAGGGAGCAATTAATGCTTTTGATGTGGTGAATAAGCATGGTAAGACTAAATTAGTCGCTACAATGGCTTGGTCACCTAAAACTGCTGCAGCTATTCTTGAATTAAAATTTGGTATTCCACCTGAATTAACTAAAATAGTTTTAATGCTTAGCAAAGAAGAGGATTTTTGGGCTTTAACACAGGCTATTAAAGGATGGTTTGAGCGTCATTCTTCTAAAATGGATACAGTAATTGGGATGCCGAAAACAGAGTTGATTGCACTTAATGGAGATAAATCAGTTCCTCTTCTTCCTTCAATTCAAGAGGCTCCTATTAATGAGATCGTTTCTCCTCTCGAGTTGGTCCCCGATAAAACACCAGTTTCAGTTGATATAATAAATGATGCAAGCCAACTAAAAGCTTCAGAAGAAAAAGAAAGCGATAGTTCAATCAATGCTATAAGCAAGCTTAAGCCTGTAAGAGCAGAGCCTGTTATGGTAGGTGCAGATAATCCTTTAATGTTCTTGAGCACTAGACGTAGAGTCAAGCAAAGCTCTAATGTAGAGGAGACCTCAACATTGGGACTTTTTTAATAAAGATTTAAAAGCTTGAGAGATGCAATACAGGGCAAACTCATGCTATGAAAATTTCACGCAATGACGACAGTTTGTTTTTATTTGATCAACGTATGCGTTTGCCCTGAGATGAAATAAACAAATATTGCCAAGAACTTGCTCATAATGTTATATTTGTAACAAGCCTTGGGTAAGTTGGCTATTGTTTTATGGAATTATAGACTTATGAATTTTTCTTCTTCTAACCAGCAGAGCTCAAGTTTTTTATTTTTATCAGTGAGCTCTATTACTTTTTTGATTTTATTAATCAATGTGTCATTTAAAATAATTTTATGGCATGGTCTTGTATTTACAGTAACGAGTATTGTTTGCCCTTTAATAGCCGCTTTGTATTTATTGGCTTTAAGGTATTGCCGTTTTAAAGAACAGCGGCATTTATTAAATAGCTCGTTAATGGGATTATATCTTTTTTGTATCGGAGTGTTTATTTTAGTAAATTTACCCGCTTCAGAATACATGCACGATAACCCTGTTTATCAAATAATGTTTGATAAGATGCCTAAGAAATTTTTTGCGGCTACTATTTCTTTTGTTATTGGTTTTTATTTGCCGCACCATTTATTTTGTAGAGAAGAGGGGGCTATAATTGCTTTCCCTAAACGCTGTGTCTTACTTGCTTTTTTAGGTGGACTTATTTTCTTCTTTTTCCATTTTTATTTTTTGTTTTCAGGCCCCCATTCTCATAGTGTTCAGCAAATTTTTATTGATTCGTTTATGGTGGCTTTATTGCTCTCTTTAATTATTGGCCTTATTTCTTTATTTTTTTTACTTGATGGGAAAGTAGATAAAAAGCAATTAATAAGTCCCTCTTCACGGCGAGTAGCTTTTCCTTTATATCATTACCTTATTTTTTTTGCAGTCATTGTGATGCTGATGTGTTTGGCTTGTGAATACCGAGTAATTACTTTTGGAAAAGGTAATATTTTAACGGCAAGTTGTATTTTTTTTCCTATGACAATGATCATTAGTACTTTATTAGTTGAGTTATGGGGATATCGAGCTCATATAAAGTTGATTGTTGCTTTAATTGGATCACAACTTCTTTTTGATGGTTTTTTAATGGGAGTAGCCTTATTTCCTTCTCCTAATTTATTGAATTCTTTTTATAATTATATTATTCCAAAAAGGCTGCCAGCCTCATCGCTGTCTTTGCTCGTTACTTTTTGGGCAAACGCGTGGATTTTAAATTATCTTCAAAAAGATAAATGGAACGTACCGCGTTGGTTGCGTATTGTTATCGCTAATGGCGTGGCAAGTTCTTTTTTATGTTTTATTGATTATGGTTTATTTTATTGGGAAGTTTACCCCTCTGAGCAAGTGATTAATTTAGCGCAGCATGTCTTGAATTATAAACTTATTACCACGACACTTTTTTTGCCTGTTACTTTGTGGTTATGTAGGCTTTTAGAGAAAGATAAAAATTTTCTGGCACACAGAGTCGCGTAAGAGTAACCATTTACGAGGTATGTTATTTTTTAAGAGAAAATAAAAAACGCCGTCATTGCGAACAAAGTGAAGCAATGACGAAATGTACATACCCCGTGAAGAAGCTACATTTGCTAGAAAGGGTGAGGTTAACAACTACTTCTCTTTTTTAACCGGTCTTTTCCAACCATAGAATGTTTTTTGTTTTGATTCTGTAAGAGTCAGTTCGTTTGCCGGTGCATTACGACGGATGGTGCTTCCTGCGCCAATAGTGGCTTGTGCTCCTATAGTTACCGGAGCAACTAGTTGCGTATCGGAACCTATAAATGCGCCGTCTTCAATAATCGTTTGATGTTTATTGACCCCATCATAATTGCAAGTAATAGTACCGGCGCCTATGTTAACCTTTTTTCCGATAAGGACATCACCTAAGTAGCTCAAATGACTTGCCTTTGAGCCTTCATCAAATAGTGCTTTCTTCGTTTCAACGAAATTTCCAATTTTACATTGTGCTTTCAATTGAGTTCCAGCGCGCAAACGAGCAAAAGGCCCTATATGGCACTGTTCGCCAATAATGCAGCCTTCCAAAACGGAGTTAGCATAAATTTCACAACCCGCAGCTAAGGTAACATCAGTTAAAACGCAATTAGGGCCAATGATGCAATTATCACCTAAATGAACAGTACCATTAAAAACACAATTCACATCAATAAATACATCTTTGCCGCAATGAAGTTGCCCTCTTATATCAATGCGGGTAGCATCAGCAATGCCAACACCTTGTTCTAATAATTGTTCAGCAGACCTTTTTTGCCAAATACGTTCTAAGTCTTGTAATTGCAAGCGGTTATTAACACCTTGAGTCTCAATAGTATCTTCTATGGTCAATGAGACAATAGGTGTATTATCTTTAACCGCAAAGCGAATAATTTCTGTAAGATAATATTCTAGTTGTGCATTATCATTGTCCAATTTTGGCAGCCATTTTGCAAAATTATCACTTGTTGTGCAACAAATGCCTGTATAAATTTCTTTTATATTCTTTTCTTGCTTATTTGCATCTTTCTCTTCTACAATGGTAGAAATTTCACCTTGGTTGTTACGAATAATCCGACCTAGACCATAAGGATTTTCTAGATCAGCAACTAAGAGTGCCAAACTAGACGATTTTGTTTGGGCACATTCAATTAAAGATAAAAGAGTTTTTGTTTGTATTAAGGGAACATCTGCAGAAAGAACAAGTACCTGTGAGCCTGAAGGAAGATAAGGCAAGGCTTGCATTACGGCATGACCGGTACCTAATTGTTCTGTTTGATGTACCCAATGTACAGGAAGGTCAGGAAGAGCTTCTTTAATTTGCTCTCCTCCATGGCCATAAATGACATGTATTGCATCAGGGTTTAGTTGTAGTGCTGTTTCCACCACGCGTTGTAACATGGGTGTTCCTGCAATAGGGTGAAGCACTTTAGGGGTATTAGAGTACATACGCTTACCCTGGCCGGCAGCTAAAATAATGATTTGTAAATTCATGAGATTTGTGATTTCCTAGGTTAATAACATCTAAGCTGGTGAATTAGACAGTCTGCCTTAATGTTATGAATAATGTAAAGACCGAGCAAGAAAAAATTGCAAGTACAAGGAGTAGATAGCAATGACTACTATTTTTATTGAAAATCTAAAACAACTAATTGCAGGACAATTAAGACTTCGGTGGAGTGAGCTTAATACTCAAAAAACAGCGTATAATGTGGGACCTGTAAAATTGGGCAATTTTGTTCATAACCCTTCCTTATCTGATGGACAGCGAAATATAATTGGTACTCTTGAAGGACAGATTCTTACTTTTAAGGGCACGGGAAATGATGAAGAAGATAAAAATATAATAAAAGGGTATCTAACGGTCGCAAAAAAAGCAGTAGAAGATCTGCGTCGAGATCATAATGCGGACGGTGACTCCGCAACATTATCCTGTTTAGAAAAAATAAGTAATGCTACAGAAAATTTTTATATGCAATTGGAAGATATTTCTTTTCCTCTGCTTAATTTACCTAATAAATCCACACCTGAATACCTAGTGTATTTTCATGCATGTGCTTATCTTGGATTAGCCAAATTTCAGCCGGATAGCCATTCTAGTATTGATATAAGAAAACAAAAAGAGAAAGCTTTATTTAAGAGACTAGAGTCTTTGAAAAAAGCCATTCAGCCTTCATATACTTTAGATGAACAAAGAGCAGTAACACTACAAATGCTTAACGATTTGAAAAGAGATAATGAGGATATTGTTAAACCCAAAAAGCCATTTTCAATACCTTTCTTTTCTGCAGGAGTTGCGATTTTATCCATGCCAGTAAAGGCTCAGACCTCTTCAGAAGGAACTTTAGAAGAGGAAATTTCTTCAGCTATTAGAAAAATTAATGAGATGACAGAAGAAACCTCGCATTGTCCTAGAGCTAAAGCCAATATAATGAGGCCAATGGTAAAAACTCCCTCTGCAGAAGAGCGCCAAAAGGAGTGGGATGAGAGTAGTGTAATATTAGAGGAGGATGAAAACTTTGTTCCTCGTTATTCTTGAGTTTAAATATTTATAATTTCGAGAGCTAGAGTTCTAGCTCTCCACATAAATTAGTTTCCATCAATTTTTTGATCTCTGGAATAGCTAAATCTTTGCTTAGCAAATAAAGTAGCTTGCAATGAGCAGCCTCCGGAGTCATATCATGCCCGCTGATTAACCCTACTTCTTTTAGTGCATTTCCAGTAGCATATTGTCCCATTTCTACTCGTCCATGTTGGCACTGAGTACAATTAACAATGACGACTCCTTGTTGACAGGCTTCCTTAAGCAAACTTAAAAAGCGTGAATCATTATTTTGCGCGTTTCCTGCTCCATAAGTTTCAAGAATTAATCCCTTCAACGGTTGGTTTAAAACATAAGCTAAAACATCAGAAGCAAAGCCAGGGAAAAGACGAAAGTTAGCAATAAAATTAGGTAAAATTCTTTGTAATTTAAAAGGCCCTTTAGGTTTTTTTAACAATAAATTGGGATTTAATTCAATATCAATACCAATCGAAGCCAAATGTGGATAATTTGGAGAATCAAAGGCATTAAATTGTTGAGCACTTATTTTTTGTGTACGATTACCTCTCAATAATCGTTGATTAAAATAAATGCACACTTCATTTAAAGCATGATGCGCGCATAACCAAAGAGAAGTAATGACATTATCAAGCGCATCGTTACGCACTTCAGATAAAGGGATTTGCGAACCTGTTACAATAACTGGTTTAGCTAAATTCTCTAACATAAAAGATAAAGCAGACGCAGTATAAGCCATAGTATCTGTGCCATGAAACACGAGAAAACCATCATAATTTTTATATTCTTTAGCTATATCCGAAGCAATTAAATTCCACTCATGTACAGTCATGTTGCTGGAATCAAGCAAAGGATTATATTCCTTAATCGTATAGTTAGGCATATCGGGATGATTCAAAGTCGGAATACTCTTTAAGACTTCCGCTACATAATTTGCTGCCGGAGCATAACCTTGTTGTGTTTTAATACAGCTAATAGTCCCGCCTGTATTAAGAATTAAAATATGTTTTTTCATGAGTAAAATGCCCTATTCAATAATGCATTCGATACTAGTTAATGCTCTTTCTGCAAATTCCTGTGCTTGATCATACGTTTCACCTACGGTAATTACTGCACATAAAAGGTTATCATAGCCATCGGGAGGCACTTTGACATACTCATTCACTTGCCGCAACAGTTTAAATTTTTTTACGCCAGGTTGTTGCATTATTTTTTCAAGAAAATTCCAGGCAATAATCGTTAGCATGCTTTTTAGACTGAAGAGTACAAAGACACGCAATGAGTTTTTTTCTACGTTTTGTTGCCTTAGATTCGCCTCCTCCATCTGTGTAACGAACGCTGTTTTTGCTTCCTTCTAATATATTGCCTATTATCAAAAATAATTGTTTATTAATATAATCTGTCAGCGAGGTGATCTGGAGGATAGCTCTTTCAAAACGAAACAGATAAGTCAGTTCTTTTGAATCTCCGGTCTGTTCGCCCAAGAATGAAAAATAATGTTCTTCACTTTGTATTCGTTTTCGAAGTGCTTCTCTTTCATTCAATGTATCTTCTTCACTAATTTCTTCTCTTAATATTAAAAATCTTATAAGAGCACTGATAAAAGCGGCATTAATCTCGTGTTTTTGCTTGTTGTCTAAATTAAGTTCTTTTAATTCCTTCTCGCTCCAATGGCTATTTAATGCGTCGCAAGCAAGAACTTGCTCCGCTTTCTGCTTTATCTGTTTTTGCTGTTGTTCGAGATCTGGCAAATTTTTTATCTTTTCTAGTTCTGTTATAAATGCGTTCAGTCTTTTTTTACAAGCATCCTTTAAATGTTCAGGCTCTATTCGGCTAAGGATTCTTTTCTCAAAAGTTATTCTATTATTCAAATAATCTGTGTCATTTTCAGGAAGAAATTCGCTAGCGCTTATTAGCAGTTCACTTTTTTTTGTCATGATTCTCTTTGTATATCATTTAATTGGTTGCATTGTAACAAATTTTTTCTTTTTGTTCAGTTTGCGACCTGGCGGGGCGAATTCAAAAGAGAAAATAGAGTTCGTATGAGGCTGTTGATTCGTATTTAATATTTCTAGATCAAATAAGTATGAACTATTTTCTCTTAGATACTCAAATCCTATATTGCTTATCACTTCCATATGCAATTTAGACTTAATTATTATATATTAAGTCTAAATTGCATATTTGTATTTTTAAAAGCATCAGCGTTATAAATATATTACAATAATATTTCAGGATTTCATTGCAAAATAGCTGTACTTTATGGAAAATCAAAGTATTAACAAGTAATCCTAAGCAGTGACACCATGGTAATTGATCGTGCCGGTTATCGGTTGAATGTGGGCATTGTCCTGGTCAACGAATCCGGGAGAGTGTTTTGGGGAAGACGCAGTGGGCATGATGCGTGGCAATTTCCACAGGGCGGCTTAGCTGCTGGTGAATCTGCTTTGCAGGCTATGTTTCGTGAGTTGCATGAAGAAGTCGGTTTGGATAAGGCCGATGTGGAAGTATTAGGCTCGACAAAACGCTGGTTAAAATATAGACTACCTAAGCAGTATTTACGACATGGTAGCGAACCATTAGTCATTGGTCAAAAGCAAAAATGGTATTTGTTGAAGTTGATTTCCAATGAACAGAAAGTGCGTTTAGATTTAAGTGATTCACCTGAGTTTGATAGTTGGCGCTGGATTGATTTTCATGAACCAGAGCAACAAGTTATTTTTTTTAAAAGACAAGTTTATACACAGGCGCTAAAAGAGCTCGAATCTTTGTTAAAAACTCGTCGTTCGCCTTATGGCATAAAACGGAAAAAAAGGACAACACATTTGTAGATGCTTAAAGTACTTAAACGAATAGTTCAAGACGTTACCGCCGCCAGCAATCTTGTAGATGCGCTTGGTATACTGGTGCGCCATATTAATAAAGCCATTAATGCAGAGGCTGTTTCCGTTTATCTTATTGATAACAAAAATGCTGAATACGTCTTAATCGCTACGGAAGGCCTTAATAAACAAGCTGAGTTTCGTATACGCATAGGACTAGATCAAGGCCTAGTTGGTTTAATTGGCCGCAGAGAAGAGCCTATAAATCTTAAAGATGCACCTTTTCATCCTGATTTTTATCATAATTCTTTATTGGGCGAAGAGCACTTAAATGCTTTTTTAGGTGTTCCTATTATCCAACATCGTAAGCTTTTTGGTGTTTTAATTGTTCAACAAGTCGAGCCACGAGCTTTTGATGATGCTGAAGAGTCTTTTCTTATTACTTTAGCAGCTCAATTAGGCGGTATCATTGCGCATGCAGAAGCTACAGGTGAATTAGCAGAATTAACTCAACCTAAGCCTTTAGGAGTAACCAAAGTTGAGGTAGCGCCTATTGCTTTAACAGGTGTGGGAAGCGTCCCTGGGGTTGGGATTGGTACGGCTATTGTCGTTTATCCTCCTTCTGATATTGATGCTGTTCCTCGTCATCCAGTGGATGGTTTAGAAGAAGAAGTAACTGTTTTTTATGAGGCTTTAGAAGCAGCTCGTGAAGATATGCGTCGTTTAAGTAAACGAATGAAGGCTACCGTTGCTGAAGAAGAACATGCTTTATTTGATGTCTATTTGCGTATTTTGGATAAAGACAGTTTAGGTGCAGAAGTTGAACAAGTTATTCGTGAGGAAAAAATTAGTGCGCAAGGCGCCTTAGCAACAGTTATTAAAAAACATATAGCTCAATTTGAAAGTATGGAAGATGATTATCTTAGAGAGCGAGCCAGTGATTTTCGTGATTTAGGACGACGTGTTTTGGCCGAATTACAGCGTTCTCAACGTGAAGAAATTATCTATCCAAAGCGTACTATCTTAGTGGGTGAAGAAGTTACTGCTTCGGCACTTGCAGAAGTTCCTGAAGGGTATTTAGCCGGTGTTGTCTCAGCCAGAGGCTCCAATAATTCGCATGTCGCTATTTTAGGGCGTGCTTTGGGTGTGCCTACAGTAATGGGTGTGCGCGGTTTAAAATTAGACCAAATTTCACGCAAAGCGGTAATTGTTGATGGTTATTATGGACATGTTTATATTTCACCTTCTAAATCAGTATTAAGTGAATTTAAACAATTAGCTCAAGAAGAATATAACTTAAACCAAAGCCTGGTGAGTTTGCGTGATAAGCCTGCCGAAACCACGGATAATTACCGTATTTCTCTCCAAGTGAACACGGGCTTAGCCATGGATGCTGGTTTATCGATGAGTGTGGGCGCGGAGGGTGTTGGTTTATACCGCTCTGAAGTGCCTTTTATGAGCCGTGATCGTTTCCCTTCTGAAGATGAGCAAACCATCATTTATCGGCAAACCTTAAAAGCATTTGCGCCACGGTTTGTTACTATGCGAACTCTTGATATTGGGGGTGATAAGGTCTTGCCTTATTTTCCTGTTCAAGAAGAAAATCCTTATTTAGGATGGAGAGGAATTCGTGTAACCTTAGATCACCCTGATGTATTTTTAATTCAAGTTCGCGCCATGATGCGAGCAAGTGAAGAGCTGAATAATTTGCGTATTATGTTACCGATGGTAACTAATTTAAGCGAAGTAGAAGAGGCTACTTATCTTATTGAGCAAGCGTTTAATGAATTATTAGAAGAAGGATGTATTATTGAGAAGCCTAAAGTTGGTGTGATGATAGAGGTCCCTGCGGCTGCACAGTTAACCCGAGAAATGGCAAAAAGAGTTGATTTTATCTCTGTAGGCAGCAACGATTTAACACAATATCTGTTAGCAGTTGATCGTAATAATGCGCGGGTAGCAGGTCTTTATGACGCTTTACATCCAGCAATGCTACGTATTTTGCTAAAAATTGTTGAAGGCGGTCATGCTGCTGGCGTTGAAGTGAGTATTTGCGGTGAAATGGCAAGCGATCCTTTAGCGGTTATCTTATTGCTAGCGATGGGCTTTGATACTTTAAGTATGAACTCTGCGGGCCTTCCTCGTGTGAAATGGGTGATACGTAATTTTGCCATTGCAAATGCACGTAAAATTTTGGCGGAAGTACTTGAATTTGAGCATCCAACAGAAATTCGTTTCCATTTGCAAAAAGCGTTGGAAGAGGAAGGGCTTGGTAATTTAATTCGAGCGGGAAAATCGTCTCTTTAGCGGTATGCACTAATTACATCATTACGTGAACACGTACAATGAAAAGGATATTAATTCATGTTTATTTATCCCTCAATTAATCCCGTAGCTTTTAAGCTTGGCCCTCTTCAAGTGCATTGGTATGGTTTAATGTATTTAGTAGGTTTTGCTGGTTCTTGGCTATTAGCTTATTGGCGGACAAAACATTATAAATTGGATTGGACTACCCAACAAATTAGCGATCTTATTTTTTATGCTGCCTTAGGGGTAATCCTAGGGGGGCGTATTGGTTATATGGTCTTTTATAATACTCACGAGTTAATTCTTCACCCCTGGATCTTAATCAAAATTTGGGAAGGAGGCATGTCCTTTCATGGTGGTTTGTTAGGTGTTATTCTTGCCATGTGGCTTTTTTCTCATCATTTTAAAAAAACTTTTCTTAATGTATCTGATTTTGTTTCTCCTTTAGTTCCTCTAGGACTAGCCGCAGGACGAATTGGCAATTTTATTAATGGAGAATTATGGGGGCGGGTAACGGACGTGCCTTGGGCAATGATTTATCCCCATGTTGATGATCAACCAAGACATCCTTCACAGATTTATGAATTTGGTTTAGAGGGCATTGTTTTATTTTTTGTAGTTTGGTTTTATGCTGCAAAGCCTCGACCTGAAGGCCGCGTATCAGCACTTTTTCTGATTACTTACAGTTTATGTCGATTAATCGCAGAATGTTTTCGACAGCCCGATGTACAGATGGGATATATTGCGTTTGGTTGGTTGACTATGGGGCAACTTTTATCAATTCCTATGTTATTATTAGGTATTGGATTATGGTGGTGGGCTAAACGATGAAAACTTATTTAGATTTATTAGAACATATTTTGCACGAAGGCGTTGAAAAAAGTGATCGCACCGGAACAGGGACTTTGTCTGTTTTTGGTTATCAAATGCGTTTTAATTTAAATCATGGTTTTCCTTTAGTCACAACTAAAAAGTTACATATGCGCAGTATTATTCATGAATTATTATGGTTTTTAAAAGGCGATACTAATATTAGTTATTTACAAGAACATGGCGTAACTATTTGGGATGAATGGGCAAATGAACAGGGCGATTTAGGTCCAATATATGGCAAACAATGGCGAAGTTGGCCTACAGTGAATGGGCATACTATCGACCAATTAAGTGAGATAGTAGAACAAATCAAAACTAATCCTGATTCACGTCGTTTAATTGTGAGCGCATGGAATGTCGGTGAATTAGATAAAATGGCTTTAATGCCATGCCACGCCTTGTTTCAATTTTATGTCGCTAACAATCAGTTATCATGCCAGCTTTATCAACGCTCAGCGGATGTTTTTCTAGGCGTTCCTTTTAATATTGCTTCTTATGCTTTATTAACTCATATGGTTGCTCAACAATGTAATTTAGAAGTTGGAGAATTTATTTGGACGGGTGGAGATTGCCATTTATATTTAAATCATATTGAACAAACAAGAACTCAGCTCAGTAGAGCACCATTTCCTTTGCCTAAATTAATGATTAAGAGAAAACCTTCTTCTTTATTTGATTATCACTATGAAGATTTCGAGTTTATAAATTATCAAGCACATCCAGCAATTAAAGCACCGATTGCAGTGTAATTTATGCGCTTTTAAATTACACATTGACAAAAAATAACCATATCTGTATGCTATGAATTTAATGCAAAGATCTTATGCTTACCCCAGATTTTGATTTTGATTTTGATTTTGATGACAACTTGTTTAATGCCACGATTGATTATAGTGATAGGCTGAAATCTCCGTCTAATCAAAGCACAGTAGCAGAACTAGTTTCAATAGTGGACGATAAGTCAAAGCTTGCCCGTCAAAAACGACGAGAATACCTTGATAATAAAAAAGAGAAGAAGATAAAATTAGAGGATACTAGACCCTTATCTTTTTTTTCATTACAACCTGAACCCGATTTGACAGATAAAAAAATAATAAGAAAAATAAGAAATCGTGAATCGGCTGCACGCCATAGAGCACGAAAAGAACATGCATCTAAGATGCTTAATGACGAAAACAAGGCGCTTAAAGAAAAAATTAAGTCGCTTGAGAATGAAAATCAAAGGTTAAGAGAAACAAATGATTATGTACTTCAACTGATTAATGAAAAAATAGAAGCTAATAGCGACGAATCAGTTTCAATAAAACATTCATAATAAAAAACCCTTACGATAAATTTTGAATAAATAACTAAAGCGTGTTGACATTCCATTTAGAGAAGCCCGACGTCCAGCGACGCCGAAATCTGAAATGTCAACAGACCCTAATACAAATAGTATAATTTTTAGTGGAAATAATGATCATGAAACATACAAATTCTAATGCGCAAAATGGTGATTCTTTGCTAAGCAATGATAGTCCATTGATAACAGAAGAAGATTTGCTTTTAGCAGAAGAAGCTAATCTGCCTTTAACTGAAGCTAATTTGCCTTTAACTGAAACTAATTTAACCCGAGTAACAGAGAACAGATTCGATCAAGAGGAATATGAGTGGTTGCGAGAGTTTGCTAAAGAAGTAGAGTCCCAAAACTTCCCTATTAAAAGAAAAGTAAAGGAATTAACAAATAATAACTCCTCTTCTTTTTTTCATGATTTAACTCAGAAAAAAACAAAAACTTTGACTGCTCGCCCCAAACAGGATCTCAAACTTGAAAATACGTGGTTAAAACAAGAAAATCAACATTTAAGAGAAGAAGTTGCACGTTTGAATAAACTACTAATGGATTTGAATCCTGACACTAAGACGCCAACCTCATTTAACTTTTAACTTAAAAAAAGAACGAATACTCTCAGGCAAAGGCACTGATTTGCCTTCAATATAATCAACCCAGACAATCTTGCTGGTGCCATGGGTCATGAGGGTTTCATTTTGGTATAAATGGTGAGCGATTACCATACTGGTGTTTCCTATTTCGTGAAGACTACTACGCAAGGTAAGTGTTGCAGGATAGACAACTGGTTTTAAGAAGGTTGCTGAGACATGGATAACGACAGGACCTGTTTTTTCTGTCATTGCAATATTAAGCTCTTTTAACCATTCAATCCGCGCTTCTTGAAAATAATCAAAATAACGGCTGTTATTAACATGACCTAAGGCATCCATGTCGCCCCAGGCTATAGCGAAGGTTTTTTCATGTAGTGGAATCACTTGTTCATTCATGATAAGTCCATTGGATCAACATCCACATTCCAGCGGATGCTTTTAGTTAATTTATTATTCATTGTTAACCATTCTCGCATTTGTGTCAAAGCGCTTTTTAACACAGGTCGTGAAGAGGATTTAATTAATAATTGCATGCGGTATTGATTGGCTTTTCGTGCCAAAGGTGCAGGCGCCGGTCCCAAAATACGTAATGGAGGTATTTGTAAATACTTTTTAGCTGAATGCAATAATTCGGTTAATGCGCTTTGAGATTTACTTTGCGCTCTTAAAACAGCCAAAAAATGAAAAGGAGGCAATTCTGCTTGTTGGCGACTCTCTAATAGTGCATGAGCAAAATCCTCATAGCCTTGCTGCACTAATAAATTAAGAAGAGGGTGTTGTGGTACATGTGTTTGAATAAGGACTTCTCCAGGATATTCTGCTCGACCCGCACGACCTGCAACTTGAGTAAGTAGTTGCCCTAGGTGCTCTGTAGCACGAAAATCTTGATTATAAAGTCCTGCATCCGCATCCAATATAACCACCAAAGATAAACGAGGAAAATGATGACCTTTTGCCAACATTTGTGTCCCTATAATAAGTTGTGCTTCACCATTATTAATTTTAGAAAGATAATTCGCAAAAGCATGCTTTTTACGGGTTTCATCTTTATCAATTCTTAATATTTGGGTTTGAGGAAAATAAGTGCTTAAAAATTCATGGATGCGCTGGGTTCCTGAGCCTACAGGAACTAATTCATTGCTTTTACAACTTAGACAGTGTTTAGGAGGACAATAAATTAAACCGCAATGATGACACATCATCTGTTGGCTTTGTTTGTGTAAGGTTAGGTGACTATCACAGGCGTTACAATCCATCATCCATCCACATTGATGGCAAAGAACTACAGGCGCAAAACCACGACGATTAATGAATACAAGCACTTGATTATTTTGGGCCAAATGTTTTTTAATTAATTCCAGCGTTGGTTTCGCTAGGCCTTCTTGAAGCGTTTGGGCGCGTAGATCAATTAATTGATAATGCAGCGGAGTATCTGTTAATGCTTTTTGTTTTAACAGTAAACGCGTGTATTTTTTTTGCATGCAGTTATGCATGCTTTCTAAGCTAGGCGTTGCTGAACCTAAAATAATGGGAAAATTACTCCAATGAGCTCGCATTAATGCGGCATCTCGAGCTGAGTAACGCACACCTTCCATTTGTTTAAATGAAGTATCGTGCTCTTCATCAATGATAATTAAACCTAAATGAGGCATCGGTGTAAAAACGGCAGCACGTGTGCCAATAATAATTTTTACTCGATTTTCTTTTGCTGATTGCCAGGCAATTTGTCGTTCGGATTCATTAAGATTAGAATGAATAATAGCAATTGGCTCTTGAAAGCGTTCATTAAAACGTGCTAACAATTGAGGGGTTAAGCCGATTTCTGGTACGAGTATTAATATTTGTTTTCCTTGATTTAAAACGCTATTAATCACATGAAAATAAACTTCTGTTTTACCACTTCCTGTTACTCCGTGTAATAAAAAACAATGATAATGATTCAGTGCTTGGTTGATAGCATTAAATGCAAGCTCTTGCTCTTGATTTAATTGTAAAATAGTCGTTTTTTTATCTCGGGTTAATTCTTTAGGAAGCTCTTGCGATAATTTAATAATATCTAGTTGGATGAGAGGCAATAATTGGCTAGAAGTATATCCTGCAGCAACGAATCGTTTTTTCTCAACAGGCATTTTTTGTTCATGTAACCAATGTACTAGGCTACGTTGCTTTGTTGCGCGTGTAGCAATTTTCTCTAATGCTTGTTCTAGTGGAAGGATAAGCTCATAACAGTCCGTTTTAGGTAAACCACTGGCTTGCCCTAAACGGTATTTTTTAGGTAAGGCTAAAGCCAATACTTCTGATAATGGTGCTTGATAATATTGTGCCATCCAACGGCATAAAGTTAAAATTTCTGCAGTGATGAGTGCTTCATCATCTAGAACTTCTTCTATCATTTTAAGCGGTTTTTCTATGCTCGTATATTCTTGTTCCTCAACAATGATTCCCAGTTTTCTTTGTTTGCGAAAAGGGACCCATACCCGAGCTCCTATACAAAGCGATAAATGCTCACCTAGATAATCAAAATAATCTCTATGTGTGTTCGGAATACAGACTTTATAGACCTTCATTTTCTTTGCCATTGATGGCTTGCTGATTGTCCGGGGGCTGAAAATACTTTAATTAAAACCTTATCAATTTTATGTTTATCTAACTCCGTATTATCATGAATTAATTCATTCACGAACCATCTTGATAATTCTTCAACTGTAATATTGGTAAGAGGAAGGAGGGTGACATCTTCTTTTAAGAAAGGAATTTTTTTAAAGTTGAATGTAAAATAATAATAGTCTTTATCTTCTGCATAGTCTAAAAAGGGCGAGTATTGCGGCATTAAAAAAGTTTGGTTTAGTTGGCGACATAGTTTGTGAATGCGTTCTTTATAATAGCGATAATCAAAAGTCATACCATTTTCTTCAACCCAAAGTGTTAGGGCTAAATAAACACGGTACATATGGCCGTGTAAGGGCTCACGTTCTGTTGCAGAGAAAATAGTCGTGTGACCAGCAGAAAATTTCATCGATTCTTTTTCTAGTTCAACAGTAGTTAAATATCTTGCCATTTATAAGCTCACTCGTTTATCGCTTAAGAGAAAACCAGTTAAAGGTATTTCTAATTGTTTAGTTAAGGCGATCACCTTAAATAATTCGCCCATTTCATTTTCTTGAAGTAATTGCTTCGCAGCTTGTTTTGCATGCAGAGATTCACGTTCATCTACAATGGTATCAATTAAGTGTAACAAACCGTTAGCCAGCAAAAAAGAGGCTTGATTGGTATAGCCCGCCACATGAAAGCCCGCATTATGTCCTGCTTCAGCAACATGAGTAAAGTCTACATGAGCTGTAATATCTTGCTCGCCTACATGCACTAGTGGATTGGGGTGGACATGGTGTTGGTAATGACACATTAACGTGCCTTGATTTCGCTCGGGATGATAATATTCATGGCGGGGAAAACCATAATCAATGAGAAGTACTAAGCCTTGATTTAATAATTGAAAGAGTTCTTTTACCCAATTATCAATAAATAAGTTAGCTTCAGAAATATAAGGTGAAGGTACATCATTAAGCTTATCTTTAAGATAAGTTATTAAACGTGGATTAGAGCAGACTTTGAATTGTTCTATTAATTCATTGTGTTCATTTAAACTAATGTAGCTTTCTAAAAGGCTATTGTCCATCCATTTAAATCGATGTACTGGCATAGCATCTAATACTTCGTTCGCAAGAATAATGCCATTAAAGGAAGCCTCTGGCCATTGTTCAAGCCATTGTACTTTATTGGCCAGGTGAGGAATTTTTTCTTGAATAAGTTCTTGCTGGCAATGCCGTAAATGAGCGCTTAATTCTATAATAAAATAGTGCTCTGGGAGGCAGTTTACTTGTTCAAGACGCTCTAAAATAGAGACACATAAGGCTCCTGTGCCGGCTCCAAATTCCAAAATATTCGGTCGTTCAAGAAGAGATAAAATAGATTGACATTGATTGGCTAGAGTATAACCAAATAATGGACTTAATTCTGGCCCGGTTATGAAATCACCTTGCTGCCCAATTTTGGTTAAGCCAGAGCTGTAGTAGCCTTGTTGCGGATGATAAAGTGCTAATTGCATAAACTCTACAAAAGGAATTTCTTTTTTTTGTCTTAATTCTTGGTGTAAAGCGTTTAATAAATTCATAGAAAAGTGAGAATGAAAAATGAAGTCACCTTAACTCGAAATAGGGCTACACACAAGAGAAGAACGATTTTTCTCTATGAAGATCACAAGAATTTATTTAACTGCGTTTTCTAGGATTATAAATTGTTCTATTTCACTCAAAGAATTCATCGTATAAAATGCAGCAAGCTGTTCTTTGCTTAATTGGTCTCGAAAATAATAACGAATTAAAGATTTACTTTGTAAAACTGATTTATATTCATCTTCTAGCTGGGCTAAATTGTTTAAATGATGCATAAATAAATCAATTTTCTTTGAGGTATTAATAACTAATTTTTTTTGCTGTAACAGTTCTTGATAAAGCCAGGGACAACCACTTCCTCCTCGAGCAATCATATAGGCATCACATTCTGTTTCTTGAACAGTACGAACTAAATCTTCCTGAGTTCTAATATCTCCATTAGCTATAACGGGAATAGAAATGGTATGCTTTATTCGCCTTATTTGGCGCAAATCACAAGCTATATCATAATCATCGAGCCAGCGTCGCCCATGCACAATTAAAGCATCTGCTCCAGCATCCATGATTTGCTGAGCAAGATGTAGATCACGTTCATCTCCTAGAAGGCGAATTTTGACAGTCAAGGGAATCCGAATAGTTTTGCGAAGGTGTTGAATAATGGTTATTAGCTTTTCTGGTGATTCAAGCAAAGCACTGCCTGCACCTTTTTTTCGAATTTTTGTCTTTGGACAGCCACAGTTGATATCAATAAGATTGGCTCCGTGCTCTTGTAAAATTAAAGCAGCATCCGCCAGGATTTCTTTTTCTGTGCCCGAAATTTGATAAGCAAGCAATTTTTCTTGAGGATCACGATACAAATAACGTGATTGACTACTGTGCTTGTGTAGAACATCTCTGGCAGAAATCATTTCGCTAACGCAGTAAGCCGGAGGAATAAATTGATTAAAAAGAACTCTAAAAGGAGCGCAGCTATAGCCTGCAAGAGGACCTTGAATTAGCCTGTGTGGCAGTGTTAAGGAGCCAATTTGCCAAGAGCTGTTGATAAAAGTGTGCATCAAATCATTTAACAGATATAATAATTCTCATTTTAACATAAATGAAGCTAAGAATGGACCGTCGTTATTTATCACCGCTAGAATTATTAAGCACTTCGACGCAACATGCCTATTGCGCCGATTATTTATTACGTCATGTAGCCCTAGGTGAGTTGCAACGAGGGGAAGACATTAATGTATTAGCTCCGGTGGTTTCTCTAATGTATCAAGCATTTCAATTGCTTTTTAAAGCCTATTGTTTACACGACCATCGGCCGGTTAAAGAATACAAAAACCTAGTAGAGCTTATGGAGATGAACAATCATTTAGGTTTATCAAGCCAAGAGATGATCTTATTGAAAACTTTATCTAGACAATATGCTTTCCATAAAGGAATCGATTTCGATTTATGGGACAATCAGCAGCAATTACATGTATTTTGTGAAAAAATCCTTTCACTGTACGAACGTGTTCAATTAATGATGCCGCTCGAATTGCAAGATGACTATCAATCTTAAGGGGCTAGAAAAAATAACTGGTTCTTTTAACCGCAAATCTTAATCTCCTCTTCTTTGCGTTTAAAAGAACCAGTTATTTTTTCTAGTAGTCTCCTTACTATTGGCATAAATTCTATTTCACGTTAGGATAAGATTTTTGTAGAAGAGATGCTTATGGAGCAGTTAGAAGAAAATACAATGAATTCTGTGCAGAAAAAAATCATGCAACTTAGCATGCATCTAAATAAGCGTATTTTAGGACAAACCGATCTTATTTCCCGCTTATTAATTGCCCTATTAGCGGATGGGCATTTATTAGTTGAGGGTGCGCCTGGATTAGCAAAAACTCGTGCGGTGAAAGAGCTTTCTGATGGTATTGAAGGTGATTTCCATCGTATTCAATTTACACCCGATTTATTACCCGGGGATTTAACGGGGACGGATGTTTATCATCCTCAAAATGGCTCTTTCGTTTTTCAACCTGGACCTCTATTTCATCATTTGATTTTAGCAGATGAAATTAATCGCGCTCCAGCCAAAGTACAATCGGCTTTGCTTGAAGCAATGGCCGAGCGCCAAGTGACTATTGGCGGAACAACTTATCCTTTACCTGAATTGTTTTTGGTCATGGCCACACAAAATCCTATTGAGCAAGAAGGCACTTATCCTTTACCTGAAGCCCAATTGGATCGCTTTTTAATGTATGTAAAAATAGGTTATCCAGAAGCTAAAGTAGAGCATGATATTTTAACTTTGGCACGGAAAGAAGCCTTAGGTCTTGTTAATAACAACGAAGCTAAAATAGTGAAATTAGCACAAACCACTTTATTTGAAGCTCGAAAACAAGTATTGAACGTCCATACGAGTGAAGCCTTAGAGCACTATATAGTTCAATTAGTTATTGCCACACGGACTCCGGGTATTTATAGTGATGAACTAGCAAAATGGTTACGTTTCGGTGCAAGCCCACGTGCTACCATTGCTCTAGATCGTTGCTCAAAAGCACATGCTTGGCTTTCGGGGCGTGATTATGTAATTCCAGAAGATATTCATGTTATTGCACATGATGTGCTACGGCATCGCATTTTATTAAGCTTTGAAGCAGAGGCTGAAGGGATTAATAGCGATGATTTTATTGATTCTTTATTGCGTTTAGTTGCTGTCCCTTAGAGGTTTTTATGACCGATGGTGTAGTCGCAGAGTTAAATGAATTAATCGATTATAGGCGTTATGCTCAATCCACCCAGTATTATTCTGAAGGCAAATCTTTAAGGACAGGGCTTCATTTGTCTAAGATACGTGGGCGAGGAATGGATTTTGCAGAAGTAAGAAATTATCAGGCTGGTGATGAGATTCGTCATATGGAATGGCGTGTTACGGCTCGCACTGGTCGCCCGCATGTAAAAATTTATCAAGAAGAACGTGAACGGCCTACAGTACTTTTAGTGGATTTTAATCCCTCGATGTTTTTTGGTACTCGTCATGCGTTTAAATCAGTACTTGCTGCTCGTTTAGCGGCAATGCTTGCTTGGACAGTGATTAAACAAGGTGATCGGGTTGGTGGTTTCTTTTTTTCAGCAAAAGAACATAGTGAATTTATTCCCAGAGGACGTGATTCTGGTGTATTGCCTCTACTTGGGTCATTAAGTCATTATACTCAACAGGGCAATAATAAAAGAGAAAATAGCTCAAGAGTATTAAGTGATGCGCTTATACGTTTACGTCGAGTTATTCGTCCTGGAAGTATTTTAGTTCTTATTAGTGACTTTTATGCCATGGATGCAGAAACTGAAAAGCATTTAACTCGCTTGCATGCGAATAATGACATTTTAGCTTACCCTATTTGCGACCCAATTGAATTAGCCGCACCAAAGCCAGAGCAATATGCTATTTCAAATGGGCAAGAAGAATTAATTTGGGATACTAGCCTGCCTTCAATTACTCGTGCTTACAATCAATATTGTAGTCAACGTATGGCGCTTATAAATGAGCAATTTCAACGCTTGCAAATTCAATGTGTGCAAGTGACTACTGACATGGATCTACCTCTTTTAGTGCGTCAAACTTTTCCTCGGAGGATACGTGGCTGAAGTGGATGCCTTAGCGCAACTGAAGGATATTTATTTACCAGCGCCTGTGGGTTGGTGGCCTTTAGCGCCAGGATGGTATATTTTATTTGTATTTCTTGTCTCTTTAATTATAGTTGCTAGTTTTATTGCTTATAAGCGTTATTTAAATGCACGAGCTAAAAAACACGCTCTTGTTTTATTGCAAAGTTATGTGCATCAATATGAAAAAGATCGCAATGTACAATTAGCCAGCGCCCATATTTCAGAATTACTTAAACGAGTTGCTTTGGTTTACTTTCCTCGCAGTAAAGTAGCAAGTATCCATGGTAAAGAGTGGATTAATTTTTTAAATTCAACGAGTAAAGGTTTAAATTTTGAAACAGTAAACTATCTGCTTTTAGAAACTCCATTCAAACTTAATGGCAATGGTTCACTCCGTCATCCTGAATTTAAACACAGTACACCATTCGGAGATCCTTCGTCGCAAGCGACTCAGGATGACGTGCGAGCCATTACACCTAATGGATCTATTGATTTATATCCTTTAGTAGCGCTCAGTCGGCAATGGATAAAACAGAGGAAGAAGCCATGTTTGAATTAGCTAATCCCTGGATGTTAATGATTTTACCTTTACCTTTGTTTATATGGTTTTTCGCTCCAGAAGCAAAAGTTAAATTATTTGCTGCTTTAGAGATTCCTTTTTTTGATGCAATGAGACAAATAATACAAAGAGAACAAAAATTTGCTGTTTCTAAATCTGTTTTAATTCTACCAATGTTCATTTGGTTATTTTTAGTATTGGCTTTATCAGGTCTTCGATGGGTAGGTGAGCCTCTGCCAGTAGAAAGGGAAGGTTATAACCTTATGATGGCTTTAGATCTGTCTGGAAGCATGGAAGTGAATGATATGGTTTTAAATGGTCGACCTGTTAGTCGTTTAGCTGTAGTAAAACGTGCTGCGAAACAATTTGTTGATGCACGCAAAGGAGATCATATTGGGCTTATATTATTTGGCACACAAGCTTACTTGCAAACACCTTTAACGTATGATCGCGCTAGTATTATTGCACGTATTGACGATGCTACGGTTGGTCTTGCAGGGAAAACAACCTCTATTGGTGATGCAATAGGTTTAGCAATAAAACGATTAGAGAGAGTACCTAAGCAAAGTCGAGTTCTTATTTTATTAACGGATGGTGCTAACAATTCTGGTGTTTTAGAACCTTTAAAAGCTGCAGAGATTGCGAAGACAGAAGGCATTAAAATTTATACTATTGGCTTAGGGGCAGAGGCTGATTCCAGCGCGATTACACCTGATAATTTTTTTGATGTGAATATGACTGCTGATTTGGATGAGGGTACTTTAAAAAAAATTGCCAAAATAACTGGTGGACAATATTTTCGTGCTACTGATCCTGATTCATTACACGCTATTTATCGGAAAATTAATGAACTAGAACGAATTAAACAGGATCAAGCGACTATTCGTCCTCAGAAAGACTATTATCCTTGGTTTATTGCTTTTGCATTAGTCCTAGGAATTTTTTGGCTTATTCTTCAAGGCTCTTTATTTTCTAAATTATTCTTCTTAGGTAATCAAAAGGAGGGCATTTAGCAATGACAACCTTCCATTTTTTAAGGCCTTGGTGCTTATTATTTATTATTCCTTATCTTTGTTTAATGGTTCTATTATGGCGACGTAGTCCTAAACTACACGGATGGTCAGAAATTTGTGATAAACATTTGCTTGCTCATCTTCCTCAGAGCAAAGGTTCACAAAAGCAGCTTAATTCAATTTTAGTTTTATTATTTAGTTTTTTCTTTATGATTATCGCACTTGCTGGACCTTCTTGGCATCAGCTACCTGTTCCAACGTATAAATCTATCCAGCCTCGAGTTTTACTTCTTGATATGTCAGAACATATGATGAGTAAGGATTTAAGCCCAAATCGTTTGAGTCGTGCAAAATTTAAATTATATGATATTTTAGCTCACAAAGAGGTAGGTCAATTTGGTTTAATTGTTTATACCAGTGAACCTTTTGTGGTTTCTCCTTTAACTGATGATGGTCAAACAATCACATCATTATTATCAGTGCTAACTCCAGAAGTATTGCCTGTTACTGGACAAAAACTAGAATCTGCTTTAAGTGAAGCAAATCGTTTAATTAAGCAAGCGGGCTATCAACAAGGGCAAATTTTGGTTTTAACGGCAGATACTCCTTCTACAGCGGCAATTAATCAGGCCAAAAATTTAGCGGAAGAGGGCGTATTTTCTTCTATCATGCCGATTCGTTCAGATTCTGATTTAAATCCGCTTTTTCAAAAATTTGCTCAAGCTGGAGAAGGTAGATTACTTCCTTACCGTTCTGATTCGAGTGATTTAAATGGGTGGCTCAATAAAAAGCAACAACAATTTATAAAAAATAAGCATGATGAGATCCCTGAGTGGCGTGATGAGGGCCGTTGGTTTTTAATTCCTGCGCTTCTATTGTTTTTGCCTGTATTTCAGCGTGGTTGGATCCGAAGGATGACAATATGAAGCATTACAATAGATTTCTTTTGAAATTCTACTGCAGAGACAAATTGCTTCGTCGATTCGGTGCTCGAATCCTCATGTACTTGTGTGTACATTCCGGTTCTCCGCTCCGAGCTTCCTGGTACTTTGCTCTATGCAGCGAGTTTCGAAAAAGGTCTATTGTCTCCACACTCTTATTTTTATTTTCTATGCAAGTTAACGCGTGGAATTGGTCTGATCTATGGTCAACACCAGATCAGCAAGCTCAGATATTTATGAATAAAGGCCAATTTTCTAAAGCAAAGGATAAGTTTGAGCGCGAGGATTGGTCTGCCGCGGCGGCTTATAAAGCCGGTGATTTTCAGCGAGCCGCTGATTTATACCAAAAAGAACAAAATGAACAGGGCTATTATAATAAAGGCAATGCTTTGGCTCATTTAGGCCAATACCAAAAAGCCTTAGATGCTTATAAAAAAGCTTTAGCTTTAAATCCTAAGAATAAAGACGCGCAATATAATTATAAACTGATTAGCGATTTATTAAACAAAGATCAACAAAACAAAGATCAACAAAACAAAGATCAACAAAACAAAGATCA